>NZ_JAIUIM010000001.1:0-524877 GCF_020165615.1 Mesorhizobium sp. BH1-1-5
GGCCCGGATGAGGGGGCCCTGCCGGGCGAAGACCGGCAGGGCACAAGGCCGATGATCAGGCCGGGGTCATCAGCGCCGGCAGCAGCGCGCCGGAGATATGCTGAACGACATTGACCTTCTTCGAGTGCACGATCGGCTGCGCATACTGGATCAGCGGCAGCACATAGGCCTGTTCGGCGATGTACTTGTCGACCGCCTTCCAGCCGGCGATGCGCTTGGCCTCGTCCTTCTCGCCCCACAGCGGGCCGATCTTGGCGTCGAGGTCGTCCGTCTTCCAGGACGAGTGCGGCGAGGGTCCGAACATGGCGAAGCCCGTCGAGGTTGTCGGGTCGCCGATCGAATTGCCCCAGTTGTAGAAGGCGGCCGGCGCCAGCTTGTGCGCGGCCCTGAGCTCGTAGTGCTTGGCGATCTCGTAGACCTCGATCTCGGCCTCGATGCCGACCTTGCGCCACATGCCGACGATCGCCTGCACCATCTCGTAGTCCTTGGGCTTGAAGCCCTTGGTCGTCTGGATGGTGAACTTGGCCGGCTTCTTGGTCGAATAGCCGGAGGCGGCAAGCAGTTCCTTGGCCTTGTCCGGATTGTGCTCGACCTTGACCGACGGATCGAAGGCCGCGTATTCCGGCGTCTCCAGCGTATCGATCGGCTGGCCATAGCCGCGCAGCAGGCGCTTGACCAGCAGCTCTTTGTCCACCGCCATCACCGCCGCCTGGCGGACGTTCTTGTCCAGCATGGCGTCCTTGTTGTTGAAGAAGATCATGCCGATGTCGGAGACGTTCTTGATCGAGCCGGCCAGCCCGTCCTTGGCGATCAGCCGGTCATACTCCTCGTAAGGAATTTCGAGCGTCACCTGCGAGGAGCCGGATTCGATCTCGGCGACGCGGCTTGCCGCGTCGGTGACGAACTTGATCGTCACATTCTCGAAGGCCGGCTTCGTGCCCCAATAATTCGGATTGGCCTTGAGTCGCAGGAAGGCGTTGCGCTCGAACTTGTCGACCATATAAGGCCCGGTGCCGATCGGCGCCTTCTCGAAACCTTCGGCGCCGACCTTCTCGTAATAGGCCTTGGGCAGAATGTAGCCGGTCAGGAACGACATCCATTTGAAATAGACCGGGTCGAACTGCACGACGTCGCCGGTGATCTTGTTGCCGTCGATCTTGAAATCGTTGACGTTCTTCCAGACGAACTGGATCGGGTTGCCGGTCTTCTCGTCGCCGGCGCGGGTCAGCGACCACACGACGTCCTCAGGCGTGAAGGGCGAGCCGTCATGCCATTTCACACCCTCGCGCACCGTCATCGTCACCTTGGTGCGGTCGTCGTTCCAGCCCCATTCGGTAAGCAGTCCAGGCGTGAAGGAGAGATCCGGCTTTTGCCCGATGATCTGGTCGAACACCGACTGGTATAGGCCCTGGATGGTCGGGTTCACGGCCGAGGGGCCAGTCGTCGGGTCCCAGGAGGGCAGGTTGACGTTGTAGGCGATGGTGAGCTCGTCCGCCGCCTTTGCCGCCCTCGGCAGGCCAAGCGTGGCAGCACCCAGCGCCGCAGCGCTGTATCCAAGCAAGTCACGTCTGTTGATGGTCATGGTCGTTCCCCTTGTTGATTGTCATTTGTCCGCGCGGCGTTTTTCATTCGGTGGTGGGCAACCGCGCCTTGTCCATCCCGGAATTCCAGCTCTTTGTTGGAGCATGATCTTTCTCCGAAAACCGGTTCCCACTTTTCGGGATCATGCTCTAATTCCCTCCCAGCTGTTGGGCGAGCATGTAGCCGGAGCCGGCGCCCGTGCCGGCGCCGGGCCATGTCGCGGCGCCGGTGAGGTAAAGGTTCGAGACCGGCGTGTTCCAGCGCGCGAAGCCGCGCGCCGGGCGGAAGAGGAAATTCTGCGCCAGATGATGACTGCCGCAAATCTGGTCGCCGCCGACGAGGTTCGGGTTCTCGCGTTCGAGGTCGAGCGGCGACAACACCGCGCGGCCGAGGATTTTTTTGCGTAATCCCGGCGCATAGCTCTCGATGATGTCGAGCACCCGCTCGGCATAGGTGTCCTTGACGGCATCCCAATGCGCGGGCGCGATCTTGCCCGCGGCATCGCCGAGGATCTCGGCCGGCAGCATGCGCACCTGCACCCACAGCACATGCTTGCCTTGCGGCGCCCGCGACGGATCGACGGTTGTCGGCTGGCCGACGACCAGCACGGGCTGGTCGGGCAGCAGGCCCGCGATCGCCTGCTGGTAGACGCGCGACATGGCGTCGAGCGACGGCGCCAGATGCACATAGGCGAATTGACGAAGCTCGGCGCCGGCGTTCCAATCGGGCAGGTCGTCCATCGCCAGATGGATCATCATCGTGCCTGGCGCATGACGGAATTTCTTCATCGCCGTATCGAAGTCGGCGTCGCCCGAGCCATTGGGCAGCAGCTTGCCCGGCAGCGCTTTCGGCGCGACGCCGGCAATGACGGCCCTGGTCGCGACATGGATTTCGCCGGATGCCAGCCTGACCCCGGTCGCCTTGCCGCCGGAAACCGTGATCTCGGCGATTTCCGCACCGGTCGCGATCTGACAGCCGTCCGCCGTCACCATGCCGGCCAGCGCGCGGATGATGGTGTCGGCGCCGCCTTTGCCCAGCACCATGCCGAAACTCTGGTTGGCCATCGATTCCAGATAGGGGAACACAGCACCCCCGGCGATGTCGGGCGAGAAGTCGAGATGCATGCCCCAGGCCGCGAGCGTCGTGCGCACATGCGGCGTTTCGAAATTTTCCTCGAGCCACGCGCGCGGCGACGACAGCAGCAATCGAGCCGTATCGAGCGCGCCGGCGATGCCCTTCTTGCGCCACAGGTTCCAGCCCGTGCCGGCCAGCGCCCTTGCGCTCATCGGCGAACCCAGCAGGCGGAACAGGTGCTCGGCCTCGCCCGGAAAGGCGCCGACCAGCCGCCGCCATGTTGCGGCATCGGCGGCGGAGAAGGCGGCAAGCCGCGACGCAGTCTTTTCGAGGTCGTTGCTGACCCCGAACCATTTGCCGTCCGGGAAGGCGCTGGCGAAACAGTCGGTCACGGGCGCGAATTCCAACCCATGGCCTTTCAATTCATTTGCATATTTCCGGTGGAAGGCGGAGCCGGCGAAGAGGCTCAAATTCATCGCGCCGAAATCGTGCCGGAAGCCGGGGAGCGTGTATTCGGCCGTCCGCACCGCGCCGCCGATTGCCTCGCTGCGTTCGAAAACCGCTATTTTCCAGCCTTTGAGCGCCAAATGCGCGGCGCATGCCAGACTGTTGTGGCCCGCCCCGACAAAGATGGCGTCGAACTCGCTCACGCCCCCACCCCGAAAATGCTTTATGCTTAAAGATAATTGCAGATGCATATGTTTTCGTCTAGTAGGTATATTAAGGGCCGCAACGAGCCTTGATGATCACCGACACAAGAGGGAACGAAAGACCATGGACACGCAGAAACTCCTCGGCGAGGTCGCCGGCCAGCTGCTCTCGGGCGCCATCAAGGTGGTCGATCTGTCGGCGCCGCTCGGCCCCGATACGCCGTTGATCAAGCTGCCGCCGGAACTCGCCGTCGACACGCCGAAGGTCGAGATCCATCAGATTTCCAAATACGACAAGAACGGTCCGTGGTGGGCCTGGAACTGGCTGAAGCTCGGCGAGCATTCGGGCACGCATTTCGACGCGCCGCAGCACTGGATCACCGGCAAGGACTATCCGGACGGCGCCACCGACACCATTCCGGCACAGAATTTCGTCGGCCCGGTCAACGTCATCGACTGCTCAGTGGAGTCTGCCGCCGATCACGATTTCCTGCTCACCGTCGACCATATCAAGGCCTGGGAAGCAAAGCACGGCGCCATCAATCCCGGCGAATGGGTGGTGATGCGCACCGACTGGTACAAGCGCAACGGCTCGGAAGCCGAATTCCTCAACGCCAACGAAACCGGCCCGCACACGCCCGGCCCGACGGCCGAGGCCATCCAGTTCCTGATCTCCAAGGACATCAAGGGCTGGGGCTCGGAGACGATCGGCACCGATGCCGGCAAGGCCGGCGACATGGAGCCGCCATTCCCGGCGCATACGCTGATGCACAAGGCCAACCGCTACGGGCTGGCCAGCCTGTGCAATCTCGACCAGCTGCCGCCGAAGGGCGCGATCCTGATCGCCGCCCCGCTCAAGATCGAGCACGGCACCGGCAGCCCGATCCGAGCGCTGGCGCTGGTGCCTCGGGGTTAAAGCCAGGGCCACGACGATGAGCGACGTCGATCACATCATCGTCGGCAGCGGCATCAACGCCCTGGTCTGCGCGGCGATGCTTGGCGCCAAGGGCGCCAAGGTGCTCGTGCTCGAGCGCAACGACCGCATCGGTGGCTGCATGCGCACCGAGGAGGCGACAGTGCCGGGCTTCGTCCATGACGTGATGGCCACGACCTTCGTGCTGTTCATCACCTCGCCGGCCTTTGCCGCGCTCGGCAAGGACCTTGCGCGGCACGGGCTGGAGTTCTGCCACACGGCGACGCCGACCGGCGTGCTAAGACCGGACGGCAGCCATGCCGTGCTCACCACCGACCGCGCCGCCAACATCGCGGCGCTCAACGGAATTGCGTCAGGCGATGGCGACCGCCATGGCAGCGATGTCGGCGGCATCGAGCGCAATGCCGGGCTGCTGTTCGGCCTGCTCGGTGGCGCGCTCTGGTCCTATCCGACGACGAAGCTCATCGCCGGCGAGGCCTGGCGGCGCGGCCCGCGCGAGCTCGCCGCCTTCATGGGCGAGGCGCTGGCGCCCGCGCGCGGCTGGCTGGAAACGACTTACAATTCCGACCTCGTCCGCGCGCTCTGGGCGCCCTGGGTGCTGCATGCCGGGCTCGGCCCGGAAGACGCCTTCTCCGGCCAGATCGCCAAGGTCATCGCCTTCGCGCTGGAGGCCGCCGGCGCGCCGATCGTCAAGGGCGGCGCCAGGAACCTGCTCGCCGCCTTCGAGGGCCTGATCAAGGAGCGCGGCGGCGAGATCCGCGTCAACGCCGATGTCGCCTCGGTCGTCCAGGCCGGCGGTCGCGCCACCGGCGTGCGTCTGGCCTCCTGTGAAACGCTGACGGCGGGGAAGAGCGTCATCTGCTCGGTCACGCCGACGCAGCTCTATGGCCGCCTGCTCGGCAAGAATGCGCCGGAGGTGGCAATAAAAGCCACGCAGTCCTATCGCTACGGCAAGGGCAATTTCCAGATCCACTATGCGCTGGACAAGCCGCCGGCCTGGCGCGGCGAGGGCCTCGACAAGGTGGCGCTGCTGCATCTGACGCCGGGGCTCGACGGCGTCTCGAAAGCCTGCAACGAGGCGGTGCGCGGCCTGCTGCCGGAAGTGCCGACCATCTGCGTCGGCCAGCCGCATGCGCTCGACCCGTCGCGCTGCCCCGATGGCAAGGCGATCCTCTGGCTGCAGCTGCCCGAGGCGCCGCGCTTGATCAAGGGCGATGCCGCCGGCAAGCTCGAGGCACCCGCCGACGGCCGCTGGAACGACGCGCTGCGCGAAGCCTATGCCGACCGCGTCGAGGCGATCCTCGCCAACCACATCGACGGTTTTCGCGAGAGCGTGGTCGCGCGTCGCGCCTATTCGCCGGCCGATCTGGAAGCGATGAACATCAACCTGGTCGGCGGCGATCCCTATGGCGGCTCGTCCGCCATCGACCAGTCTTTCCTGTGGCGGCCGTTCAAGGCGAGCCGCAACCACGAGACCGGCATCAAGGGCCTCTATCATATCGGCGCCTCGACCCATCCGGGCGCCGGCCTCGGCGGCGGCTCCGGCTTCCTGTTGGCGGGGTGGCTGTGATGGAACAGAAGCTCGCGGAAAGGCGCCAGCGCATCTCGACCCTCGGCCAGATCGGCCTGCAGCAATTCGCGCCCTATCTGATGAACCGCATCATGGGCCGCTACAACGCCACGCTGCGCGACGACTTCCGCAAGCAGGGCCTGACTATTCCACAGGTGCGCACGCTCGCCGTGCTCTCGGTCACCGACGGCGTCACCGTCAACGATCTCTCGGTCTATACGGTGATCGAGCAATCGACCTTGAGCCGCACTCTCGACACGCTGGAAGGCCAGGGCCTGGTTCGGCGCGAGCAGGGCGTCACCGACAGCCGCTTCCGCCATGTGTTCCTGACAGATGACGGCCGCGCGCTGTTCACGCGCGCCTGGCCGGCCATGCACGACGCTTTCGAGGCGATGTTCGACGGTGTCGACGACGCTGAATATGCCGCGCTCATCGCGACGCTGCAAAAAATGCTGAACAACATCCGCAAGCACGAGATCTAAATGTACGCGCCGCCCCGGCGACGGGCGAGCGGCAACGGAAGGAGGCAGAGATGGCCGAACGGTCTTTTGCCAAGGAAGTCGAAAAGCTGAGGCTAGGCGCCGGCGAGGAATTCGCCGGCGAGGGCATCCTCGCCATCACCAAGGCGCTGCTGCAATGCGGTGTCGGCTATGTCGGCGGCTACCAGGGCGCGCCGATCAGCCATCTGATGGACGTTCTGGCCGACGCGCAGGACATCCTGGGCGAGCTCGGCGTGCATTTCGAGGCGAGCGCTTCGGAAGCGACTGCAACCGCGATGCTGGCGGCGTCCGTGCATTATCCGATCCGCGGGGCGGCCACCTTCAAGTCGACGGTCGGCACCAATGTCGCTTCCGACGCGCTCGCCAATCTGGCGTCCGGCGGCGTCACCGGCGGCGCGCTGATCATCGTTGGCGAGGACTATGGCGAGGGCTCCTCCATCATGCAGGAGCGCAGCCATGCCTTTGCCATGAAGAGCCAGGTCTGGCTGCTCGACCCGCGCCCGAACCTGCCTTCCATCGTCAAGGCGGTCGAGGACGGTTTCGAGCTGTCGGAGGTCTCGAACACACCTGTGATGTTGCAGGTGCGCATCCGCTGCTGCCACGTCCACGGCCACTTCACCGCCAAGGACAACAAGCGCCCGCCAATGACTGTCGCCGACGCGCTAGCCTCGCCGCGCCGCGACACCGGCCGCATCGTGCTGCCGCCCGCCTCCTTCCTGCATGAGAAGGAGAAGGTCGCCAAGCGCTGGCCGGCGGCGGTCGATTTCATCAAGAGCCGCAAGATCAACGAGATGTTCGGGCCGGACCACGGCTCGGTCGGCATCGTCATGCAGGGCGGCATGTACAATTCCGTCATCCGCGCGCTGCAGCGGCTTGGCCTTGCCGACACCTATGGCGATACCGACGTGCCGCTCTATGTGCTGAACGCCGTCTACCCGCTGGTGGACGATGAGTTCCTGTCCTTCTGCGAGGGCAAGCAGGCGGTGCTGGTCGTCGAGGAAGGCCAGCCCAACTATATCGAGCAGGCCTTTGCCGCGATGCTGCACAAGGCCGGGCGCGGCACCAAGCTGGTCGGCAAGGAGCATCTGCCGATGGCCGGCGAATACACCGGGCAGGTGATGCTCGACGGCATCGGCTCGTTCCTGCGGGCGAACGCGCCGCATCTGCTGCCGGGCGAGGTGCGCGCGCCGAACAAAACGGGCGAGGGTGTCGACACCGCCGATCTCATCAACGTCGTGCCTGGACGTCCGCCGGGCTTCTGCATCGGCTGCCCCGAGCGGCCGATCTTCGCCGCGACGAAGCTGGTTGAGCAGGAGCTCGGCAAGCATCACATCGCCTCCGACATCGGCTGCCATCTGTTCTCGATCATGCCGCCCTTCGAGCTCGGCGCGACCACCATGGGCTACGGGCTGGGGCCAGCCTCGGCTTCGGCGTTCAATTCGCCGGAAGCCAAGCGTCGCTCGATCTCCTTCGTCGGCGACGGCGGCTTCTGGCACAATGGCCTCACCTCCTCGATCGGCAACGCCGTCTTCAACCGGAATGACGGCGTCATCGTCATCGTCGACAATTTCTACTCGGCCGCCACCGGCGGCCAGGACATCCTGTCCTCGCGCGCCAACAACCGCACCAAGTCGACCAAGCATCCGATCGACGAGGCGGTGAAGGGCATGGGCGTCAAATGGCTGCGCCACATCGACCGCACTTATGATGTCGGCAAGATGCAGGCCACTTTGCGCGAGGCGCTGACCACCGAGGAGAAGGGCCCGAAGGTCATCGTCGCCTCGTCCGAATGCATGCTCAACCGGCAGCGCCGCGAGAAGCCGCTGGTCGACAAGGCGATCAAGGGCGGCGAGCGCGTGGTGAAGCCGAAATTCGGCGTCGACGAGGACATCTGCACTGGCGACCACGCCTGCATGCGGCTGTCCGGCTGCCCGTCGCTGTCGGTGAAGTCGCTCGACGATCCGCTGCGCGACGATCCGGTCGCCGCGATCGACCAGAACTGCGTCGGCTGCGGCAATTGCGGCGAGGTGGCGGATGCCGCCGTGCTCTGCCCGTCCTTCTACCGCGCCGATGTCGTCCACAATCCCGGCCGCTGGGACCGTTTCCTGGAGAGCGCGCGCCGTGCCGTGATCGGCCTATTGCAGCGCCGCCGCGAAAGCCGCCGCCTGATGTTCGCTGATGCTTGACCACAACGCCGCATTGCGCCCGAAGGCGGGCGCCTCTGATGACGAGCGGGTGATAAAACTCGCCGTGCTCGCCGTCGGCGGCCAGGGCGGCGGCGTGCTTGCCGACTGGATCACCAACGTCGCCGAGCGCAACGGCTACATCGCGCAATCGACCTCCGTGGCCGGCGTCGCCCAGCGCACCGGCGCCACGATCTATTACATCGAGATGGCCCGCGACACCGGCCGGCTGCCGGTCTTCGCCCTGTCGCCTTCGCAAGGCGACGTCGACATATTGATCGCCGCCGAGCTGATGGAAGCCGGTCGCGCCATCATCCGCGGCTTCGTCACGCCCGAGCGCACCACGCTGATCACCTCTTCGCACCGCATCGCCGCCGTCTCGGAAAAGATCGAGCCGGGCGACGGCCGCGCCTCGTCGGAAAAGGTGCATGCGACGGCGCAGGCTGCCTCAAAGCGCTTCATCGCCTTCGACATGGAAAAGATCGCCGCCGAGAACGGCACCATGATCTCGGCCAGCCTGCTCGGCGCGCTGGCCGGCTCCGACGCGCTGCCCTTCACCCGCGAAAGCTACGAGCAGGCGATCGGCGCCGGCGGCCGTGGTGTGAAAGCCAGCCTCGCCGCCTTCGGCGCGGCCTGCGATCGCGCGCGCGGGACTGCGGCCGCGCCGGCCGACGACAAGTCAGCGAAGCCTGCCGCTGCCGAACCCAAGTCGACGGCGAAGGTCAGCGGACCGGAAACCCTCCTTAAGGGCTGGCAGGCCCTTGCCGCCCGCGTCGCGGCGCTGCCGGAACCGCTGCGCGACATGGCCGAACGCGGGCTGAAGAAGGTGGTCGATTACCAGGACATCGCCTATGGCGGCGAATATCTCGACCGGCTGGACAGAGCGGTGGCGCTCGACAATGCGGAGCGCGGCTACGCGCTGTCGATCGCCGCCGCAAAGCACCTGGCCAACGCGATGTGCTACGACGACATGATCCGCGTCGCCGATTTGAAGACACGCTCGACGCGAGACAAGCGCGTGCGCAAGGAGGTCGGCGTCAAGCAAGGCTCGGTCCTGCAGGTCACCGAATATTTCCATCCGCGCATCGAGGAATTCTGCGGCACGCTGCCGGCGGGGCTCGGGAGCTACATCGAGAGCCGGCCAAAACTCGCCGCCTTCCTCGACCGCCGTATCAATCGCGGCCGCCACATCCGCACCGACAGTTTCACCGGCTTCGCCATGCTCTGGTTCATCGGCGGCCTGCGCCGCTGGCGCCGCGCTCTGCTGCGCCACAGGATAGAGGCCGAGCATCTGCGGCGCTGGTACGAACTGGCGCTCAGCCACGCGCGCCAGGACTACGCTTTGGCCACCGAGATCCTGAACTGCCGCCGGCTGATCAAGGGCTACAGCGACACCCATGCCCGCGCCCAATCGAAATTCGACCGCGTGCTCTCAGCGCTGCCGATGCTCAAAGGCCGCGACGATGCCGCCGACTGGATCCGCCGCCTGCGCGAGGCGGCGCTGAAGGACGAAAAGGGCGACATGCTGGACGGCGCGCTGAAGACGGTGGCGACGCTTGGCGCATAGCCCGGCTCCGCAGATGCTCGAGTTGCTCCCGCGGACTTGGCTATTCCGTTGCTTCCCGTCCCGAGACCTGCTCGACAAGGATCCGGAAAAAGACATGCGGCAGGCTGTCCGCCAGGGGAGGCGTGACGGGCTTGAGCGCGCCGGGCTCCCACCAGTCGGTGTGCTTGCTCAGCACTGCCCATGCACGGTCGCGCAGCACCTTGTGGCCGACACGGTCCGGCAATTCTTCATAGCGGCCCTCGACGATCACGCTCCGCCAGCCGCGCCCTTGGGTATGTTCCTGCACCTGGGCGCACACCAGGGGATTCTCCCGCATCCAGTCGACCTTCTTGCCCAGCAGCGAGAAGGCGTAGAGGTGGCTGTCGGCATAGGCGTAGTTGAAGGGCACGACATAGGGTTGCCCGTCCTTCGCGCAGGCCAGATGTCCGGTCCGGTTGGCCGCCAGCATTTTCGTGCATTCCAGGGTGGAGAGCGTGCGGATCATCATCGTTATGATCTCCTGTTTCAGCCGGCCTTCGGCCTCGCGAATTTCTGTCGATCGGTTCTTGCCGACACTAGTGCGGGGCGCGTCCCGGCTCATTGATATGGATCAATTCGCGATGAGGAATTAAGGCCTTGCCATACCGTGCCAAGCCGCGCCGCTCGAAGCTGTGCAGCGAACCGATTTAACGAAGATGTGATCGGCGCCCCTCCGACGGAATTCGGTCCTGCCCTCCGTTTCACGGAGGTAGGGATGAATTACGGAGACAACGCATGTTCACGAAATACTTTCTGCCTATCGCCCTGGCCGCAGGTACATTGGTGCTGTCCGGCGCCGGCTCTGAGGCCATGCCGCTCGTCAAGCCGGGTGCCGCGCCGCTGCCGGTAGAAACGGTCGGCTGGCGCTGCGGTCCCGGCTGGCACATGAACCGCTGGGGCAGATGCGTGCCGAACGGCCGGGTGATCATCCGCCCGATGCATGTGCGCCATTGGCACCCCGGCTTCTGGTATCACGGCCGCTGGCACCCCGGTTTCTGGAACTGATGCTCCGTCGAGGGGATCGATGCCCGCGCCGGCAACGGCGCGGGCTTTTTTGCTGAGTTTCCCGCGAGGGTTCATTTCGTTGAGCTTTGCGGAACGTTCGTGATTGGCCGAAGCCCCTCGGCTTCGTCATCCACGGGCGAGCGGGAGCGAAGCGACGCGCGCAGACCCGAGGAGCCATTCCGTTACCTAATCGTAGAGTCCCGCGGAGCAGAATTCTGCACCGCGGCGACGCCTCAACGTCACGGAATGGATTCTAGGGTCTGCGCGCGTCGCTTCGCTCCTTGGTCCGCCCTGGAATGACGAATGACAGCCGACGCCGCACCTGTCCCCGATAGGCAAACTCAGGACTCACACCACCAGATCCCGCATCGGCTTCACCGCGGCAGACTCCGGAAACACCTTGTCGCCGAGCACCGCCGCCGACAGCCCGAACTGGTCGGCCAACAGCCCCTTCAGCACCGCGCGCACATCGCTGGTCGGCGCGAGATCTCGGCTTTCGTAGAGCTGCGCCGGCTTCAGTCCCGGCCAGTCGGCGATGACGCGGCCGCCCTTGATCGCGCCGCCGGCCAAAAGCACCACCGTGCCGGTGCCGTGGTCGGTGCCGACCGTGCCGTTGATGCGCGCCGTGCGGCCGAACTCGGTGATGGCGACGACCGCAGTGTCCTTCCAGCGCTCGCCCAGCCCCTTCTCGAATTCCTCGAAGGCGCCGTCGAGGCCGCCGAGCAGATTGGCGAGCCGGCCGGTGGCGCCGCCTTCGTTGACATGCGTGTCCCAGCCGTCGAAGGCCAAAGCTGCGATGCGCGGCCCGTCATCGGCCGCCATCAGCCGCGCCGCGCCCTGCGCCGACTGCCGCATGCCGGCGGCGTTGTCGAGGCCGCCCCTGGGCTTCATCGTCTTGCCGTCGAGCGCGTCGCCCATCGCCATGCGGTCGGCGTCGAGGCCTTTCTGCAGTGCCGCCGCCAGCACCGGATCGCGATGGTTGTAGAGATCGAGCACACGCTCGGCGAGCGCGTCGCCGGGCGTCGGCAAGGCCTGTGGCGCCCAGCCGAGCACGGGCGCTGCGCCGCGGATCACCAGCGGCGTCGAGGGCCCGATCGCCAGCCCGCCGGCCTTCGCGATCCTGTCGCCCGCCGGCAGGCTGGCCAAAGCCCGGTTGAGCCAGCCGGTGGTCGCGTTGCCGGGACCGGGCAGGCCGCTTTCCAGCACGTCCTGGCCGTCGAAATGCGAGCGGTCGCGGTAGCCGGTCGCGGCCGCGTGCACCACGGCTGCCTGCCTCGCCTTGAACAGGCGGGCAAACACCGGCATTGCCGGGTTGACGGCAAAGAAACCGTCGAGCGGCAATGCCGGGTTGGCGCCTGAGAGCGAAAGCGCGATGTCGCCATGCAGGCCGGCATAGTCGGGGTCGCCGACCGGTCCGACCGTCGACAGCCCGTCCAGGGCGCCGCGCAGCACGATGACGATCAGGCGCGGGTCGCGATTGTCGGCCGCGCGGGCAAAGCGCGGCAGATAGGCCCAGGCGAACAGCGCGCCTCCGGTCATCAGCACCGCGCGGCGGGACAGGTTGGGGGTTTCGCAAAGCAGGCTCATGGCCGCATCTCCATTGCTAGATCGCCGTCGCCGGAATTACCGGCGCTGGAATTCGGGCGCCATCAGCAGCAGCGCCAGGCCCTGCTGCTTGGACTCCGCCCGCGAAATCGCCTGCCGTGTCTCGGCCGAGACGGACGGGCCGATCAGCGAGGCCAGCGCGTCGTCGGGATCGTCGATGTCGTCCGCTTGCTTCGCGGCCTGCCAGGCGATGTCCAGCCGCGTCTTGAGGCCCTCGGCGGAAGCCCATGCATCCGTCCGGTCGGAAAAGCCGTTCGGCCCCGGCGGCTGCCATAGCGGTTCGCCAAGCACGCTCAGCCAGCGAAGCGACCGTTGCGGTTCGTTGCCGGCGGTAGCGCCGACCGCCCGCCGCAGCGCGAGGACATAGTCCAAGGGCGAGCGCAGCTTCGTGAGCGGCGTCGACCAGGCTTCAGGCATGTCGATCAGCGTCAAGGCGATCGAGCGCAGGTCGCCGTCGGTCTTGGTGAAGACCGTGGCCAGGCGGGCGACAGCCGCCGGCGGCGGATCGTCCGCGATGAAATGGCGCGCAAGCTTGGTGGCGATATGCTGCGCGGTGGCCGGATGGCGGGCAATGTCGTTGAGCGCGGCTTCGGCCTGACCCATGCCGCCGCCGGGATAGGTCTTGCCGAGCAGCACTGCCTGGCCCGGCTGATGCGCATTGGCGTTGAAGACGAAGCTTCCTGGCTCGCCCAGCCGCCCCTCGCGTCCGGCCATCGTCCAGCCGGTCAGCATGCCGGCGAAGCTGGTGACGTCGGCTTGGGCATAGCCGCTGCCGACGCCCAGCGTGTGCAGTTCCAGGATCTCGCGGGCGAGGTTCTCGTTGAGGCCGCGGCCGCGCCGCTTGCCGGCGCGTGAATCCGGCCCGATGGACTGCTGGTTGTCGAGATAGAACAGCATGGCCGGATGGTGCTCGACGGCCAAAAGCATATCGGCGAAGCGGCCGAGCACGAAGGGGCGGATCGCCTCGCGCTCGAAGGCGCCGGCGCAGGCCCGCACCACCGGCGCCTTGGCGACGGAAACGCAGAAATGGTTCGACCAGAAGCCGACCAGCCGTTCCACGAAGCCCGGCGTCGCGGCGAGCGCCTTGTCGAAACGGGCCTGCGCTTCGTCGCGGTAGATATCGGCCTCGACACGCGGCACGGCGGGTTTGGCTTTCGTCCCGGCCGGGCCGGCCGGGTCTTCCGCGGCTGTCGGCTGCATCGCTGCCGCCGCCTTCTCGTCCCGCGCCGCCTTGCGCTCCATGGCCGCCGTCATGCTGGCCTGGATCGCCGCAGTGCTGTCCAGCAATCCGGCATTCTTCGGTTCGTCGGCGGAAATGAGCGCGATGTCCTGCTGCTTGAGCTCGGCCTTGAGGCAGCCGCGCGGATCGGCGGCGATCTTGCCGAGCTCGTCGCCTGGTTTTGCGCCAAGGCCGAAGCGATGGAGCGTCACCAGCGCGGGATCCGGCGACACGAACTTTGAAACCGGTGCGGCCAATGAAGCCTCCGTTCCGAACCGACGCCTCGGCCGGCATGTTGCATGGATCGGGAAGGGCGCTCGCGACGCCGGCCGCAGCACTGGCGTCATGAGCGGGCCGTCACCAGCGGCGCCAGTGGTGCCAGCGATGGTAAGGATGCCAGACCGGGCCGACATAGACGCGCGGTCCGCCCCAGTAATAATAGCCGGGATAGACCACGCGGCGATTGGGGACGCAGCGGCCCCAGTAATTGGGATGCCAGCCCGGACCGCAGCCCCAGGCGACGTGCTCTATCATTGCCGGCGCGGGCGCAACCGGTGCGATCGGCATCGCCGAGGCGGCGCTTGCGGCGGCCGTTCCGCCGATGGCGAGCGCGGCCGCGAGCGAATATTTCGTCAGACTATTCATGGGATACTCCCGAAAGTTTCGAGGTTGAAGAGAACCTGCCGGCATCGATGGCAGGCCTGTCCCTCTTTTCCTTGAACGGGGCGTGTCCGCTCGTCCCGTCGCTGCCTATGGCGATTTTTTTGCCGGCGGCTGCTTGCCGGCGCGCCGCAACAGCGCATCCGCGAGCAGTTGACGATCTTCCGGCGAGCTCGACGCGGCGAACTCGATGATGCGTTGCTCGAGCCGGGTGCGCACGGTGACGTCAGCATTGCGCGCGCGCTCGAGCGCGGCGGCAAGCGCGTTGCTGTCGAGGGGGGGCTGCTGCAGCAGGTTCGCCGCCTCGCGCCGCGCGGCCTGTCCGTCGAGGATCACGTCGCGGGACTCGCGGCGCACCTCGCGCAGCGCCTGGCGGAAGATCTTGCGGTCGGGGGCGGGCAGCCGGCCGCCCGCCGATTCCAGCGAAAAGCCCGGATTGGATTTGCCGATCAGCCAGCCGGCTCCGCCGGCCACCGCGCCGATCAGAAAAACATTCAGCACCAGCGATGCCGCGACGAGACGGGGGTTCATAGGTCCTCCTCGGCCTGGTCGGCGTCGGGACCGGCATCGCCGAACGACGTCGCATTGGCGTCCATCACATAGTGGTCGGAGGGCGCGTTCGGGGCAACGACGGTCACCAGCGCCAGCCCGGCCACGGCACCGGCCAGGCCGACACCCGCAAGCCCGAAGCCCAGCCACCAGAACCGGCGGCGGCGCTCCTGCCTGACCTCGGTCGCGGCCCGGGCGACGATCGCGCGATGCAGCGCCGGGCTGGGTGTTTCGACGCGATGCCGGTCGAGCATGGCATCGAGCCATTCTGCGCGCCTCAGGATGGCGCGGCCCTCGTCGGTATCGGCAAACAGCATCGCGGTCGCCTGCTCGGCCGCTGGCCAGCGATGCAACGCACCGCCATAGGCATCCGCCAGCGCGGCGAAGCGCCCGGCATCCATCGGCCCTTCCAAAGGTTTCTCAGCCATGTCTGTCCCCCTTCCACCATTTTGGCGTGGCCCCCCACGCCGCAGTCCTGGGAATTCGCAATCCGTTCGGGGTCTCAGTCATCGCCATCTCCCGCGAGCATGGCCTGCAACGAACGACGACCCCGCGCGAGCAGGCTTTCCAGCGCATCGACGCTGACCTGCATGGCGCCAGCGGCCTCGATGTTGGACAGCTCCTGATAATACACCAGCACGATCGCCTCGCGCTGGCGCGGCGCGATGCGCAGCAAGGCCTGGCCGACCCTGCGCTCTTCGTCGCCCGGCATTGCATCGGGAAGCGGCGCTTCATCGGCCACCTCCGGCAGCTCGTCCATCGTCCATTCGCGCCGGCGTCGCAGCCGGTCGTAGCAGAGGTTGAGCGCGACGCGATGGATCCAGGTATCGAAGCGCGCGTGCCCCTGGCGCCAGCCAGAGGCGTGGCGCCAGATGCGCACGAAAGTCTCCTGGGCGACGTCCTCGGCCTCCGCCGCGTCGCCGAGCATCCTTGCGGCCAGGGCCAGGATGCGCGGCAGCTTGCGCGCCACCATCGCCTGCACGGCGGCGGGGTCGCCGGCGCCGATGCGGCGTACCAGTTCCTCGTCGGGATCGGCGCCCATCAACAGGGGCGCTCGCGACTATCATTATGCGCCATAACCTCTTGGTCATTGCTCCTGATTGGGAGCGGATTTGTGGCCCGGCCTTTCGTCGGCGCCGAGCACGCCGTCGCCGTTCTTGTCGAGCTTGGCGAAGCGCTTGGCGAGGAAGGCGTCGAGCTCGCCCTTGTCGACGAAGCCGTCCTTGTTGGCGTCCATACGCTCGAAGGATCTGGCCGGATCGCCCTTGGCCTTGCGCCCGGTCTGGAAAGCGGTCCACTCGGCCAGGCTGACCTTGCCGTCATTGTCGGTGTCGGCCCGCATGAACGCCTTTTCGCGGCGCGCCTCGAACTTTTCCAGGGTGAGGCCGGACTTTGTGAGGTCAGACTTGGTGAGGTCGGACTTGGCCGCAACAGGAGCCGAGCTGCTCGGCGCCGCCTGGGCTGGCGCGGGGGTCGGCGTCGTCGTCTGGGCGACCGCGGCCGCGGTCTGCAAACCAAGGGCAACGACGAATATCGTGTGGCGGATCATGCTCTCGTCTCCGGTTGGGCGCGGCCATTGGCGGCCGCGCTTCAGCCGTTAAACGCAAGGCAGAGCAAAATCCGTCGGTCCTTTTCCGCCGGGCAAAGTTCCCCGGAATCCGGCCCGGCCGGACCGGATCGTCCCCGAAGGACGGAAAACGACGGCTATCTCGGCTGGTCGACGGCCACCAGCTGGTCCGGCTTGAAGCCGGCATGCTGCGGGGTCCAGACGTCGCCTTCGCGGTTGAACCAGTGGCACAGATACATGCCGGAAGCCGCGCCGTCGCTGATTGTCATTTCCGGGCCTCCGGATTTCAGCCTGACGACGTCTCCGGTCTTGAAACTGTTGGGCATTTCGACCTCCCATGCTGACAAAGGGAGTTTCCCACCAACATCGATTCCCGACAATGGCCGAGATGCGCATGTGAAGTGGTGCAGGGCGGGAAGGCGTGGAAAACGGGTGCCGCTTGCGTGACACGCCGGATAACACTGAAGGCGTGGCCTGATCATGCCGAGGCTTTGGGGCCGAAGCAGCGGCCCGATCGCTCCCCGGGTTCAATCGGTGTCGCGCCGGGGAGCAGGCGGCTGCACCGATCGACCGTCGTCTCCGGCCGGGCGGACTGTCATGGACTTTTCATCGGGCCACAACGCCTGTGCCTTCATCACCGCTGCCAAGAGATCATCTGCTTCAACGCTTCCGATTTCAGTCAGACGCGGGCTGTTGACTCCCGCTTCGAAATCGACGTGATAGACCGTCCAGCTCCTCATTGCATTTCCGGCAATTCGCGTCTCTGCACGGGCAGGCGGATGGAAGCCCGGCTCGCTTTTTGTGGTTAGGATTTTGAGGTCCGCAAGCCGGGCATGCACCGACCGATGGGCGGGGGGCTTGGGGTTATCAGCCGGCGCGATCGCGAGACTGTCTGATTGCCCGCTAGCCCACAATCGACCGAGGTCCATCCTGCCGGACGCATTGGTCCGAAAGGATAAAAGATATAGCCCCTTATTCCGTAAGGGAAGATTGGCCCGGCGGTGATCTTTTATCACCTGCCCCCATTGCCTATGGCTCATGGGCAGACCGCTCAACGCTCGGCCTAAGGTGACAGTCTGGTTCTCGTGGAGAAATTTGGTGCCGCTTGCGTGACTCGAACACGCGACCCCATCATTACGAATGATGTGCTCTACCAACTGAGCTAAAGCGGCCCGGGAAGCGTCAGGCTTCCAGAATGGGCTGGGTGATAGACTCAACCGCTCGCTAATTCAAGATGGGCAGCGGTGAATTCCGGCCTCGCCGACGGCAATTACGATCTACGGTTACCGCGCATCGGGCGCGTGTACGGCCCGCGGCGGTATGCGGGCCGGCCGTCCTTTGCACCGGGCTGGCCGGAGCGGCCGCGCCGGCGGTGACGAAAAATGTTGATTCTTCAACAAAAAATGCCGAAATGGCTTTGGCCGGCAAGGCAGCCGCTCGCGTTGATCGATTGGTCGTCCGCGGCTGACGATCAGACAACCGTGAGCGAACGCGCAGAGGGAGCTCGCTTGGACCCCATCGAGAAAGCGATCCGCAATGCCTTCGAGAAAGGCAATGCCGAGGACCGGGCGTTCCGCGAGAAGGTCTATCGATCGGCCTTTGCGGCGCTCGACCGCGTCCTGCAGGCCAATCCGAACGTCACGGTCGAGGCCGCCATCAGCCGCCGCAAGGCGGTCCAGGCCAAGATCGCCGAGATCGAATCGGAGTTCCTGCAGGCCGTCCCCGATGTGACGCTGCCGCCGGAAAACGTCGCGCCGGCCGGCAACGGCGTGCCGGATCCCCGCGTCGAAGCGCCGGCCGTATCGGCCGCGCCATCGGTCGATGCGCCATTGCCGCCGTCGCAAACCGCGCCGTCGCCCTCGATCACCGTCGACGGCCCGGTTCAGCCCGATGCTTCGGACCAGCCGCGTTCGCGCGTGCTGCCGCGCGTGCCCGACATCATGCCGGACGAGACGGCGCTTCCCGATGCGCCGTCGCTCGATGATTCGCCGGGTTCACCGGTCGGCAACGGCGCCCAGGTCGCGCCCGACCGCGACGAGCGCCGGATCAGGGGCCGGCGCCTGCCGCTGACCGCGATCTTCGTCGTCGCGACATTGCTCGCGGCCGCCGGCATCGGCCTCTATTTCGCCAAGCAGACCGGTGTCTTCAAGACGGCGGCCGAGCTCAACACCGGCCCGCCGGAACCGACGCCGACGCTGGATGACGAGGATTCCTCGCAGCCGGCCGAGCCCGGCTCGCCGCAGAAGCCGGGCGAGGCGGACCAGTCGAAGAACTGGATCAACGTCTTCTCGCCCGCCGACCCGACCCATGTCAGCGCGCCGTCCGATGCCGCCGCCTCGGTCATGAAGGATGATACCGGCCAGTTCCTGCGCATACGCTCGGGCGCGTCGGGCTCGGCCATCGCCTTCGATGTGGGCCAGGGCGTGCTGGAGAAGCTTGCCGGCAAACATGCCATGTTCGACATCGTCGCCCGCTCGGAAGAGGGCAAGGAAACGCAGATTTCGGTCGACTGCAATTTCGGCGATCTCGGCGATTGCGGCCGCAAGCGCTACGCGGTCGGCCACGAGCGCAACGAATATCTGTTCGACGTGCAGTTCCCGGACAAGCATCCGGGCGCCGCCGGCACCATCGCCGTCAACTCCGACTTCGACCAGAAGGGCAAGTCCGTCGATATCTACGAGATACGCGTTTCGATCGCGGAGTGATCGCACCGCCGGAGGCGGGTTGTCAGCTAATCAAGCAGCGCCTGCAGCGTCTCGATGCGGTCGGCTTCCGCGGCCGGCTTGTCCCAGCGCAGCCGCGAGATGCGCGGAAAGCGCATCGCCACACCCGATTTATGTCGGGTCGAGCGGTTGAGGCCTTCGAACGCCACCTCCAGCACCAGGCCGTTCCTGCGATCGGCGCGCACCGAGCGCACCGGCCCGAAACGCTCGATCGTGTTGTCGCGCACATATTTGTCGATTTCTCTCAACTCCTCGTCGGTGAAGCCGAAATAGGCCTTGCCGACGGGGACCAGCTCCTCCGAACCCTCAGGCCCGGACCAGACGCCGAACGTGTAGTCGGAATAGAAGCTGGAGCGCTTGCCGTGGCCGCGCTGCGCATACATCAGCACCGCGTCGATGGTGTGCGGATCGCGCTTCCACTTGAACCATGGGCCTTTCGGCCGGCCGGCGAGATAGGGCGAATCCCAGCGCTTCAGCATCACCCCTTCGATGATCGGATGCGGCGGCGCCTGGCGCAGCCGCTCCAGCGTCTTCCACTCGGAGAACGCGACAAAAGGCGAGAGGTCGAAGCGGCTTGGGTCGAGGGTCTCGACGAAGGTCTGGAGCCGCTTGCGGCGCTCGGCGAAGGGCAGCGCGCGCAGATCCTCGCCGTCGATCTGCAGCGCGTCGTAGCAGCGCATGAAGGCCGGATATTGCTGCTGGATCTTCGGCGAGACGCTCTTGCGGTTGAGCCGCTGCTGCAGGTCCGAAAACGTGCCCGTCGCCTCGCGCGGGTCGCCGACCAAAAGCTCGCCGTCGAGCGCCGCCTCGAAATGCATCGCCGCCGCGAGGTCCGGGAAGGCGCCGGAGACGTCGTCGCCGGTGCGCGAATAGAGCCGGCGCACGCCGCCTTCGCACACCGCCTGCACGCGGATGCCGTCCCATTTCCATTCCGCCGCGTAATCGGCCGGGTCGAGCTTTTCGAGATCACCGTCGTCGACGGCGTTGGAAAGCATCACCGGCCGGAACAGCGCAAGTGCGACACTCCTCGGCTTTTCCGCCCGGCCCTCCAGCCAGGCGAACAACTCGGTGTAAGGCGGCGCCAGCCCGTGCCACAGCTCCTCGATCTCGGCGACGTCGACCTGGCCGAGGTCGGCCAGCGCCTGCTTGGCGAGCCGCGCCGACACGCCGATGCGCAAGCCGCCGGTGACCAGCTTGATGATGGCGAAGCGCGCCGAGATGCTGGCGTCATCGAGCAGCCGCGCCAGCACCTTGGGCCCGTCGGAGCGGCTCGCCGCCTGCAGCCTGCCGACCACCTCGCCCAGCGTCGGCACGTGATTGGGAATATGTCCTTGCGGCTGCGGCCAGACCAGCGACACGGTTTCGGCGAGGTCGCCGACATAGTCGTAGGAATAGCCGAACAGCACCGGGTCCATGCGCTCGACCACCAGCGCGCGCAACATCGCCGGCTTCACCGCCGCGATGTTGAGATCGCCGGTGATGGCCGCCAGCGCCAGCCCGCGATCGGGATCCTCGACGCTGCGGAAATAGTCGGTCAGCAGCGTCAGCTTGCCGTTGCGCGACGGCGTCAGCACGAGGCGGTCCAGGAGTTCGGCGAAACGGTTCATGGCTGGGTGCGCCTGGGCAATAGCGAAGGCCGGCGCGAGGCCACCCTCTCTGGCCTGCCGGCCTTCTCCCCCTCAAGGGGGGAGATCGGATGTCGCACCGGCTTTCGCCAATCTCCACCGTCGCGGGAGATGCGCCGGCACTGAAGCTGCCAATCTCCCCCCTTCAGGGGGAGATGGCCGGCAGGCCAGAGAGGGGGGCCATAGAACTCGACGGTGGCGATTGGCGAAGGGTATTGCATCAATCGCCCTCGTCCTCATACCCCACCAGATGCAGCGGCCGCGCGGCAATCCCCTCCAGCTCGCACCAGCGCACCAGCGCCTCCTCGCGGCCGTGCGTGACCCAGATTTCCTCCGCGCCGGTTTCCTTGATCGTGATGATCAGCTCGTCCCAGTCGGCGTGGTCGGAAATGATCAGCGGTAGCTCGACGCCGCCTTGCTTGGCGCGCTGGCGGA
This sequence comes from Mesorhizobium sp. BH1-1-5, assembly GCF_020165615.1. NCBI lineage: Bacteria > Pseudomonadati > Pseudomonadota > Alphaproteobacteria > Hyphomicrobiales > Phyllobacteriaceae > Mesorhizobium > Mesorhizobium sp. BH1-1-5. The sequence continues at coordinate 21,466 of NZ_JAIUIM010000001.1, forward strand.
TACGCATCCAGCCCGAGGCGAAGCAGGAGATCGGGTCGGGAAAACGCCGCGCCCAGCGGTCGGCGAAGGCCGAGGGCGGCCCGACCACGATCGCACCGGCGAAATCGGCCTTGGCTCCGCTCTCCACAGTCCCAGGCTCCAGCCGGCCGAGCTCGATGCCCTGGCTCTGATAATATTCGCTGAGCTTGGTCAGAGCGCCATGGATATAGATCGGCCTGTCGTAGCCGGCATCGCGCAGCAGCCGCATCACGCGCTGCGCCTTGCCGAGCGCATAGGCGCCGATCAGATGCGAGCGTTCGGGAAATTGCGCCGCCGATTTGAGCACGCGGGCGATCTCCTCATGATCCGGCGGATGGCGGAACACCGGCAGGCCGAAAGTCGCCTCGGTGATGAAGACATCGCACCGGACAGGCTCGAACGGCAGACAGGTGGCGTCCTTCTGGCGCTTGTAGTCGCCGGAAGCGACGATGCGCATGCCCCGATGCTCGACACAGATCTGCGCCGAGCCCAGCACATGCCCGGCCGGGTGGAAGGTGACGGCGACACCGTTGATGTCGAGCGTTTCGCCAAGCGCGGCCGCCTGCGTCGTTCCGGCGAAATCCTCGCCATAGCGCAGTCCCATGATATCGAGCGTCTCTTGCGTCGCAAGCACCGACTGGTGGCCGGATCGCGCATGGTCGGAATGGCCGTGCGTGATCAGCGCCCGCTCGACGGGCCGCACCGGATCGATGAAGAAATCGCCGGGCGGGCAATAAAGGCCTTCCGGCCGGGATTTGAGCAGGTCGCTGGCGCGCATGGCTTTGAACATAGTGGCTAAATTTGCCGCGGGAAGCCTGTTGCAAGAGACTGCTGACTCATCCTAAACCCGCCCGCCGGCCCGCCTCGCCGGTGGGATCCTTCAAGAGATGAAACCGCTACAGGCCTCGTCGGGCGACTTGAACGCCGACCGTCGCGCCGATTTCGCCGAGACGCTGCTCGCCTCGGGTGAGCCCGCGCAGGCGGCGGAGCTTTTGCTCGGCGCGCTGGAGCTGGCGCCGCGATGGGCCGTGGGCTGGTTTCGCCTCGGCGAGATGCAGGAAGCGGCCGGCCTGCTCGACCAGGCCGCCAGAGCCTGGGCCACCGCGCTGAAGCTGGATCCCGCGGACCGCCTCGGCGCCGCGCTCAAGCTTCAACTGATCGGCAGGGCGCCCGCCGCGGCGGCGCCGCCCAGCGCCTTTGTCGAGACCTTGTTCGACCACTACGCCGACAGTTTCGAGGACTCGCTTGTCAAGAAGCTTGGCTACGGGCTGCCGGATTTTCTCGGGCACGCCGTCGGCAAGGCAAGGCCCGGCCGGTTTCGTCTGGCCTTGGATCTTGGCTGCGGCACCGGCCTGATGGGCGAAAGGCTGCGCCCTTTCGTCGACAGGCTGGAGGGCTACGACATCTCGGCGGCCATGCTGAGAAAGGCGAAGGCCAAGGGTATCTACGACCGGTTGGTCAAGGCCGACCTTCAGCATTTCTCCTACATCGGAGACAGAGCCGACCTCGTGGTCGCGGCCGACGTGTTCATCTATCTGGGCGCCCTCGAACATATCGTCGGCGCGGTGGCCGGGATGCTCGCCGAGGACGGCCTATTCGCGTTCTCGCTCGAGACGCTTGCCGGCGGCGGCGATTTCGCCCTTTTGCCGTCACGGCGTTACGCTCATTCCGAGGCCTATGCGCGGCGCGTGCTTTGCGCCAACGGGCTTGCGGTCCTGTCGCTGGAAAGCATGGTCATCCGGCACGATCGGCGCGATCCGGTCGAGGGCCTGGCGATCGTGGCCGGCCACCGCGCCGCAGCTGCCGAGGCAAGGATTCCGTCAGCCGCATGAGCCGGACCTTGCTGCGAAAAAGCCTGAATGGCATGGTCGGGGTAGCGCGGGGCGGTGACCCAAGTGTTTTGCGCAATTCCGAACGGAAAGCCCTTTCCCGGAGTTGCCCCAAGGAGGGATCCATGCGCTGGACCATGGTTGTGGTGGCGTCCTGCCTGACGGTCGCCGGCTGCGTCGGCGGCACGTCGATGGCCGAGCGCCAGGACGAGGATGTCCAATCCTCGTTGCAATATGACGACGTGCCTTGCGACCAATTGCTGGCGCAGCGCAATCAGCTGGCGCAGCAGAACAATCTGCCGGTCACGGCCAAGCCCGGCTTCTCCAATCCGGCGATGGGCTTCGGCCCGTTCATGCCGGACACGCGCTCCAAGGCCTCGCGCGACAGCAACAAGGCGAGCGGCGAGATCGACGCCATGAACCGTTCGATCGACCGTCGCGACTGCGGCAAGCCGAAGAAGAAGGAGACGTTCGGGCTGCCCGGCTCGAAACCTTCCTGAGTATCCGACATTCGGTATTCCGTTTAACGCTCGGCCGGATCGCCGCGCGTTTGATCGCGCTTGAAAGACCAACCGATGAATCTCTCGGATCTCGGCGACCGCATCTGTATCCTGGGACCGTCCAACAGCGGCAAGTCCACCCTCGCCAACGTGATCACGCGCAAGCGCGGCCTTGAAGCCGTTCACCTCGATCAGCTCTTTCACCGGCCCAACACGGATTGGGAGCAGCGTCCAAGGGACGAATTCATTGCCCTGCACGATATAGCCATCGCCGGCGAGCGCTGGGTGATGGACGGAAATTACTCGGTTTGCATGCCGCAGCGTCTCCAGCGGGCGACAGGCCTGATCCTGCTGGATATCTCCACGGCTTCGAGTCTTCTGCGCTATTTCAGGCGAACGCTGTTCGAAAAGGACAGGCCCGGCGCTCTGCAAGGTGGGCGCGACAGCGTCAAATGGGACATGATCCACCACATCGCAGTGGTCCAGCCGCGAAACCGCAAGAAATACCGGGCGATGTTCGAAGAGTTCGATCTGCCGAAGCTGCAGCTGTCTTCGCTGCGGGCGATCAAGCAGTGCTTCCGAGACTGGAACCTGGCCAGATAAGGCCAGCTGACAACCCGCCTCGCGGTCGCCCGGACAGTCGAACTATCCACCGCGCTCGAAGCCAGCCATCCGACAGCGCACGACCGGCGCCAGACAGTTGGTGCCGTTTGATGCGATCTGATGGAGTTGCTGATTGTTGGCGGCGGGGCGGCCTCTATCTTGATCTCCGGAAGGAATATGCGCCGTTCAAGAAGCGCGCGCTTCCACGCTTTTGTGCCGGTCCGGACGGACCCAGCGCAGCGGACCGTCACAATGGGAGGAATAGGACATGTCGGTCAAAGTCTCGATGCAAAGCCTGCTTGTAGGGTCAATGCTGTCGCTGACGCTTGTCGGTCAGGCATGGGCGGCCGACCTGCCGGGCAAGAACCTGAAGATCGCCGTTGTGCTCAAGACGCTTGCCAATCCTTATTGGCTGGCCACGCAACAAGGCATCGAGGCAAAGGCAAAGGAGATCGGCGCCGCCGTCACGGTTCAGGCTGGCACTGATGAATCGGCCATCGATGAACAGACCAACATGGTCCAGACGATGGTCGGCCAGGATTTCAATTGCTTTATCGTGGCGCCGATCAGCAACAGCAACCTGATCCAACCTCTTGTGACGGCGGCCAAGAAGAACATCCCGATCGTCGCCGGTGACGCGTTCGACGCCGACGCGCTCGCTGCCGCCGGTGTCAAGCTGGCAACCTATGTTACCGTGCGCCATACCGACGCCGGCAAGGCCGTGGCCGAGGAAATGGTCAAGCGCCTCGGCGGCACCGGAAAGGTTGCGCCGATCGGCGGTCTGGCGGGTCATCCGGCCAGCATCCAGAGGCTGGAAGGATTTCGCTCCGGTGCCGGCGGCCTCGAAATCGTCCAGGAGCAGGCGGCCGATTGGGATCGCGAGAAGGCCTTGAACGCCGCCGATGCGATCCTTCGCGCCCACCCCGATCTGAAAGGTTTCTATGCCGCCAACGACGGCATGGCCTTGGGCGTCCAGCAGGCCGTCAACAATGCGGGCCTGGCCGGCAAGGTGCTGGTGTTCGGCACGGACGCCATCGACGACGCGCTCAATTCCATCGAAGCGGGACAGATGACTGGCACCGCGGCGCAGTTCCCCTACCTGATGGGCCAGATCGAGGTCGAAGCCTGCCTTGCGGCCTCGCAGGGCGCTGCAATCGACGCGACCACCGTTGCGCCGCAAGCGTTGATCACGTCCGAGAACATTGCCGCCGCCAAGGCCTCTTCGCCGCAACCATGGTTCGAATACTCCAGCCCGATTGCCAAGCTGATCAAGTAGGCCGGGTACGTGAGCTTGCAAGCACAAACAGAGACGGCCGGCCGGCCGGCGGTGAGCAGCATCGGGCGGGCTCTCAGGTCGAGCGGCGTGCTCGATTGGGCGATCGTCTTGGCGCTGCTGGTGCTCATGGCGGTCGGAGCCTTGGCTTCGCCGCTGTTCCTGACAGCTGGAAACGTCACCTCGATCCTCGTCGCCTGTTCGATTCTGGTCGTGGTGGCGATCGGCCAGACTTTCGTCATCATCACCGCCGGCATCGACCTTTCGGTCGGATCGCTGGTGCAGATATCCTGTGTGATGATCGGCATCTCGGTCACCCAGAAATGGGGCGTGCCGATCGGGATCGTCATGGCTCTCGTCACCAGCATGGTGTTCGGTATCATCAGCGGCGTCGTCATTTCGAAGGGCAAGATCAGCGATTTCATAGCGACGCTGGGGATGCTCAGCATCGCATCGGGCTGTGCGCTGGTGCTTTCGAATGGTCGGCCCGTTGGCGTTATTTCGCCGTTGCTGACCGGGTTGGCCAGCGGCAGCATAGGGCCGGTTCCCAACATAACGCTGCTCGCGGCCGCTGTCGCCGCCATTGCCCACCTGCTTCTGTTTCATACGCAACTGGGCACGCATCTGTTCGCGGTAGGCGGCAACCACGAAGGCAGCCGTAATCTCGGCCTCAAGGTCGCGAGGATCAAGATCACGGCTTTCGCCATCAGCGGCTTGCTCGCCGGCATCGCCGGCGTCATGCTCACCGCGCGCATCGGATCGGCCGAGCCCGCTACCGGCAGTTCGTATCTGCTGAACTCGATAGCGGCATCGGTGCTGGGTGGAACGAGTCTCTTCGGCGGCCGTGGCACGATCATCGGTCCGGTGGTGGGCGCCCTCGTCCTGACCGCGCTCTTGAACCTGATGACCCTGCTTGGCGTCGGCGTTTTCTACCAGCCGATCGTCACAGGCATGGTCGTCATCTTGTTCGCCATCGCTTACCGGTTCCAAAAATGACGATCGAACCTGCTTCGGATCATGGCGCGGCCGTAGCTCCGGTGGAGCGCAAGATGCTGGAAGTGCGCAATGTCCACAAGCATTTCGGCTCGGTCGTCGCGCTCGACGGCGTCAGCATTTCCGTCGAGGAAGGCAAGGTCGCTGCCATCGTAGGCGACAACGGCGCAGGAAAATCGACCCTGGTCAAGATCCTGACCGGAGTACATCAACCGACCTCCGGCGAGATATTCTTCGATGGCCAGCCGACGCTGCTGCGTAGTCCGGACGATGCAAGGCGGGCCGGTGTCGAGACGCTGTTCCAGGATTTGGCGCTCGTCGACGACCTGACGATCTGGCAGAATCTCTTCCTCGGCCGCGAACTTACCTGGGGTGGGCCGCTGCGGATCACTCGCAAGCGCGCCATGGCCGCTCAGGCGAGGACCATGCTGGCCGGCCTGCAGATCAACATACCGACCATCAACGCTCGCGTGCGTCAACTGTCCGGCGGCCAGCGTCAGGCTGTCGCGATCAGCCGTGCGGTAGGCTGGAACGCCAAGCTCACCATCATGGACGAGCCGACAGCCGCGCTTGGCGTGCGGGAACGGCTCGAAGTCGAGAGCCTTATCGACCGCCTGCGGCAACAGGGACGGACGTTCCTTCTGATCAGCCACAATTTCGATCAGGTGATGCGGCTGTCGAACGAAATATGGATCATGCGCAACGGCCACGTCGTTGGTCATCGCCGCACGAGCGAGACCTCGGGCGAGGAACTGGTGGCGTTGATCACCGGGGCAAAGTCGTGAGCCGCTGGCGGCAGGGTGCGCGCCAGCGCGGGATGGTGCGCGAAGATCGCGTCAACTGTTGAATTCCAAGGGAGGATATCGACATGAACAAACCCGTTGCGGTGCTTGATCCACAATGGCGGCAGCTTGACGAATTGTTCACGCGGGCCGATCTGGAGCGGCTCGGCGGGCTCTGCGATCTTGTTTGGGCAAAGAACGAGCCCATGCCGGGTCATGTCTTGGATGAAAACCTTGCCGACATGACGTTCTATCTTTCTGCCTTGCCGACGCTCGATGCGGCTCAGATCAAGCGCGCGGCCAAACTCAAGGCAGTGATAGAGCTTTATGGCGCCTTTCCCGACACCATTGATTACGGCGCCTGCTTCGATCGCGGCATCGAAGTACTGGCAACCGGTCCGGGTATGCGTGGCTCAGTCGCCGAGATGGCGGTGGCCATGGCGCTTTCCGGAGCGCGAGGGCTGGTGGAAGAACACGAGCTGTTTCGCACCGGCGGCGAGCACTGGCTCAATGACAATCCGGCAACCGACTTCACCCTGTTCGAACAGACGATCGGGTTCGTCGGCTTCGGCGCCATCGCCAAGGAATGCAGCCGGCTCCTGGCGCCGTTCTCGCCAAAGATCTCCGCCTATGACCCCTGGCTCGACCCCTCGGTCGCCAAGCAATTTGGCGTCAGGCTCGTGTCTCTGGAAGAGGTCGCAAGCAGCAGTCGCGTGCTGTTCGTGACGGCGGCGCCGACCAGGACCAACAAGGGTCTCGTCGACGCGGCGACCATCGCCAGGCTTCAGCGCAACGCATTGCTCGTCCTTGTCAGTCGCGCGCATCTCATCGATTTCGATGCCCTGGTCGAGGCGGTACGGGCAAGGCGTATCCGCGCCGCGATAGATGTGTTCCCGGTTGAGCCGCTGGCGGCGGATCATCCCTTGCGCGGCATGCCCAACGTCATCCTTTCGCCGCATCGCGCCGCGGCTGTGTCCGGCGGCCGGCAACTCATGGGCCGCCTGATCGTTGAAGACATTGCGCGGATGGTCGACGGCAAACCGCCGGCCGACCTTCAGCGCGCCCGCCGGGAGCATGTGATGGACCTGGCGGGTGTGCAGCACTCGAAGAAGCTGGAAAGCATGGCGTTGGACCGCTGACGTCTGGAGCGGTCCACCGTTTGGGGTGGTTCAATAACCCGCTTCGCGGTCGACCAGGTTTTCGAGCTTTTCGCCGCGCTCGAAGGCGGCCATCTGGCGCAGCATGATCGGCACCAGATGGGCGGGATCCGACGTCGCCGCCGCATGCGGCGTAACGAATACTTTCGGATGGCTCCACAACGGGCTGGTCTTCGGCAGCGGCTCGACTTCGAACACGTCGAGGCTCGCTTCCTTCAGCGTGCCGTCGTCCAGCGCGCGCACGATGTCGGCGTCCTTTTGCAGGCGTCCGCGTCCGGCATTGATCAGCACGGCGCCGCCGAGGCCGTTGCGCCGGCGCAATTCCTTGAGCAGCCCGTAATTGACGATGCCGCGGGTTTGCGGCGTCAGCGGCAAGAGCACGACCAGGATGTCGGTGGCGTTGAGGAACGGGATCAGCCCCGCCTCGCCGCAATAGGTCGAAACGCCCTGCATCGGCCGCTCGCTACGCGACCAGCCGTTGACGGCGAAGCCGAGCGACAACAGCGCCGAAGCCGCGGCGCGGCCAAGACTGCCAAGCCCCATGATGCCGACGGAGATGTCCCCGGCCACCCGTTGCGGCGGCTCGTGCCAGATCTTCTTTTGCTGCTGGCCCCGGTAAAGCGAGGCCTGGCGATGGTGGTCGAGCACGCGCCAGACGACATATTCGACCATGTGCTGGGTGAGATTGTCGGCGACGATCTTGGCGATCGGCACGTCGGGCAGGCCGGGATCGGCAAAGACATGGTCGACGCCGGCGCCGATCGAAAAAATGGCACGCAGATTGGGCAGCGACTTGAGAAGGTTGGGCTTCTGCTTCCACACCACCGCATAGGTGATCGACGGATCGTTGGCGCCGTTCGGCTCCAGCACGACCTCGCGCTCGGCCGAGAGCAGTTCATGCCAGCGCTGCGGGTGGATGCCCGTGAGGGCAAGCAGGATTTTGCCTTTTTCCATTCTCGGATTTTTCTTCCCTGTTTTGCCAGTGCGGGTGCGGTTACTCGCTGACCACGCCGGTCGGTGCGGCCTCGATCTTGAAGGCCGCCGCCATCAGCGCCCGCGTATAGTCGGTTTGCGGGCTGCTGAAAATCTGCTCGGAAGGTCCCGCCTCGACGATCTGGCCATTGCGCATGACGATGACGTCATTGGCAAGGGCACGGACGACTTTGAGGTCGTGGCTGATGAAGAGGTAGGCGAGATTGTGCTTGGCCTGCAGGCCGCGCAAGAGGTCGACCACCTGCGCCTGCACGCTCATGTCCAGCGCCGAGGTCGGCTCGTCGAGCATGACGAAGCGCGGATTGAGCACCATGGCGCGGGCGATGGCGACGCGCTGGCGCTGGCCTCCGGAAAACTCGTGCGGGTAGCGGTGGCGCGTTTCGGGGTCGAGGCCGACCTCCTTCAGCACGGCGACCACCTTGTCGTCGCGCTCGTCGGCCGAGAGCTTCGGCTCGTGAATCTTCAGCCCTTCCTCGATGATCTCGGAGACCGACAGGCGCGGGCTGAGCGATCCGAACGGATCCTGGAACACGATCTGCAACTCGCGCCGCAGCGGCCGCATGGCGCTGAAGGAGAGCTGGTTGATGTCGCGTCCGTTGAAATTGATCGTGCCCGTCGAGGAGATCATCCGGGCGAGCGCCAGCCCGAGCGTCGTCTTGCCCGAGCCGGATTCGCCGACGACGCCGAGCGTCTGGCCGGCGCGCACGGTGACGTCGATGCCGTCCACCGCCTTCACGTGGTCGACGGTCTTGCGGAAGAAGCCGCGTTTGATCGGGAACCAGACCTTGATGTCCTTGCCGGTCATGACGGATTTGGCGCCCGGGTCGGCGGTGGGCGGCTTGCCCTTCGGTTCGGCTGCCAGCAGATGCTTGGTGTAGTCGTGCCGCGGGTTGGCGAATATCTCTTTGGTCGGGCCGCTCTCGACGATCTTGCCCTTGGTCATGACGCAGACGCGGTCGGCGATCCTGCGCACGATGCCGAGATCATGCGTGATGAACAGCAGCGACATGCCCTTGCGGCTTTTCAGCTTGGCGAGCAGCTCGAGGATCTGCGCCTGCACGGTGACGTCGAGAGCGGTCGTCGGCTCGTCGGCGATCAGAAGCTCCGGCTCGTTGGCCAGCGCCATGGCGATCATGACGCGCTGGCGCTGGCCGCCGGAGAGCTGGTGCGGATAGGCGTCGAGGCGCTTTTGCGGATCGCGGATGCCGACTTCGTTGAGCAGCTCCAGCGTGCGCGTGCGGGCGGCTTGATCGCGCATGCCCTGGTGCAACTGCAACACCTCGACGATCTGCTGCTCGATCGTGTGCAGCGGGTTGAGCGAGGTCATCGGCTCCTGGAAGATCATGGTGATCTTGTTGCCGCGCACGCCGCGCAAAGCCTTCTCGTTCATGGCGAGCAGGTCGGCGCCGCCGAACAGGATTTTGCCCGAGGGGTGGCTGGCGGCGGGATAGGGCAGGAGCTTCAGCACCGACAGCGCCGATACCGATTTGCCGGAGCCGGATTCGCCAACCAGGGCAACCGTCTCGCCCTTGGCGATGTCGAATGAGACATGGTCGACGGCGATCGATTGCTTGCCGCCCTGCGCGAAGGCGACGCTCAGATCTTGGACGGACAGCAGGGCTTCGCTCATTTGAACGTCTTGCGCGGATCGAAGGCGTCGCGTGTCGCCTCGCCGATGAAGACCAGCAGGGACAGCATCAGCGAAATCACGATGAAGCCGGAAATGCCGAGCCACGGGGCGTTGAGGTTGCGCTGCGCCTGTTTCAGCAGCTCGCCGAGCGAGGCCGAGCCGGGCGGCAGGCCGAAGCCGAGATAGTCGAGTGAGGTCAGCGTCGAGATCGAGCCTGAGAGCAGGAAAGGCAGGAAGGTCAGCGTCGCCACCATGGCGTTCGGCAACAGGTGCCGGAACATGATGGTGAGGTTGGGCACGCCGAGCGCCCGCGCCGCGTTGACATATTCGAAGTTGCGGGCGCGCAGGAACTCGGCCCGCACCACGCCGACCAGCGCCACCCAGGAGAACAGCAGCATCAGGCCGAGCAGGATGAAGAAGCCGGGCGGCAGGATGGCCGAGACGATAAGCAGGAGGTAGAGCACCGGGATCGCCGACCAGATTTCGATGAAGCGCTGGAAGAGCAGGTCAGTCCAACCGCCGAAATAGCCTTGCACCGCGCCGGCCGCGACGCCGATCAGCGATGAGCCGAGCGTCAGGATCAGGCCGAACAGAACCGAGATGCGGAAGCCGTAGAGCACGCGCGCCAGCACATCGCGCGCCTGGTCGTCCGTGCCCAGCCAGTTCCAGTTGCCGATGGCGCAGTTCTCGTCGGCCTCACCCTTCGGATACTGGCTGCAACGCTTGCTCTTGTCGTAAAGCCAGGATGGTTTTGCCGGCGCCGGTTCCGGAATGGCGTTGTTGACCGTCTGGTAGGAATAACGGACCGGCGGCCAGATCATCCAGCCATTGGAGTTGATCTCGTCCTGGATCACGGGATCGCGATAGTCGGTGACGGCATAAAAGCCGCCGAACTTCTCCTCCGGATAGGCGACCAGGACCGGAAACAGGATCTCGCCCTTGTATGAGGCGATGATCGGCTTGTCGTTGGCGATCAGCTCGGAAAACAGCGACAGCACGAACAGCAGCAGGAAGATCCAGAGCGACCAGTAACCGCGCCGGTTGGCCTTGAAATTCTGCAACCGCCTCTGGTTGAGCGGCGACAGAAATGGCCTGCGGGGCCGCGCCGGCGCGCTTTCGATCGCGGCCTCGGCCATCAGATGTCTCTCCGCTCGAAGTCGATGCGCGGATCGACCCAGGTGTAGATGAGGTCGGACAGAAGGCCGACGAACAGCCCAAGCAGCGAGAAGATGTAGAGCGTGGCGAACACCACCGGATAGTCGCGGTCGATCACCGACTTGAAGCCGAGCAGGCCGAGGCCGTCGAGCGAGAAGATGTTCTCGATCAGCAGCGAGCCGGTGAAGAAGGCCGAGATGAAGGCGCCGGGAAAACCGGCGATCACGATCAGCATGGCGTTGCGGAAGACGTGACCGTACAGCACCTTGCGCTCCGACAGGCCCTTGGCGCGCGCCGTCACGACATATTGCTTGCGAATTTCCTCGAGGAACGAGTTCTTGGTCAGCAGGGTGGTCGTCGCGAAAGCCGAGAGCACGAGCGCCGTCAGCGGCAGCGTCATGTGCCAGACATAGTCGGCGATCTTGCCCGGCCAGGACAGTTGGTCCCAATTGTCCGAAACGATGCCGCGCAGCGGAAACCAGTCCCAGAACGAACCGCCCGCGAACAGCACCATGAGCATGATGCCGAACAGGAAGCCGGGAATGGCATAGCCGACGATGACGACGCCGCTGGTCCATACGTCGAAGGTCGAGCCATCCTTCACCGCCTTGCGGATGCCGAGCGGGATCGAGATCAGGTAGGACAGAAGCGTGATCCACAGGCCGATGGAGATGGAAACGGGCATCTTCTCCAGGATCAGGTTCAGCACCGAGATGTCGCGGAAATAGCTGTCGCCGAAATCGAAGCGGCTATAGTTCCACAGCATCATGCCGAAGCGTTCGAGCGGCGGCTTGTCGAAGCCGAACTGCTTTTCCAGCTTCTTGATGAACTCGGGATCGAGTCCCTGCGCGCCGCGATATTTCGAGCTGACATCGCCGGCAACGTCGAAATTGCTGCCGCCGGCGTCGCCGCCGCCGCTGCCGAGACGATCGTTGCCGCCCTGGTTGGTCAGCCTGGCGATCACCTGCTCGACCGGACCGCCAGGCGCGAACTGAATGACCGCGAAGGAAATCGCCATGATGCCGAACAGTGTCGGGATCATGAGAAGAATGCGGCGCAGAATATAGGCGCCCATCAGGCAGCCGGTCCCGCGCGAACGTTCATGTCAGGCTTTGCCAATCTTTGCCGCCTTGCCCTTGTCGACCCACCACAGCGCTTCGACCGGAAAGCCGAAATCGGGTTTCTGCTCGGGAAAGCCGAACATGTCCCAATAGGCGCTTCGGTGATTCGCCAGATACCAACTTGGAATCCAATCGCGCCGCGCGCGCAAGGCCCGGTCCAACGCGCGCATGGCGGTGGTCAGGCTTTCGCGGTCCTTGGCGGCGCCGACGGCGTCGATCAGCGTATCGACGGCCGGGCTGGCAATGCCCGACAGGTTGCGAGAGCCCGATATGGCGGCACTGCGCGAGTGGAAGAAAATCTCGAGGTCGTCGCGGGTCGGCGTGGCGCTGAAATTGAAGGCGGCCGAGAGAAGGTCGAAATCGAACGTCGATTGCCTGAGCTGATATTGGGCTGAATCCACCAGGCGGATCGAGGCATCGATGCCGATGGCCTTCATGTTGGCGACCCAGGGCGAATAGACCTGCACGAAGGTCTCGTCGTCGACCAGGAATTCGGCGGTCAGCCGCCCGCCCTTGTCATTGACCACGAAATCGCCGGAGCGTTTCCAGCCGGCCTCACCGAGCAATTTCAGTGCCGCGCTCAGTTGCTTGCGGTCTCGTCCGGACCCGTCCGACGGCGGTTGCGTCACTGCTTCGCCGAAGGTCTCCGGCGGCAGCTTGTCGCGCAGCGGTTCCAGCAGCGCCAGCTCCTGCGGCGTTGGCATGCCCTCAGCCCTGAAGTCGGATTTTTCGAAGCAGGACTGCGAGCGCTCATAGGAACCATAGAAGAAGTTGCGACGCGTCCATTCGAAATCGAAGCAGAGCGCGATCGCTTGCCGCACGCGCGGATCCTTGAATTGCTCACGCCGCTGGTTGACTGCGGTGGCCTGCATGGAAGGCGTGGTTTCGGCCGGGAACTCATGCTTGATCACTTTGCCGGCGGTGAAGGCCGGAAAGTCGTAGGCCGTTGCCCAGACGCGCGAGGTGAATTCCTCGCGGTAGAGGATCTCGCCCTTCTTGAAGGCCTCGAAGCCGGCGGTGCGATCCTGGTAGAATTCGATGCGGATGCGCCCGAAATTGTTCTGGCCGCGATTGACCGGCAGGTCGTTGCCCCAGTAGTCGGCCACGCGCTCATATTCGATCCAGGCGCCCGCCGACCAGCGCCCGACCTTGTAGGCGCTCGAGCCGAGCGGCGGATTGAGCTGGGAGGAATCGAACGGGTTGGCCGTAAAGAAGGCCTTCGAAAGGATAGGGAAACCGACCACGTTCAGGACCGTGCGCGCCGATTGCTTGCCCGAGAATTTGAGCTGCAGCGTGTGAGGGTCGACGGCGACCGCGTCATCGAGGTGGGTGAGCGACAGCGCGTAGTCGGGATGCCCCTTGTCCTTCAGCAGCTTGAAGGTGAAGGCGGCGTCTTCGGCTGTTAGCGCAGAACCGTCGTGGAAACGTGCCTGCGGGCGCAGCGAGAAGGTGAAGCTGTTGCGGTCGTCCGAAATCGTTACGTTCTCGGCGATCAGCCCGTAAACCGCGTCCGGCTCGTCGAGCGCTCTCGCCATCAGTGTGTCGAAGCACATCTCCATGCGCTGCGGGGAATCGCCCTTGGGGACGAACGAATTCAGCGTGTTGAAGGTCTGCGGGCTCTGGTTCGCGCCCCAATTGGGCGGCGAGAAGTTGAAGGTGCCGCCTTGCGGCGCATCGACATCGACAAAGTCGAAATGCGTAAAATCGGGCTTGTATTTGAGGTCGCCGAAAGCCGACAGGCCGTGCAGCTTGACGCCGGCCGGGGTGTCGGCAAAGGCCCGGCCGGGCAGCAGCGCCGAGGCTGCGGCTGCGGCACCGAGCGCCAGGAAGTCGCGGCGAGGAAGCAAAGTCCGCAGCCCCATCAATTGAGGCCCTTGTATTTGGCGGCCAGCGCCTTTTCCTTGGCCGTGTCGATCCACCACGAATCGATATCAGCGCCGCGGTAAGTGGGCTGCTTTTCAGGCATGCCGAACTTGTTCCAATAGGCCAGCCACACCACCGCGCGATAATATTGCGGAACGACGTAGTAGTTCCACAGAAGGATACGGTCGAGCGCGTGGGTCGTGGCGACCAGGTCGTCGCGATCGGTGGCGAAGATGATGCGGTCCAAGAGAGCATCGACGACCGGATTCTTTATCCCGGAATAATTGCGCGATCCGGGCGTATCGGCGGCCTTCGAACTCCAGAAATCGCGTTGCTCGTTGCCGGGCGATTCCGATTGCTGCAACTGGCTGGTGATGACGTCATAGTCGAAATTGTTGACGCGGTTGATGTACTGCGTCTGGTCGATAATGCGCAGATTGGCGTCGACGCCGATCTTGCGCAGATTGGCGATCCAGGGGCTGGAGATCACTTGATCGGTGTCGTTCCAGCCAAGGATCTCGAATTTGAACGGCGCGCCGGTCTTGGCATTCACCATCTTGCCGCCCTTGATCACCCAGCCGGCCTGGGCAAAGAGGTCGACCGCCTGCTTCAGGTATTTCCGCTCCGCCTGCGGCGAATCATAGACCGGCAGCTTGAATTCCTGGGTGAACAATTCAGGCGGCAGCTTGTCGCGATACTTCTCCAGGATTTCGAGTTCCTTGCCTTGCGGCACTCCGCTCGATGCCAGTTCCGTGCCCTGGAAATAGCTATGGGTGCGCGTGTTCGAGTTGTAGAACAGCGTGCGGTTCATCGTTTCGAAATCGAACGGAAGCGTCAGAGCCTCGCGCACGAGGCGGTCCTGGAACAGCGGCCGTCTCTGGTTGAGTATGAAGGCCTGCATGGGTTCCGGCGAGGTTGTCTTGAACACCTGCTTGACCACGTCGCCGGCGCTCACCGCCGGAAAATTGTAGGCCGTATTCCATCGCCGAGAGCTGTTTTCCGGCTTGATGTCGTCCAGCCCGCCCTTGGTGAAGGCCTGCCAGGCGGCGTTGTCGTCCAGTATGTAGGTGAAGCGCTGGGTGTCGAAATTCTCGCGGCCGATCTTCACCGGCAGCTTTGCACCCCAATAGTCGGGCACGCGCTGCCAGACGATCTCCGAACCGGGCTTGAAGCTGGCGATCTTGTAGGCGGCGGAGCCCAGCGGCGGTTCCAGCGTCGATTTGGTGATGTCGCGCTTCTTGCCGTTGGCATCGGTGCCGTCCCACCAGTGCTTCGGCAGCACAACGAGGTCGCCGAGGATCCTAGGCAACTCGCGGTTGCCCTTCTGGTTGAAATGGAATTCGACCTCGCGGTCCGAGACCGCGACGGCGTCGGTGACATTCTCGAAATAACGATTGTACATCGGGCTGTTGGCCTTCAGCACCTGGAACGACCAGATCACGTCGTCGGCAGTGATCGGCTGGCCGTCATGCCATTTCGCGCGCCGGTCGAGCCGGAAGGTGACCGAGGAATAGTCCGCCGGGTATTTGTAGGCCTCGGCGATCAGCGGGTGGTACGTGCTGCCCTCGTCGGTCGCCTGGTCCAACAGCGTGTCGTAGAGCAGCCCGCCACCGAACTGGGCGAAACCGGCGGCCGGCGATCCCTGAACGATATAGGGGTTGAAGCTGTCGAAGGTGCCGACGACGACATTGTTCAACGTGCCGCCCTTGGGCGCATCCGGGTTGACGTAGTCGTAGCGCTGGAAATTGTCGCCGTACTTTGAAGGTCCGATCAGCGACGATGTCGTGCGCCACTCATCGGCGAAACCGGCCTGCAGGCTGACGGCGAAGGCGAGCGCGAATGCCGATGCGAAAAGCGTGCGGAAGCGGCCAACCTTCATGCGTTCTCCTCGTCGCGAGCCCCGGAGCGCTCGTCGTTTCACGGAAACGGCGGCCGCTCTATTGCCTGTTTCGACGCAATTCCGGGGCGGAAAACCGGTTTCCGCTTTCCTGGAACTGCGCTGCCCACCCGCAATCTAGATCATTTGACGCCGGTGGAAACCGCAAGCGCGGCGTTTGTCGCCGTCCATGCAGCTTTCCTAACAGAAAAGCCGGGACGAACCCGGCTTTTCCAAGGAAGTCTCTGTGACAAATTGTTTATTGAGCGGGCGCCGCCGGCTTGGCCGGAGCGGTTCCCTCGGCCGGCTTGGCCGCGCCGTCCGCCGGCTTGGCGGCATCGGCGGGCTTGGCAGCGTCCGCGGGCTTGGAGGCGTCGGCGGCAGCACCTGGCGTCGGCAGCGGCTTCGGATTGTCCGACAGCGTGCGCAGATAGGCGATCACGTTGGCCCGGTCTTCTTCCTTCGGCAGGCCGGCGAAGCCCATCGCCGTGCCCTTCACGAACTTCTTCGGCGAAGTAATGAAGTGGTTGATGTTCTCGTAGGTCCACTTCTCGGCGCCGCCCTTCGAAAACTCCTTCATGCCGGCCGAATAGGCGAAGCCTTCATGCTCGGCGACGGGACGATCGACCAGATCCCAAAGATCCGGGCCGACCTTGTTGGGGCCGCCTTTTTCGCCGGAATGGCAGGCCTGGCACTTCTTGAAGATGGCTGCGCCCGCCTCGGCATTGGCGGTGGCGAGCAGGTCGGCGATCGGCTTTTCGGCCGCCGCAGGCGCAGCGGCGCCGCCTTCGGTCGGCTCCTGGGCCTCGATGGCGAAGCCGGGCTTCTCCGGCGCCGGCGAGGCGAACAGCCCGTCCGAGACGAGACCTATCGAAAACACGATGAAGCAGGTTCCCAGAAATCCGCCGAGCAGCTTGTTGACTTCGTTGGAATCCATACGCCCCTTGCTCCCTTTTCCGGCGGACCGTCCCGTCCACTCCGTCCGTCGGTATCGCGAACTGCCCTGAAAGGCCAGTCAAATCGGGCGGAAACTAGGTCTTTTGCTCTGGCGTTGCAACACCTATAAGGGCGCTTCCAGTGAGACCTTTTGCCACTTTTCCATCCGCGTTTTTCGACCGCCCTGAAATCCGATGTCAACCTTGATCCTGATCCCCGCCCGCATGGCCTCGACGCGCTTGCCGGGCAAGCCGCTGGCCGACATTGCCGGCGCGCCGATGATCGTCCATGTCGCCCGGCGCGGCGCCGAGGCCGGGCTTGGCCGCGTCGTGGTGGCGACCGACACCGAAGCCGTCGCGCAAGCCGTGCGGGCACATGGTTTCGAGGCGGTCATGACCCGCCCGGATCACGAATCGGGCTCCGACCGCATCTTCGAGGCGCTGACGGCCCTCGATCCCGAAAAGCGGGTGGAGACGATCGTCAACGTCCAGGGTGATCTGCCGACCATCGATCCCGAGATCATCGGCGCGTCGCTGCGGCCGTTCGAGGACAGATCGGTCGATATCGCCACGCTCGGCGTCGAGATCGTGCGCGCCGAGGAGAAGACCAATCCGAATGTGGTCAAGATCGTCGGCTCGCCGCGTTCCGCGACACGGCTGAAGGCGCTCTATTTCACCCGCGCCACCGCGCCCTGGGGCGAGGGGCCGCTCTACCACCACATCGGCCTTTACGCCTATCGCCGCGCCGCGCTCGAACGCTTCGTCGCGCTGAAGCCATCGCCGCTGGAGCGGCGCGAGCGCCTCGAGCAGTTGCGCGCGCTGGAAGCCGGCATGCGCATCGACGCCGAGATCGTCAAATCGCTGCCGCTTGGCGTCGACACCCCCGACGATCTGGAGCGGGCGCGAAAGATCCTTTCAAGCTGAGATATCCGTAATGACCGCTAAGACCAACAGAATTTCCTTCCAGGGCGAGCCCGGCGCCAATTCCGACACAGCCTGCCGCAACATGTTCCCGTCGATGGAACCGTTGCCGTGCCCGACCTTCGAGGATGCCTTCAACGCGGTCGAGACCGGCAAGGCCGAGCTCGCCATGATCCCGATCGAGAATACGATCGCTGGGCGCGTCGCCGACATCCACCACCTCTTGCCGGAATCGAAGCTGCACATCGTCGGCGAGTATTTCCTGCCGATCCATTTCCAGCTGATGGTGCTGCCGGGGGTGAAGCGCGAAGAAATCAAGACCGTCCACAGCCATATCCACGCGCTCGGCCAATGCCGCAAATACATCCGCAAGAACGGCTGGAAGCCGGTGATCGCCGGCGACACCGCGGGTTCGGCGAAAATGGTGTCGGAGGTCAGGGACCGCACCATGGCCTCGCTGGCGCCCGCACTGGCAGCCGAGCTCTATGGGCTCGACATCGTCGAGAAGAATGTCGAGGACACCGATTCGAACGTCACTCGCTTCGTCGTGCTGACCAAGAACAAGCAATGGGTGGAGCGTCCCGCGCCGGACGCCAAGATGATGACCACCTTCATCTTCCGTGTCCGCAACGTGCCGGCCGCGCTCTACAAGGCCATGGGCGGCTTCGCCACCAACGGCATCAACATGACCAAGCTGGAGAGCTACCAGCTCGGCGCCTTCACCGCGACGCTGTTCTACGCCGACATCGAGGGCCATCCCGACGATCCGCTGGTCAAGCTGGCGCTGGACGAGCTGCGCTTCTTCTCGCGCGAGGTGCGCATCCTCGGCGTCTATCCGGCAAGCGACTCACGTGAGCAGTGGAAGGTGGCGGACTGAACGGTTAGTGGCCGTCAGCCGGCGGTTCGGAGCTCACGACCTTCGAGATTGGCGGAAGCCTTCGCGAAGTCGTCATCCACGGGCGGAGCGACGCGAAGCGGAGCGCAGACCCGAGGATCCATGCCGTTACCTCGGTCGAGGGGCGCAGCGGAGCAGAATTCTGGACCGTCGCAACGCGTCGAAGTCACGGCATGGATCCTCGGGTCTGCGCGCGTCGCTTCGCTCCTTGCTTCGCCCGTGGATGACGAAGCACGAAGGCCTTCGCTAATCTCCGACGGAAGCGCTCGACCCGATATCAGCCGAACCCCAGCGGCACATAGTCGATCTCCATGAACGACTCCACTTCCGGCACCCAGCGGTCGCGCACGAAGGCGACGTGGTCGGGATGCTCGTTGTAGCGGGTGTAGGCCGCCTGGTCGGCGAACTCCATCGAGAAGCCGAACTGGTAGTCGTTCTTGGGGCTCACCTGCCGCAGCTGCTCGAAATGCGTGACGCCCTTGATCCCGGTGAGGATCTTCTTGGCGTCGTGCAGGAAGCGCTTCGTCTCCAGCGATTGCAGCGGGTGCTTCAGCGTGAACACGACGGTGTGGCGGATCATTCTTCTGCTCCTATTCGCTGTCGACCCAGGCGCGGATGAGGTGATGGGCGATCGCCCCTTTCGGCGGCGTGATCAGGCCGTCGGCATGCGTCCTGTCCAGCATCGTGCGCACCTCGTCGCGGAAAAACCAGCGGCAGTCCTCGAGTTCGTTGAGGTCGGCCTGGATATCCTCGTTGAGCGGCTCGCCGAAGCAGCCGATCATCAGCGAATAGGGGAACGGCCAGGGCTGGCTGGCGTGGTAGACGACGCGGCCGAGGCGTATGCCGGCCTCTTCGAGCGTCTCGCGCCGCACCGCCGCCTCGATCGTCTCGCCCGGTTCGATGAAGCCGGCAAGCGCTGAATACATGCCCGGCGCGAAATGCCTGCCGCGTCCGAGCAGGCATTTTTCATGCGTCACCGTCAGCATGATCGCCACCGGATCGGTGCGCGGGAAATGGTCGGTGCCGCAGGCCGGACAATGGCGCCGGTAGCCGCCGGCCCGCATCTCCGAGCGGTTGCCGCATTTCGAGCAGAAGGCGTGGCTGGTGTGCCAGGCGAGCAGCGCCGCGCCTTGCGCCAGCGCGCCGGCGGCCGCCTCGTCGACCAGCCCCTGCATATAGACGGAACGATAGTCGATCGCCTTGATCGTCTCGGGCAGCTTTTCCGGCTCGACGCCGGCGGGCACCGCCAGCACAGGGCCTTCCTCGGAAAAGCCGAGCAACACGCCCTGATCGAGCGAAACCTCGAAGGCCTGGCTTTCATTCGCCATGAACCACGGGTCGAATTTGCCGTCGTCGAGTTTGAGGTAGAGCCGGCCGGCATGCATCAGCATCAGCCGCGCGGTCCGGTCGGCCAGCGCCTTTTCGACCGCGTCGTCGGCGCGGTTCTCGGACTGCCGATCGATCTGGTTGCCGGCGAAACCGACGAATTGACTGGGCTCGCGCAGGGGCGCGTCGAACAGGCGAAAGCTCATGGGGACTCGGGGTGTGCTGAGGGCTCTGGGGTGCGGAATGGACACTAGTCAGCTTATAGCGCCGCCTTGATCGTTTCGGCAAACCGCCTGATATCGGAGCGCTGGTAGGGTTCGCGCATGCCATGCCCCCAGACCGGTCCCGGCCAGCCGGGATCGCCCTCGGAGCGGGCGACGACATGGACGTGCAGTTGGCGCACGATGTTGCCCAAAGCGCCGGTGTTGATCTTGGTGCATCCGGTCACCCGCTTCAGCGCCTGCGCCACCATATTGGTCTCGAAGGTCAGCATCGCCTGGTCGAGCGGCGTCATTTCGTGGATTTCCTCGACACCCGGCCGCTGCGGCACCAGCACCAGCCATGGCCAGCGGCGGTCGTTCATCAGCCTGAGCTCGCAAAGGCCAAGCCACATAAGCTGCTCGCTATCCGCCTCCAGCCGGGCGTCCAGCGTGAAACCGGCCTTGAGGCCAGGCAGCATAGGTGTTTCCTTCACTTTTGTAATTTCTAAGCATTTTCCAAACCGGGGAACGCTAGAGCGGCGGCAAGGTGGCTGCAAGCGATTCATTGATCGCCGTCATCGATTTGAAGGACTTTCCGCTTTCGATGTGGCTGCGGTTCTGGCTCGGCCCTTGCATTTCGCCGCCGAATTGCCGATATGGAACGCGGGAGGTTGGTGGTGGACGATCCACTCGCCAACCGGGTCAGGTCCGGAAGGAAGCAGCCCTAACGAGCCCGGAACGGGTCATTGTTCCAGCCTCCCGCCTCTTCGCCTTTCTCCCGCGACATTGACGGCGCCGAGCCGTGCGGGTGAGACTATGCGCAGGAATCGGCCGCCTTCCGTCGCGGTCCTGGGAGCTTTTGACGGCGAATGAGCGAAGCCGGAAATTTGGGGCCAGAGAGCCTGCAAACAGGTAAGGCAGGCGCTTATCGCGTCCTGGCGCGCAAATATCGTCCTTCGAACTTCTCCGAGCTGATCGGCCAGGAGCCGATGGTCCGCACGCTGACCAACGCCTTTGCCACAGGCCGCATCGCCCAAGCCTGGATGCTGACCGGCGTGCGCGGTGTCGGCAAGACGACGACCGCGCGCATCCTCGCGCGGGCCTTGAACTACAAGACCGCAACAGTGGACCAGCCCTCCGTCGACCTGTCGATCCCCGGCGAGCATTGCCAGGCGATCATGGAAGGCCGCCATGTCGATGTCATCGAGATGGACGCCGCCTCCCATACGGGCATCGACGACATCAGGGACATCATCGATCGGGTGCGCTACGCGCCGGTCTCGGCCCGCTACAAGGTCTACATCATCGACGAAGTGCACATGCTCTCCACCCAGGCCTTCAACGGCCTGTTGAAGACGCTGGAAGAGCCGCCGCCGCACGTCAAATTCATTTTCGCTACCACCGAGATCCGCAAGGTGCCGATCACGGTCCTGTCGCGCTGCCAGCGCTTCGACCTGAGGCGCATCGATGCCGGCGCGCTGGTCGGGCATCTGTCCTCGATCGCGGCCAAGGAAGGCATTTCCGTCGACGACGAGGCTTTGGCGATGATCGCGCGGGCCGCCGAAGGCTCGGCGCGCGATTCGCTGTCCATCCTCGACCAGGCGATCGCCCATGGCAGCGGCACGGTCAGCGCCGAAGCCGTGCGCGCCATGCTCGGCCTTGCCGACCGCGCCCGCATCATCGACCTGTTCGAGCATGTCATGAACGGCGACGTGGCGGCGGCGCTCGCCGAATTCCGCGCCCAATACGACACCGGCGCCGATCCGGCCGCGGTGCTCACCGATCTTGCCGAGTTCAACCATCTCGTTACCCGCCTGCGCTTCGTGCCGTCGGCGTCCGACGACGCTACGCTTTCCGAGGACGAGCGTCGGCGCGGCGCCGAATTCGCCGCAACGCTTTCGGTGCGCGTCCTGTCGCGGACCTGGCAGATGCTGTTGAAGGGCATTCCCGAGGTGCAGTCCTCCAATCGTCCGGTCAGCGCCGGCGAGATGGTGCTGATCAGGCTGGCGCATGCCGCCGACCTGCCGACGCTGGACGAGGCGCTGAAATCGCTCGAGGGTGCGTCCCCGGTGCCAAACGGTGCGCCGCCGCGCACCAACGGAGCGCCGGCAGGTCCCGGCAATGGCGGCGCGAGCGCTGTCGCGCAGGCGCGGATGCCGGCTTCCACCGGTGGCGGGGCGCAGACCATGCGTCTGGTCGAAACGCAGCCCGCGCCCGCCGCTTTCGTTCCGGCGCCGGAGCCGGTCGCCGAGGCGCCCGTCGTTCCGGTCAAATCGCTGGCCGATATCGTCGCGCTTGCCGACGCCAATCGCGACATGGCCTTCAAGGTGCTCTTGAAACGCTGCGTGCGGCCGGTTCGCATCGAGCCCGGCCGTCTCGACGTCACCTTGACCGACGACGCACCGAAAATGCTGCTCAACGACCTCACCGCCAAGCTGCGCGCCTGGACCGGCCGCAACTGGCTGGTGTCGCTGTCGAAGGAAGAGGGCGGCCAGACATTGGCCGAAATGGAGACGACGAAGCGCGAGAACGCATTCTCCGACGCCAAGGCCGATCCCACGGTCGCGGCCATTCTCGCCCGTTTCCCCGGCGCCAAGATCATCGACGTGCGCATTCCCGACGTGCCGGACGTGGAAGAGGCCGAGGCCGAAGTGCCGGTCGAGCCTGCGGCCGACGACGACGAAATCTGAAACATTTTTAGAGGACCACCCCGATGAAAGATCTTCTCGGCCTGATGGGCAAGGCGAAGGAAATGCAGGCCAAGTTCCAGGCCATGCAGGACGAGATCGCCACGCTTGAAGCCAACGGCCAGGCTGGCGGCGGTCTGGTCAGCATCACGCTGACCGGCAAGTTCGAGATGAAGGCGCTGAAGATCGATCCGTCGCTCATCAAGGCGGACGAAGCCGAGATTCTGGAAGACCTCATCCTGGCCGCCCACAATGACGCCAAAAATAAGGTCGAGCAGGTGATGCAGGAGAAGACCAAGGCATTGACGGCGGGCCTGCCGATTCCGCCTGGAATGAAATTGCCTTTCTGAGGCGGCGTCCGCCAGTTAATTGATTATGAACGGAAATTGAGCGCGCGGCGCGTTGTTAACCATTTTGCCGGCGTTGCTCACGGGTTCATTTCGCGGCTTTCATAAAGTTTTACCCAAGTCCAGAAGTTGCTAACCCTCTAGCCATCTTTTTGCCCGAAAGAGTCTCATTCTTGCCACATCTCGGGGCGGGCTGGCATCTGGACATGAGGCTTTTTTGGTGATCGCGACGCGATGGAAGACGCCGCTGCTGCTTATCGGCATCGTCACTTCCCCCTTGCTCCTGGCCGGCTGCAGCCAGACTACTTCCTCGCATGGCATGTCGGTGTCGGGCCTGACCGATGCCCTCACGCCGAGTTTCCTCACTTCCCGTTCCAGCCACTCGCTGAAGGACAAGGAGTGCCTGCAACGGGCGATGTTCTTCGAGTCCAACCGGTCGAGTCGCGACGGCATGGTCGCCGTCGGCACGGTCGTGATGAACCGGCTGCGCTCGGGCCAGCACGGCAACACCATCTGCGAAGTCGTCGGTGAGAAAGGCCAGTTCGCGCCCGGCGTGATGACGCGGCCGATGAACTCCAGGGCGCTGCCCGACGTCGAGGAAGCCGCCGACGCGGTGCTGCGCGGCGAGCGCAAGACCAAGCTCAAGAACACGATGTATTTCCACACCGCCGGCCTGCACTTCCCCTACAAGAACATGCATTACACCATGGTCGCCGGCGGCAACGCCTTCTATGAGAAGCGCGGCCGCAACTGGCAGCCGCTGCCGGACGAGCCGATGGTCGCCATGGCCTCCGACAAACAGCAGAAGATCGACCCTGCCGCTCCGGTTCTGGTGGCTTCCGCCGAGCCGGTGGTCAAGACGATCGTCCGTTCGGATCCCGCCAAGCAAGCAGCGATGGCTGCCGCGCGGACCGAAACCGCTTCCACCGACCAGACCTATGTGACGGCTTCCGCCGCTCCGGCTGCCCCATCATCCTCGAAGTCCGGCCGTCTCGCGCAGAAGCAGGTGGTCGTGGCGATGCAGGAGCCGATGGCCGAACCGGACGCCTCGCGTTTCGGCGGCACGCTCAAGGGCCGTTACATCACCTCGGTGCCCAACGCGCCACAGGAAGCGGCGATGGGCTTCCAGTCGACGCCTGAGAACACCGACGCCATCGGCGCGATGATCGTCAGCCAGAACCGGCCGCTCGAAGCCAACTGAAACCCGATTGCATCCAACACAGGGCCCGTCATGGCAGCATGGCGGGCCCTGTGCCGTTGCTGGCTGTCCTGAAAAATCCTGGATCAGTCCGCCATTTCACGAAACGGCGAACTGATCGATCTTTTCGTTTTCACGCAATTCCGGAATGAAAACCGCTTCGCACTTTTCCCGGAATTGCTCTAGATCAAGGCGATGTCGAAGAGAATCGCCGGTCCGGAAATCGAACGCCTGATCCAGCTCTTGGCCAAGGTGCCGGGGCTTGGCCCGCGGTCAGCCAGGCGCGCCGCGCTTCATCTCATCAAGAAGAAGGAGCAACTGCTCGAGCCTTTGGCCGCCGCCATGGGCGAGGCGGTCGACAAGGTGCGCATCTGCTCGACCTGCGGCAATGTCGACACCTCCGATCCGTGCATGATCTGCACCGACCCGCGCCGCGACGCCGGCACGCTGATCGTCGTCGAGGACGTCTCGGACCTCTGGGCGCTGGAGCGCGCGGCGGCCATGAATGTGCGCTACCATGTGCTCGGCGGCACGCTGTCGCCGCTCGACGGCATCGGTCCCGACCAGCTCAACATTCGATCGCTGGTCGACCGCGTCGCTGGCGGCGAGGTGAAAGAAGTCATCCTTGCCGTCAACGCCACCGTCGAGGGGCAGACCACCGCGCATTATTTGACGGATCAGTTGTCTGGCTTCGAGGTCAAGGTGACGCGGCTCGCGCATGGCGTGCCGGTCGGCGGCGAGCTCGATTACCTTGACGAAGGCACGCTGGCCGCTGCGCTGCGATCGAGGACGGCGTTTTGAGGAGACTGGGGAGGGGGGCGACAGAACGCGGCTTTTCCAAGTACAGCCTTGCATTTCTTCTGCTCGCAATATTCAGCCTCCTTCTCACCACCCCCACCCGCGCCGCCGCCATCGACGACCAGTTCCAGGCCTGGCTCCAAACCGATCTCTGGCCCGAGGCCAAATCCAAGGGCATCTCGAAGAAAACCTTCGACGCCGCCTTCCTCGGCGTGAAGCCGAACCTCAAGCTGCCCGATCTCGTCCTGCCCGGCGAAAAGCCGACGACGCCCCAGAAGCAGCACCAGGCCGAGTTCGGCCCGCCGGCCAACTATTTCGCTGAGAAGATCGTTCGGGCCGTCACGTCGGGCGGCAGGACGCGCGAGAGCGCCAACGCCCGGACGCTCGGGCTGATCGAGAAGCGCTACGGCGTTCCTGGCGAGATCGTGCTGGCCATCTGGGGTCGCGAGACCGGCTTCGGCGCGGCCAAGATGCCTTATGACGCCTTCGAGGTGCTGGGCACCAAGGCGTTCATGTCGACCAAGAAGGATTTCTTCCGCACCGAGGTGCTGGCGGCGCTCGAAATCGTCGAGCGCGGGCTGGCGCCGGTCAACGCGATGAAGTCCTCCTGGGCCGGCGCGCTCGGCCAGCCGCAATTCATGCCGACTTCGTTCCTCAAGCACGCCGTCGACTTCGATGGCGACGGCCGGCCCGACATCTGGAATTCGACGCCCGACGTGCTCGCCTCGATCGCCAACTACCTCGTCCATTATGGCTGGGTGAGGGGGCGCGGCTGGGGGACCGAGGTGACGGTTCCGGCCAATGTCTCCTGCTCGCTTGAAGGACCCGACCAGGGCAAGAAGATTTCCGATTGGGTGGCGATGGGCATCAGGCGCGTCGACGGCAAGGCGTTTCCACCAAGCGAGTTGAAGGCCGAGGGTTTCCTTCTGATGCCGGCCGGGCGCAGCGGCCCAGGCTTCATCGTCACGCCGAACTTCTATGTGATCAAGCAATACAACAACAGCGATCTCTATGGGCTGTTCATCGGCCATGCCGCCGACCGCATCGCCAGGGGCGACGCCACTTTCGCCGGCGCCTGGGGCGCGGTCGGCGATCTCCATCGTTCCGATATCGCCGCCCTGCAGCGGGCGTTGGAGGCCAAGGGCTACGATGTCGGCAGCGCCGACGGCCTGCCCGGCTTCAAGACGCGCCGCTCGATCGGCATCTGGCAGTCCAAGAACGGCAGGCCCGCCACCTGCTTTCCCGATGTAGCGCTGGTCGCGCAGCTGAAATAGCGACTGCCTTCCAGGCAGGACCCTGGCAAATTTTTCCGGGTCGGCGGCTTCAATAGTCGGCGCATGGTCGACTCATCGCGGCCCTTTTGGTCCGATACGGTGTCGCGCAGAGAGCGCGTTGCCGCTTCGTGGGCCGTCGAATAGGGAGTTGACCAACTGGACAAAAACCACGACGGTAAGCGGTCGAAGCCGGCCTTGCAAAGAAGAATACAGCCCTGAGCCGGGAACTCAGGTCAACAAAACAGGGAACGATCACCATGATGCTGGAAAAGTTTGCTCACCGCTCTCGCGCCTTGCTTGCGGGCGCCGCGCTGTCCGCGCTGCTCGCAGCGCCCGCCTTCGCGGTCACGCCGGCCGACACGCTGGTCGAGGGCTTCGCCATTGACGACATCATCTCGATGGACCCGGGCGAAGCGTTCGAGCTGTCGACGGCCGAGGTCACCGGCAACACCTATGATCTCCTGGTCCGCCTCGACCTCAGCGACACGTCCAAGGTCAAGGGCGACCTCGCCGAGAGCTGGACCGTTTCCGATGACGGCCTGACCTACACGTTCAAACTGAAGCCGGGCATGAAATTCGCGTCCGGCAATCCGATCAGCGCGGCCGATGTCGCCTATTCCTTCGAGCGCGCCATCAAGCTCGACAAGAGCCCGGCTTTCATCATCAACCAGTTCGGCATCACCGGCGACAATGTCACCGAAAAGGCCAAGGCCGTCGACGACACCACCTTCCAGTTCGTCGTCGACAAACCCTACGCGCCGAGCTTCGTGCTGAACTGCCTGTCGGCCACGGTCGCCTCGGTCGTCGACGCCAAGCTGGTCAAGGAACATGTCGCCGCCGTCACGCCGAGCGCCGACTACAAATGGGACAACGACTTCGGCAATGCCTGGCTGAAGACCGGCTATGCGGGTTCGGGCCAGTACAAGCTGCGTGAGTGGCGCGCCAACGAGGCCGTCGTCATGGAGCGCAACGACAATTACAATGGCGAGAAGGCCAAGCTCGCGCGCGTCATCTATCGCAACATGAAGGAAAGCTCGGCACAGCGCTTGGCGCTCGAGGCCGGCGATATCGACGTCGCCCGCAACCTCGAGCCGAACGACCTCGACGCCATTGCCAAGAAGGCCGATCTCACCACCACCAGCGCGCCGAAGGGCACGGTCTATTACATCAGCCTCAACCAGAAGAACCCGACGCTTGCCAAGCCCGAGGTTCGGCAGGCGTTCAAATATCTGGTCGACTACGATGCGCTCGGCGCGACAATCCTCAAGGGCATCGGCGAAATCCATCAGTCCTTCCTGCCCAAGGGCGACCTCGGCGCAATGGATGACAATCCCTTCAAATTCGATGTCGCCAAAGCCAAGGAATTGCTCGCCAAGGCGGGTCTGCCTGATGGTTTCAAGGTAACCATGGACGTGCGCACGGGTCAGCCGACGACCGGCATGGCGGAGTCGATCCAGCAGACGCTCGGCCAGGCCGGCATTCAGATGGAGATCATTCCGGGCGATGGTAAGCAGACGCTGACAAAATACCGCGCCCGCAACCACGATATCTATATCGGCCAGTGGGGCCAGGACTATTTCGATCCGAACTCCAACGCCCAGACCTTCGCCTCTAACCCGGACAATTCCGACGACGCCAAGATCAAGACGCTGGCCTGGCGCAATGCCTGGGACATCCCGGACCTGACCAAGGAAACCGAGGCGGCGCTGCTGGAGAAGGATTCGGGCAAGCGCGCCGATATGTACAAGGACCTGCAGCAGAAGATCCTCGACACCAGCCCCTTCGTCATCATCCACCAGCAGCTGGAAGTGGCGGGGCTACGCAAGAACCTCAAGGGCTTTGCGCTCGGTCCGAGCTTCGACACCAATTTCGTCGGCGCGGTCTCCAAGGAATAGCGTCGGCGGACCCGCCGCGTGAGCGTAACTGAAAACCAGGCGGCGGCAGGGGGCGGCAGCGCCCGCGCCGTCGCCATCCTATCGTCGCTCGGCCGCTTCCTGGTCATTGCGGTGACCACCTATCTCGGTCTTCTCGCGGTGACCTTCTTCATCGGCCGCGTCATCCCGATCGATCCGGTGCTGGCCGTTCTCGGCGACCGCGCGCCGACCGCCGTCGTCGAGCGCACGCGCCGCGAGATGGGACTCGACCTGCCCTGGATCGAGCAGTTCTATCTCTATGTCAAAGCAGCGCTGAGCGGCGACTTCGGCACGTCGGTGCTGACCACCAATCCGGTGATGACCGATATCCGCCGGGTCTTCCCGGCGACCATCGAGCTGGCGACGCTGGGCACGATCATCGGCGCCGTCATCGGCGTGCCGCTCGGCGTGCTGGCCGCCGTCAAGCGCGGCAGCCTGATCGACCAGGTCGCCCGCATCGTCGGCCTCATCGGCTATTCCGTGCCGATCTTCTGGCTGGGTCTGCTCGGGCTGGTGCTGTTCTACGCCAAGCTGCAATGGATCGCCTTTCCGGCGCGGCTCGACGTCGTCTACGAATACACATTCACGCCGATCACCGGCTTCTATTTGCTCGATGCCGCGATCCAGGGGCAGTGGGACGTCTTCTACGACGCCTGGCGTCACATCGTCCTGCCGGCCGCGTTGCTCGGCTATCTGTCGCTCGCCTATATCAGCCGCATGACCCGCTCTTTCATGCTGAACGAGCTGGCGCAGGAATATATCGTCGCGGCGCGCGCCAAGGGCCTGTCGGAGCGCCGCATCATCTGGGGTCACGCGCTGCGCAACGCCGCCGTGCCGATGGTCACCGTGATCGCGCTTTCCTATGCCAACCTGCTCGAAGGCTCGGTGCTGACCGAGACCGTCTTCTCCTGGCCGGGCATCGGCCTCTACATCACCAATTCGCTGCAGAACGCCGACATGAACGCGGTGCTTGGTGGCACCATCGCCATCGGCTCGGTCTTCATCGCCATCAACCTCTTGTCCGATCTGCTCTACCGGCTGCTCGATCCAAGGACGAGGGTTGGATGAGCGCCGAAACCATCCAGTCCCGTCGCGCGTGGCTGCTCAGCGACCGGCCGGTCTCGCGCCTGCAGGCAAGGCTCGGCCGCGCCTATGTCGCCTGGCGTCGCTTCTCCGCCAATCGGCTGGCGCTGGTCGGCATGCTGATCATCATCGCGCTGCTGGTGGTGGCCGCCTTTGCCGATGTGCTGGCGCCCTATTCGCCGACCGTCGGCGATCTGAAGAACGCCCGCCTGCTGCCGCCGGGCGCCGCGCACTGGTTCGGCACCGACGACCTTGGCCGCGACATCTATTCGCGCATCGTCTACGGCGCGCGCTGGACGCTTTATGTCGTGATCCTCGTTGCCATCATCGCCGCGCCCATCGGCCTGCTGGTCGGCACGATCGCCGGTTATGCCGGCGGCTGGACCGACACGATCCTGATGCGCATCACCGACATTTTTCTTGCCTTTCCGAAGCTCGTGCTGGCGCTCGCCTTCGTCGCGGCGCTCGGACCCGGCATCGAGAACGCGGTGCTGGCGATCGCCATCACCTCCTGGCCGCCTTACGCCCGCATTGCTCGCGCGGAAACGCTGACGGTGCGCAACTCCGACTACATCAAGGCGGTGCAGTTGATGGGCGCATCGCCCTTCCGCATCGTGCTGCGGCACATCATGCCGCTCTGCATCTCCTCGCTGATCATCCGCGTCACGCTGGACATGGCCGGCATCATCCTGACCGCCGCCGGCCTCGGCTTCCTTGGCCTTGGCGCCCAGCCGCCGCTGCCTGAATGGGGCGCGATGATCGCGTCCGGCCGCCGCTTCATCCTCGACCAGTGGTGGGTCGCCGCTGCACCTGGTGCCGCCATCCTCATCGTCAGCCTCGGCTTCAACCTGCTCGGCGACGGCCTGCGCGATGCGCTCGATCCCCGGAGTGGTGATCAATGAGTGGTGACCAATGAGCGACACGCTCCTCGACGTCGACGACCTGCGCGTCACCTTCCCGACCCGCACCGGCCTTGTACACGCGGTGCGCGGCGTCTCCTTCTCGCTCGGTCGCGAGCGTCTCGGCATCGTCGGCGAGAGCGGCTCCGGCAAATCGCAGACCGGCCGCGCCATCATGGGGCTGACGCCGCCGCAGGCCGAGGTGTCGGCCAGGAAGCTCGCCTTCGACGGCATAGATCTGCTGTCGATATCGCCCCGCCAGCGACGCGCGTTGCGGGGGAACCGCATCGCCATGATCCTGCAGGATCCGAAATATTCGCTCGATCCGGTGATGACTATCGGCCGCCAGATCGTCGAGACGCTGCGCACGCATGAAAAGGTCTCCAAGGCCGAGGCTCGCAAGCGCGCTTTGGCCATGCTGCAGGCGGTGCAGATCCGCGATCCGGCCCGTGTCTTCGATCTTTACCCACACGAGGTCTCGGGCGGCATGGGCCAGCGCG
Source organism: Mesorhizobium sp. BH1-1-5 (assembly GCF_020165615.1). NCBI lineage: Bacteria > Pseudomonadati > Pseudomonadota > Alphaproteobacteria > Hyphomicrobiales > Phyllobacteriaceae > Mesorhizobium > Mesorhizobium sp. BH1-1-5. The sequence continues at coordinate 52,235 of NZ_JAIUIM010000001.1, forward strand.
CCATGATCGCCATGATGCTGGTCACCGGGCCCGAGCTGATGATCGCCGACGAGCCGACATCGGCGCTCGACGTCACCGTGCAGCTCGACGTGCTCAAGATCCTCGACAAGCTCGTCGCCGAGCGTGGCATGGGCTTGATCTTCATCTCGCACGACCTGCGCCTGGTTTCGTCCTTCTGCGACCGCGTCGTCGTCATGTATGCCGGCAAGGTCGTCGAGCAGATCAAGGCTTCCGAACTGCGCGATGCCCAGCACCCCTACACGCGCGGCCTGCTCAACTGCATGCCGAGGATCGGCTTCGAGCGCCACCCGCTGCCGGTGCTCGACCGCAAGCCGGAGTGGGCGGAATGACGGCTTCCATCACTGTCGAAGGGTTGGAAGTGGTCTTCGACCGTTTCCGCGCGCTGAAGGGCGTCAGCCTCGACGTGCGGGAAGGCGAATCCTACGGCCTTGTCGGCGAAAGCGGCTCCGGCAAGTCGACGCTGCTGAGGACCATCACCGGCCTTGCGCCTGTCGCTTCGGGCACCATCACCGTCAACGGCAAGACCCTTGGCAAGACCCGCGACAAGGCCTTTTACCGCGATGTGCAGATGGTGTTCCAGGACCCCTACGGCTCGTTGCATCCGCGCCAGACGGTCGACCGCCTGCTGCAGGAGCCGCTTGCGATCCATGGCATTGCCGACGGCGAGAAGCGCATCGAGCGCGCGCTGGACGAGGTCGGCCTCGGCAAGGGCTTCCGCTTCCGCTACGCGCACCAGCTCTCCGGCGGCCAGCGCCAGCGCGTCGCCATTGCGCGCGCGCTGATCCTCGAACCTTCGGTCCTTCTGCTCGACGAGCCGACCTCGGCGCTCGACGCCTCGGTGCAGGCGGAGGTGCTGAACCTGCTGGAAGAGGTGCGCCGCCGCCGCAAGCTCACCTTCCTGATGGTCAGCCACGACCTCGCCATCATTACCCATATGTGCGAGCGGCTGATGGTGATGCAGAACGGCGAGGCGGTGGAAACGCTGACCGCGAGCCAGCTGATCGGCCACCGCGTCAGCGAGGACTATACGCGCAATCTGCTCAGGGCGAGCGAGGGGTTTGTCAGGGTGTAGGTCCGTAGGTTGCGTTCCGTCGCCGCATCCCCCTCTGTCCTGCCGGACATCTCCCCCGCAAGGGGGGAGATCAGCAGTTCTTGCGCCTCGCTCTATCCTGCAGCATTGGTGATTGGCGAAACCCGCCGAGCGCTCAATCCCCCCTTGCGGGGGGATGGCCGGCAGGGCCAGAGAGGGGTGTGAAGGATCGCGACGTTGATTACGTTGCTGCCGCTCCGCCGTCCTGCCCCTCCTTCGGCTCCTTCACCCTGAACCAAGTCACGTAAAGCGCCGGCAGGAACAGCAGGGTGATCGCCGTGCCGGCGATGATGCCGCCCATCATGGCGTAGGCCATCGGTCCCCAGAACACTTCGCGCGCGATCGGGATCAGGGCCAGGCTGGCGGCCGCGGCGGTCAGCGCGATCGGCCGCATGCGATGCTCGGTCGCCTCGATCACCGCCGCCCAGCGGTCCTTGCCTTCGGCGACGAGGTCCTCGATCTGCACGATCAGGATGACCGAGTTGCGGATCAGGATGCCGATCAGCGCCAGCACGCCGAGAATGGCGACGAAACCCAGCGGCGCGCCGCTGGGCACAAGCGCCGCCACCACGCCGATCAGGCCGAGCGGCGCCACCGCCACCACCAGGAACAGGCGCTGGAAGCTCTGCAACTGCACCATCAGGATGGTCGCCATGATGAACAGCATCAGCGGCACCACGGCCGCGATCGGCCCCTGGCTCTTGGCGCTTTCCTCGACGGAGCCCGCCGTCTCGACCGAATAGCCGGGCGGCAGCTTGGCGATAAAGGCTTCGACCGACGGCTTCAGCTCGGTGACGACGGTGGCCGGCAGTACGTCGCCGACCAGCCCGGCGCGCACGGTGATCGTCGGCGTCCGGTTGCGGCGCCACACGGTCGGCTGCTCGAGGTCGTAGCGGAAGTTGGCGACCGCGGCGAGCGGGATCGCTTCGCCGTTTCCGGTCGGCAGCTGCATGTTCTGCAGCGTCTCGATCGAGCCGCGCTCGGCTTCGCGCGATCGCGCCACGACATTGATGAGATATGTCGCGTCGCGCACCTGCGTGATCGTCGAGCCGCCCACCGTGCTGTTCAGCGCGCTGGCGATGTCGGACGAGGTGATGCCGAGCTGGCGCGCCTTGTCCTGCAGCACGTCGACCCTCAACACGCGCTGCGGCTCGTTCCAGTCGAAGGTCGGCGCGGCAAGCTTCGGATTGGCCGAGATCACGCCGGCAAACTGCTGCGCGAGTTCCCGCACCGTTTGGATGTCGGGACCGCCGACGCGGTACTGCACTGGACGCCCGACCGGTGGCCCGAGCTCGAGCGGCTTGACGAAGGCATCGGTGCCGACAAACTCCGCGCGCAGCAGCTTCTCCAGCGCCGGTTTCACCCGGTTGCGTGCCTCGATGCTCTTGGTGACGATCACCGTCTGGCCGAAATAGGGATTGGCCGGCTGCACGTCATAGGCCAGCACGAAGCGCACCGCGCCCTGGCCGATATAGGAGGAGAAGTGGTCGATGTCGGGATTGCCGACCAGCGCGCGCTGCTCGAAGCGCTCCATCTGGTCGCGCGTCTCGGTGATCGAGGAGTTTTGCGGCAGGTTCCAGTCGACGATCAGCTCCGGCCGATCGGAAGGCGGGAAGAACTGCTGCTGCACAAGCCCGAAGCCGGCGATCGAAGCCGCGAACAGAAGCACCGTCACGATGATCGTCAGCCAATGGCGGCGCACCGAGAAGACGAGCACGCGCCTGAACAGCGAGGTGAAGCGGCCAGGCTGGTCGTGATGCTTGGCCTTCATCGTCGCCGGCAGGATGGTGACGCCGAGCAGCGGCGCAAACAGCACCGCCACGATCCATGACACAAGCAAGGACACCGCGATGACGACGAAGAGCGTGAAGGTGTATTCGCCGGCGGCGCTCGAATTGAGGCCGATCGGGATGAAGCCGGCGACCGTCACCAGCGTGCCGGTCAGCATCGGGAAGGCGGTCGACGTGTACACATAAGTCGCCGCCTTGCGCAGATTGTCGCCCACCTCCAGCCGCGCCACCATCATCTCGACCGCGATCATCGCGTCGTCGACCAACAGCCCGAGCGCGATGATCAGCGCGCCGAGCGAAATGCGCTGCAGCGATATCCCGAGATATTCCATGACGGTGAAGGTGATCGCGAGCACCAGGGGTATCGACAGCGCGACCACGAAGCCGGCGCGCAGCCCGAGGCTGATGAAGGAGACGGCGAGCACGATGGCGACGGCTTCGAACAGCGCCCGCGTGAAGCCGGACACCGCCTCCTCGACGATGACCGGCTGGTCGGCGACCAGATGCACGCCGACGCCGACCGGCAAATCGGCCAGCACCTTCTGCATCTCCTCGTGCAACGCCTCGCCGAATTTCAGCAGATTGGCGTTGGGCTTCATGCCGATGGCGAGCCCGATCGCGTCCTGGCCGTTGAAGCGGAACAAGGCAGTCGGCGGGTCGACATAGCCGCGCCTGATCGTCGCCACGTCGCTCAGCCGGAAGAAGCGGTCGTTGACGCGCAGGTTGATGGCCCGCAGGCTCTCCTCGGAGGTGAACTGGCCGCCGACCCGCACGCTGATGCGCTCCGGCCCGGACTGGATGACGCCGGACGGTGTGATCGCGTTCTGCGCCTGCAGGCTGGCCACGATCGCCTGCTGGTTGAGGCCGAGCGCCGCGATCTGGCGGGTCGAGAATTCCAGATAGATGGCCTCGTCCTGCGCCCCGACCAGATCGACCTTGCCGGCATTCGGTACGGTCAGGATACTGGTGCGGACGTCCTCGACATAGTCGCGCAATTGGCGCGGCGTCAGCCCGTCGGCGGTGAAGGCATAGATGTTGCCGTAGACGTCGCCGAAGCGGTCGTTGAAGAACGGCCCCTGCACGCCCTGCGGGAACTGCGCCTTGATGTCGTTGACCATGTTGCGCACCTGAAGCCAGTTCGGCACGACGTCGCGCGCCTTGGTGGTGTCCTTCAGGTTGACGAAGATGACGGTCTGGCCGGCGGTGGTGACGGAGCGGGTGAAGTCGAGGCTGTCGAGCTCCTCGAGCTTCTTCTCGATGCGGTCGGTCACCTGCTGCACCGTTTCCTTGACCGAGGCTCCGGGCCAGTTGGCCTGGATGATCATGGTCTTGATGGTGAAGGCAGGGTCTTCCTCGCGGCCGAGGTTGAGATAGGAGAAGATGCCGGCCACCACGAAGACCAGCATGAAATACCAGACCAGCGAACGGTGGCCGAGCGCCCAGTCGGAGAGATTGAAGCCCTTCATCAGACCCCTCCCTCCGGTACTTTGACCTTTTGGCCTTCGCTCAGGCTGTGCACGCCCGCGGTGACGACGCGCATGCCGGCCTCGAGCCCTTCCGCCACCGTGAAGCTGCCGCCGCCCTTCGAGGCGACCTTGATCTCGCGCGTGCTCACGCTGGAGGATCGCGGATCGACGATCCAGACTTTCTCCGAGCCGTCCTTTTCGAGCAGCGCCGATATCGGCAGTTCGATTGTCGGCGCGACTTTGGTCATGCGCGTCGCCGTGATCGTCGAGCCGAGCCGGAAAGCCGTCGGCGGATTGACCAGCGTCAGCTTGACGCGCCGTGTGCGGGTTGTGCCTTCCGACTGCGGCGCGATCTCGCGCAGCTTGGCGTCCGCCTTGATGCTCGGCACCGACTGCAGAACGATCTCGAAGGGCATGCCGACGGTGAGGTCGCCGACCAGTTGGTCCGGGATGTCGACCACCGCCTCGCGCGGGTCGGTGCGCGCCACGGTGACGACGGTCTGCCCGGCCGAAACGGTCTGGCCGACTTCGGCGCCGGTAGCGGTGACGACGCCGTCGAAATCGGAAAACAGCCGGGCGTAGCCGAGCTGCTCCTGCGACTTGGCCAAAGCGGCATTGGCGCGCTCCACGCCGGCTTCCGCCGCCTGCCGCGCTTGCTTCGCGGCATCGAAAGTGGCTTGCGAGGTGTTGGCCGAGGCAAGCAGCTGCCGCTGGCGATCCTCGCTGGCGGCGGCGTTGGTGAACTGCGCCTGCGCGTTCGACAGATCGGCTTTCGAAGCCTGGACGGCAAGCTCCAGCGCCGTCGGATCGAGCGCCGCGATGGTCGTGCCCTTGGTGACGAGGTCGCCGACCTTGACGTCGCGCGAGACGACGCGGCCGAGCAGGCGGAAGGCAAGGTCGGCGCTGAATTGCGGCTCGACCGAACCGGCGAAGCCGAAGGTCTCGACTGTCTTCGGTTCGATCACCACCGACAGCACCGGCCGGATGATCTCCGGCGGCTTCTCTTCCGAGCGCGAGCAGGCGGCAAGCGCTGCAAGGACGAGCAGGGGAGCGATGCGCGGCAATCGGCTCATTGGTTCGCCCCCGCCACCTCGATCCTCTGTCCGGGACTGAGCAACTGTCCGCCGGCGGTGACGACGCTCTGGCCTTCCTGCAAACCCTTGTCGACGACGACGATACCGGAATCGAAGGCGAGCACGTCGACCGGCGCCGTCGCCACCGCCTTGCTCGACGGGTCGACGATCCAGACGGCGGGCTTGCCCGCCGTCGAGGTCAGCGCCTGCCAGGGCAAAAGGATGGCTTTCACCGACCTGGCGCTGACCGTGCCGATCACGGCCGCGCCCAGCGGCATGCCAGCGGGCGTGTCGGGAATGCCGACCTTGACCCGGATCGATCCCGACTGGGTATCGACCGCCGGCGAGATCTCGCGCACTTTTCCAACCGCGCGGACCTGTGGGTCCGACAGCAGCGTGATCGTCACCGCGGGCGAGGGCGGCGTCTGGGCAACCAGCGTTTCATGCACGTTGAAGACCGCGTCGCGGTCGCCGTCCTCGGCGATGGTGAACACGGTCTGCGCCGCCTGCACCACCTGCCCGGCCTCGACCTGGCGCGCGGTGATGACGCCGGCGGCGCCCGCCTTGAGCTCGGTGTAGGAAAGGTTTTCCTTGGCGTTGGCCAAGGCGCTCTGCGCCGCGTCGACGCTGCCTTGCGACACTTTCAGCGTCTGGTTGGCGGTGTCGAATTCCCGTCTCGTCGTGAAACCCTGCGAAAGCAGCGTCTTTTGCCGCTGGTATGTGGCCGCGGCCTGGGTCAGCTGCGCCTGCGCCGCGTCGAGATCGGCCTGGGCCGAACGCAGGTCGGATTCCTGCTCCTGCGGGTCGATGCGGGCAAGCACCGCGCCCTGGTCGACATGCTGGCCGACATCGACCAGACGTTCGGCGACCCGGCCGCCGACGCGGAACGACAGATTGTTGAGCGTGCGTGCCGCGATCACCCCGGTCAGCGAGGTCCGTGGCGCGTAGTCGGCGAGCGCGACCGTCTGCGTCGTCACCACCACCGGCAATTTCTTTTCCGCCGCCTGCTGCTTCTGGCAGCCGGCCGCCGAAAGCGCCGCGCCGGCACAAGCCAGCAGCAGCAAGGTTTTTGCACGAACAAGCAGGCGGAGCGGCGAAGACGGCAAGGCGGACGATGTCGCGTTCCTGCTCATGGGTTCCCCTCAACCCGTGGGAGCCGCTCCTGACGGCGGCACGTCGCGGATGAAACGAGATTAATCGATCGGCGGGAAAAGGAAACCATTTCCGAGGCATGCATCGCCGGGCTGGTTAAGATCGTTTCTTTCTGTCTGACGCAATTCCGCACGGACCGCGCCCCACTTTCCTGGAATTGCTTCTAGGCAGGCCCAACTGACGGGACCATGTGCCGACTTGAGCAAAACGTGAAATAAGGCCAGAAGGGATTTCAACGGCATCAACGAGAACGGGCCCAATCTCGATGAGGGATGACCCGATGAGGGACGAGATGAAGAATTCAGCCATTTCCGAACGCAAGAACCAGTCGATCTCGCGCGGCGTCGGCATGACGACGCAGATCTACGCCGATCGCGCCGAGAATTCGGAAATCTGGGATGTCGAAGGCCGCCGCTATATCGACTTTTCGTCGGGCATCGCCGTGGTCAACACCGGCCATCGCCACCCGAAGGTGATCGAGGCCGTCAAGGCGCAGCTCGACCGCTTCACCCACACCTGCCACCAGGTCGTGCCCTATGAGAGCTACGTGCATCTCGCCGAGCGGCTGAACGGCATGCTGCCCGGCAAGTTCGACAAGAAGACCATCTTCGTCACCACCGGCGCCGAGGCGGTTGAGAACGCCATAAAGGTCGCCCGCAACGCCACCGGCCGCCAGGCGGTCATCGCCTTTTCCGGCGGCTTCCATGGCCGTACCTTCATGGGCATGGCGCTGACCGGCAAGGTCGTGCCCTACAAGGTCGGCTTCGGCGCCATGCCGGGCGATGTCTTCCACGCGCCTTTCCCGGTCGCGCTGCACGGCGTCTCGGTCGCGGATTCGCTGGCCGCGCTCGACAAGCTGTTCAAGGCCGATGTCGATCCGGCCAGAGTCGCCGCCATCATCGTCGAGCCGGTGCAGGGCGAGGGCGGCTTCTACGAGGCGCCGCGCGATTTCATGGCAGCCCTTCGCAAGATCTGCGACCAGCATGGCATCCTGCTCGTCGCCGACGAGGTGCAGACCGGCTTTGCCCGCACCGGCAAGATGTTCGCCATGGATCATCATGACGTGGCGCCCGACCTCACCACCATGGCCAAGAGCCTTGCCGGCGGCTTCCCGCTGTCGGCCGTCACCGGCCGCGCCGAGATCATGGACGCGCCCGGCCCCGGCGGGCTCGGCGGCACCTATGGCGGCAGCCCGATCGGCGTCGCCGCGGCGCACGCCGTGCTCGACGTCATCGACGAGGAAAAGCTCTGCGACCGCGCCAATGCGCTCGGCGCCAGGCTGAAGCAGCGGCTTGAATCGATCCGCGACGACGTCCCGGAGATCGTCGACATCCGCGGCCCGGGCTTCATGAACGCGGTCGAGTTCAACGACGTGAAGAAGGGCCTGCCGTCGGCCGAATTCGCCAACGCGGTCAGGCTGAAGGCGCTGGACAAGGGCCTCATCCTGCTCACCTGCGGCGTCTACGGCAACGTCATCCGCTTCCTGTCGCCGATCACCATCCAGGACGGCGTCATGACCGAGGCGCTGGATATCCTGGAAACCTCGATCCGCGACGCACGGGTGGCTTAATCGAAGTTGTCAGAGTGTCGGCTTCAACTATCCTTGGGCGGCTTCCCTTCATCGAAAATGCCCTGGATGTCGCGCGAGCCATGCAGGATGCGCTCAACGCGCACATTGTTGCCCTCGACGGTATAGAAGATGACATATCTCTGGAACGCGACGGAACGCAGGCCGCGCCAGAGTTCGGAACGGGGAGCGCCACCACGTGGTGCATCCAAGATGGTGTCCATCGCACTCGAAGTGCCGCTATCAAGCGGCGGGCGGCCGCCGGATTTTCAGCTTGGAGGTAATCGCCAATCTCTTCGATGTCCTGCATGCCGCGTATCCTTTCTCCAGCCGATCAAAAACCTCGTCGGCTGCAATGGCTGGCCCGCTCTCTATACCCTTACGGACTATACCCTTACGGATGTCCTCACGCAGTGCGGCAAGCTTTGCCTGTCGGTGCTCTTCACGCTCCTCCAGCAGGCGCAGACTATCGCGCACGACTTCGCTTGCGCTGGCGTAGCGGCCACTCTCGACAAGCTCGCGCACGAATGCCTCGTAGCGGGAGCCAATGCTGTAGCTTGCAGGCATGGGGCAATCTTTCACTTTATCTGAAATTATCAATTTATGATAATTCGGCGATGGACTTTTGCCAAGGCTTGGTGGGTGCGTCCTTTCGCACTCCCGAGCGTTGTTATCATCATACTGGATTGAACAATCAGCTCGCCGCCCGGGACGGTTCGTCCTGACTGAAGGCCGCGAGCGCCGCCTTCAGTGCATCCGGCCCGCCCGCCACCGTTTGCGGCGTCGGCGAGAAGCCGGCGCCGAGCATCTTGCGGCCGAGCATGTGGTCGGCCGGGCGGTTGACGGATTCGATGCCGAGCAGCCGGTCGCCGGCATAGTGGTAGATCGAGAACCTGTTGTCGGCGAGATCGCCGAGCACAACGTGGCTGTCCCCGCCTTGCGTCAGTCCCACCATCTGCAGCTTCATGTCGCCGATATCCGACCAGAACCATGGCACCGCTGAGAACGGTTCGACATGGCCGAGGATGGTGCGCGCGGCAAGCCGCGCTTGGTCGGTGGCGTTCTGCACCGATTCCAGCCGCACGTCGCCGCCTGTGAACCAGTGGCGATAGGCGGCGGCGTCGCCGATGGCGAGGATTTCGGGAACAGAGCTCCGCATATGCTGGTCGACGCGGATGCCGTTGCCGGTGGCCAGGCCGGCGGCTTCGGCCAGTTCGACATTGGGCACCACGCCAATGCCGATGATCACCATTTGCGCCGGCAGGCGCTCGCCGCCGGAGGTGATCGCGGCCGAGACGCGGCCGCCTTCGCCCTCGAGCCGGGCGACGGTGGTGCCGGTCAGGATGCGCATGCCGGTCGCCTCCAGGCGCTGGCGCACATGGGAAGCGATCACCGGCGCCACGGCGCGGCCAAGCAGCCGGTCGACCGCCTCGACGACGGTGACGTTGCGGCCCGCGGCTCTCAGTGTCGCCGCGATCTCCAGGCCGATGAAGCCGCCGCCGAGAATGACCACGTCCTCGGTTTGCGCGCTGAGCTCGCGGATCAGGCGCGCATCGGCCAGCGAGCGCAGCGAGACCACGCCGGCAAGGCCGGCGCCGTCGAGCTTGAGCAGGCGCGGCCGCGAGCCGGTAGCGAGGATCAGCCGGTCGAAGCGGAGCGTCCCACCGCCTGCGACATTCAACTGGCTCGCGCGGGCATCGATGCGCTCGATGCGAACGCCCGGCCGGTAATCGATGGTGTTGCCGGTGTAGAACGCTTCGCCGCGCAAGGGCTGCGGCTTGGCCTCGGCATCCTTGATGAAGGTCTTGGACAGCGGCGGCTTGTGATAGGGCAGTTCCTTCTCATCGCCGATCAGGACGACAGGACCTTCATAGCCCTCTTCGCGCAGGCTGGCTGCGGCCTGCACGCCGGCATGGCCGGCACCGACAATCACAACCCCGTTCGTCATCGCAATCCTTTTACTCAGCAAATCTAGGCTCTTGCGCCAGGTGGCGATTGTCTGCCACCGTCGCAAGGGTAGGCGTCCGGGTCGCACCCAGAACGGCCGCCTGTCAATCCTGTCTCCCGGTCGGGCGATCGTCTTAAAGTTGATAATCCTAGTTTAGAATAGTTCTAAACTATTGTTTCAATTGAATTTTTTCTGCAGCGCCAGTTGACTCCCGGCCTCGCCATCGCTTTATGGAGAGCTGCGCGCAAAGCGCATCCCTTTGATGTCTGGGCCTTGAACCCTTTCGATTGGAGGCAAGTGGGTGTCTTTTTATCGCGAACCGCGCATCGGCGCGGCCACCATTTTTCCCGGCATGCTCATGCCTCGGCGCGGGTGGACACATGCGCCTATTGTTGAGTTTCCAAAGAACTGGAGAAGGATAATGACGGCACGTAACGGCGGCAGGCTGGCTGCGATCTGCGCCACGGCTGCACTGACGGCGGCGGTTTTCGTGTTGCCGGCGAAGGCCGAGACCGACGCGAAGGCGGTGATCAAGACCTATGCCGACATCGCTCTGGCCAAATACGAGGATTCGCTGACCACGGCGCAGGCGCTGGACAAGGCGGTGGACACGCTCGTCGCCAGCCCCTCGGCCGACACGTTGAACGCTGCCCGCGAAGCCTGGAAGGCGGCGCGCATTCCTTACCAGCAGACCGAAGTCTACCGCTTCGGCAACAAGATCGTCGACGACTGGGAAGGCAAGGTGAATTCCTGGCCGCTGGATGAGGGCCTGATCGACTATGTCGCCAAGAGCTACGGCACCGAGTCGGACGAAAACGCGCTCTATACGGCCAACGTCATCGCCAACAAGGAAATCGAGATCAACGGCAAGAAGGTCGACGCCTCGAAGCTGACGCCGGAATTCCTCTCCGGCACGCTGCAGGAGGCCGGCGGCGTCGAAGCCAATGTCGCGACCGGCTATCACGCCATCGAATTCCTGCTCTGGGGCCAGGACCTGCACGGCACCGGCCCGGGCGCCGGCGAGCGACCCTATACGGACTACGACCTCAAGAACTGCACGGGCGGCAATTGCGACCGTCGCGCCGAATATCTGAAGTCGGCGAGCGACCTTCTGGTGTCCGACCTGCAGGAGATGGTCGGCAACTGGAAGGAGGACGGCGCAGCGCGCAAGAACCTCACCGACGGCGACGCGAATGCCGGCATCTCCACCGTCTTCACCGGCATGGGCTCGCTTTCCTATGGCGAGCTGGCCGGCGAGCGCATGAAGCTCGGCCTTTTGCTGCACGATCCGGAAGAAGAGCACGACTGCTTCTCCGACAACACCTATATCTCGCATCTCTATGACGCGGTCGGCATCCGCGACGCCTACCACGCCAGCTACAAGCGGCTCGACGGCTCGGTGATTTCGGGTCCATCGGTGTCCGAGATGGTGAAGGCGGCCGATCCGGCGATCGACAAGGAGCTGTCGGGCAAGCTCGACACCAGCGTCGCCAAGATGGAGGCCATCCAGGCGCGCGCGCTGGCCGGCGAGGCCTATGACCAGCAGATCGCCGAGGGCAACGCGCAAGGCAACGCCACCGTGCAGGCGGCGATCGATGCCCTGATCGACCAGACCAAGTCGATCGAGCGCGCCGTCGGCTCGCTCAAGCTGAACCAGATCGCCTTCGAGGGCTCCGACAGCCTCGACGCGCCCGACAAGGTGTTCAAGTAGGACTAGACGCACCCACCAGCCAAGCGGCGCCGTGGCCGGCGCCATCAGCCAGAGCAAGTCAATGCTGATCTGCCATTGCAACATCATCACCGAGAAGGAGATCGAGCAGACGATCGTCGGCCTGCTGGACGAGGATCCCTGGCAGCTGATCGTGCCCGCGAAGGTCTATCACGCGATGCGCAAGCGCGGTCGCTGTTGCGGCTGTTTCCCAAATGTGGTGGAAACGATCATTCGGGTCACCGAGAACTACCACGCCCGCTCAGAGGTGGGCGGCGTGGACATCGTTTCACACCTGGATCGCGTGAGAGGTTTGCGCGGCCAATACGGGAGCAGAACCCATGAAAGGCGAACCGCTGGTCATCGAGCGGCTTAATGAAGCTCTGTTTCTGGAGCTTGGAGCCGTCAACCAGTACTGGGTGCATTATCGTCTGCTCGAGGATTGGGGCTACACCAAGCTGGCAAAGAAGGAGCGGGCGGAATCGATCGAGGAAATGCATCACGCCGACCGGCTGATCGCCCGCATCATCTTCCTCGAAGGCCATCCGAACCTGCAGTCCGTCGCGCCGTTGCGCATCGGCCAGAACGTCAAGGAAGTGCTCGAATCCGATCTTGCCGGCGAATATGACGCGCGCACCGCCTACAAGCGCTCGCGCGAGATCTGCCACGACGCAGGCGACTTCGTTTCGATGAAGCTGTTCGAGGACCTCTTGACCGACGAGGAAGGCCATATCGACTTCCTGGAAACGCAGCTCGACCTGCTTGCCTCGATCGGCGAGGAAAAATACGGCCTGCTCAACGCCGACTCGGCCAACGAGGCGGAGTAAGGACATGCGGGAATGCGGCGCCCCGTAGATCATTTTTCGCGCCGCGCTCGGCGGGCCGCAATCGACGGCCTGCCGCCTCAGAAGACCCCGCGACACTGGATCGGCAGCGGGGCGTCGCTTTTGCTGGCGATCATGCTTTCCGTTCCCGCTATGGCCGGTGAGCCAGCCGCTACGCCGACGAGCCGCACCGACCTGACGCCGAAGGACCAGGCGCGGGTTCTGGCCGTCACCAGGCCAACGATCGACTTCACCAAGCCCGAGCCGTTCGAGCTGATGCAGGGCGGCGCTGGCACGTCGCGCAAGGACGTCAACCGCGACGCCTTCTCGCAATCTTCCGCCAACATCACTTTCGAGGAAGAGGGCTATTTCAAGCTCGGCAATGCGCTCTTCCGCAAGAACTGGGTGTCGTCGCCGTCTTCGACCCAGGCTTCGGACGGGCTCGGACCGTTGTTCAACGAGCGCGCCTGCCAGAACTGCCATCTTAAGGACGGTCGCGGACGTCCGCCGGAAGGCGATGCCGGATCGACGTCGATGTTCCTCCGGCTCGCGCGCGATGCCGGCAGCGCTGAGGAAAAGGCCGCGCTTGCCGACCACAAGGGGCTGAACTTTCCCGATCCGGTCTATGGCGCGCAACTGCAGGATCTTGCGGTCCCCGGCCTCAAGGGCGAGGGCCGCATGCGTATTGAGTATTCCGAGGAAAAGGTCGCGCTTGGCAATGGCGCGGTGGTTTCGCTGCGCAAGCCGCGCTATTTCGTCGAAAGTCTTGGCTACGGCCCGCTCGATCCGCGCACCACGCTCTCGCCGCGCCTGACGCCGCCGATGATCGGGCTCGGCCTGATCGAGCAGATCGCGCCTGCCGATATCCTCGCCAATGCCGATCCGGATGATCGCAACAATGACGGCATTTCGGGCCGGCCCAACATCGTGCGCGACGAATTGAGCGGCGCGGTGACCTTGGGCCGCTTCGGCTGGAAGGCGCAGACCGCCTCGATCCGCCAGCAGGCGGCCGATGCCTTCGCCGGCGATATCGGCATCTCGACGCCGGAAATGCCGAAGCATTGGGGCGACTGCACCAAAGCGCAGGTGGATTGCCTTGCAATGCCGAACGGCGTGCAGCAACGCCTCGGCACGGCCGAGGCGCCGCCCCCGGTGATGGATCTGGTCACCTTCTATTCGCAGAACCTGGCCGTGCCGGCGCGGCGCGATCTCGATAGGCCTGACGTGCTTGCCGGCAAGAAGCAGTTCTACGAGATGGGCTGCATTGCCTGCCACACGCCGAAATTCGTCACCATGCGCGGCACGCCCAACAAGGCGCAGGCTTTCCAACTGATCTGGCCGTATTCCGACTTCCTGCTGCACGACATGGGCGAGGGCCTTGCCGACGGGCAACGGGTGGGCGAAGCGAGCGGCAGCGAGTGGCGCACCCCGCCGCTCTGGGGTATTGGGCTCACCGCGACAGTCAACGGGAATGCTTTCTACCTGCACGACGGTCGCGCCCGCACGCTTGCCGAGGCGATCCTGTGGCATGGCGGCGAGGGCCAAAAGGCGCGCGACCGCTTTGCCGGCGCCGCCGCGGCCGATCGTGACGCGCTGATCAAATTCCTGGAGTCGCTCTGATGTCGAAACGCTTGGCCGCCTTCGCCCTTCCGCTTTTCCTGGCCACCTCCCTGCCGGCATGGGCCGCCGTGAAGGCCTCCGACGTCATCGGCCGCGCGATCGACGGGTTCGTCCGCCCGGCCTATTCCAGTCTCGACGAGCATGCGGCGAGCCTGACCCAGGCGATGCACCAGCTTTGCGAAACGCCGTCCGAAAAGAATCTCGAAGCGGCGCGTTCGGCGTTTTCCGGCACGGTCGAGGCCTGGTCGGTGGTCGAGATCATTGCCTTCGGGCCGATCAAGGAGAACAACCGGCTGGAGCGCATGCTCTATTGGCCGGACCGCAAGAGCATCGGTTTGAGGCAAGTGCAGGCGACCCTCGCGTCCAAGGACCCGTCCGCCACCAATCCGGCGCAACTGGCGCAAAAGAGCGTCGCCATGCAGGGCCTGGGCGCCCTTGAATATGTGCTCTACGGCGATGGCGCCGAAACCCTTGCCGGGAAAGACGATCCCTATCGCTGCGCCTACGGCATGGCTGTCGCCGGCAACGTCGAAACGATGGCTGGCGACGTGCGCGACGCCTGGCAAAAGCCTGACGGCTTTGCCTCGCTCTGGGCCGATCCGGGCCCGAAGAACCCGCTCTACCGCGACGGCAATGAAGCGGTGACGGAACTGGTCGGCGTCTTCATCAACGAGCTGGAAATGATCCGCGACGTGCGGCTCAAGGGCTTCCTCGGCGCCAAGCCCGATGCCGACAAGCCGAAGCAGGCGATCTACTGGCGCTCGCAAAACACGACGGCTTCGCTCGCCGCAAACCTGTCCGGCATCGATCAACTGTTCCAGGCATCGCAGCTTGGCGATGCGCTGCCTGCCGATGCGCAATGGATGGCTGAGTCCATCCACATCCAGCTCACCAACGGCGTGACAACAGCGAAGTCCGTCTCCGGATCGATCGACAAGGCGCTTGCCGATCCGGCGCCGCGCGACAAGCTCGAGCATTTCGCGTTGATCACGTCGAGCCTGTCGACCTTGATCGGCACCAGGATGACCGCCGAGTTCGGTCTGACCGCGGGCTTCTCGTCGCTGGACGGAGATTGATCGATGGCCTGGACAGGCACAAGGCTCATCGACCGCCGCGATTTCCTGCGGGCAGCGGGCGCGGGCTTCGCAGCCGCCATGGCGCCGCGCGCCTGGGCCGACACGCTTGCCGCGGACGCCGTCTTTGCCACGGCCTTCGTCAAGCGCGACGGCGGGTTCGGCGCCGCCGTGCTCTCCGAGGCGGGGAAAATCCTGCACACGGTCGATCTGCCCGATCGCGGCCATGACGTCACTTTCGATCCGGTGTCGAAGCGCTCGGTGGTCTTTGCCCGCCAGCCCGGCACTTTCGCTGTCGTCTTCGACCATGCCGGCCGCGACAAGCCCTTGACCATCGCCAGCATCGCCGGCCGGCATTTCTTCGGCCATGGCGTGTTCTCGCCCGGCGGCGCCCTGCTCTATGCGACCGAGAACGACTTCGACAATGCCGCAGGTGTCGTGGGTGTCTATGACGCGCGGGCCAAATTCAATCGCATCGGCGAATTCCCGACCTACGGCATGGGCCCGCATGAGCTCCTCCTGCTCGGCGACGGCCGCACTTTAGCCATCGCCAATGGCGGCATCGAAACCCATCCCGACTATGGCCGCGCCGAGCTCAACATCGCGACGATGAAGCCGTCCTACACGCTGGTCGACCGCGTCACCGGCGACCTGATTGAAAAGCATGAATTGCCGCCGGCGCTGCATCAGCTGTCGATCCGCCACATGGACCTGGACCGGGCAGGAACGGTCTGGTTCGGGTGCCAGTATCGAGGACCCGGGACCGACCGCCCGGCATTGGTCGGCCGCGCCGCGCGTGGCAAGGAGCTCGAACTTCTGGAGATGCCGCAGGACGTGCTCTCCAGATTCCGCAACTACATCGGATCGGTCGCCGCCAATGCCGGCACCGGCACGGTCGCCGTCACTTCGCCGGAGGGCAATTCGCTGGCCGTCCTCGACGCCGCCAGCGGACGCGTGGTCGCGACCCAGTCGCTGATCGAGGTTTGCGGCCTTGCGCCCGATGGCGCGGGCTTCATGGCGACGACCGGCGCCGGCGAGATCGTCGGCGGCGCCGGCGCCACCCGTTCCGAGCCGGACTATGTCTGGGACAACCACATGCTGCGCATCGTCGCGACGGCGTGATCGCCGCGCCTAGAGCAATTCCAGGAAAAGTGTGAGCGGTTTTCCGTCCGGAATTGCGCCAAAACAAAGAGATAGAGCGGCTCGCCGTTTCCGTGAAACGGTGAAACGCTCTAGAAGCAAAGCCGCTTAACATTTCTCCGCCCTGGCCCTTGCGGCGGCGGCCTATGCCGGGCAGAGGGAATTGTGTTTCGATCCAGTTCTTTAACCGGCCATATGAAGCTGCCCCTATGAAGCTGCTTGCATGAAGGTGCTTGCCATCGACTGTGCCGCCAATCTCTGCGCCGCCTGCGTCTATGACACGGACGCGGAGAAGGAACTTGGCCGTGAGGTGCGCGACCTCGGCAAGGGGCATGCCGAGCATCTGATGGCCGTCATCGAGGCGGCCCTGCAAGCTGGCGGCATCGGCTATCCGGGCCTCGACGCCGTCGCCGTCTCGATCGGACCCGGCTCCTTCACCGGCCTGCGCGTCGGCGTGTCGACCGCCCGCGGCCTGGCGCTGGCGCTGAAAATCCCGGCCATCGGCGTGACGACGCTGGAGGCCCTGGCGGCGGAAGGTGCGGCAACTTTTCCCGAGCGGGCGGTGCTTGCCGCGCTCGATGCCGGCCGCGAGGAAATCCACGCGGCGCTCTATGACAAAGCGTTAGCTGAAACTTACGGACCTTCAGTGACCACGCTTTCCGAGGCAACGGCCATGGCCATCAACGCCGAAGCGGTCCTGGCGGGGACAGCCGCGCCGCAGATTGCCCAGGCGGTGGGTCGCGCCTTCGACACCGGTCCGGTTGCCGCCACGGCCGACATCGCGACCTATGCCAGGCTGGCCTCGGCCAAGGGGCCGGGCGAGAAGCCGAAGCCGCTCTATCTGCGCGGCGCCGACGCCAAGCCGCAGGCGGGTTTCATTCTGCCAAGGCAGGACAAGGGAAACTGATGCGCATACCGTTCTTTCAGCCGCGCCGCAGGGACTATGCCTTGGAACCGCTGACAGTTGCCGACAGCAGCGCCGTTTCGGTGCTGCATCGCGAGGATTTCGTGCGGCCCTGGACCGATGGCGAGTTCGCAGCACTTCTCGAACAGGACACCGTGTTCGGCTATGCGGCGCGGGAAACCGGCCAGGGCTCCAAGCCGCCGGTCGGCTTCGTGCTGGCGCGGCTCACGGCTGGCGAGGGCGAGATCCTGACCGTGGCCGTCGCCCGCACGCATCGCCGCCAGGGCCTTGGCTGGCAATTGATGGACGCGGTGCTGCGCGAGCTTCATGCGCAGCGCGCCGAGGCGCTCTTCCTCGAGGTCGACGAGACCAATGCGCCGGCGATCGCGCTTTACCGCAGGCTCGGCTTTCGCCAGGTCGGTCATCGGCCGAACTATTATCGCTCGACCGAGCACGGCCCGACCGGCGCGCTTGTCATGCGCCGCGATCTTCGCTAGCCAGTCCGCGCGACAGGGCATGATCCCGAAAAGTGGAAACCGGTTTTTGCTGCGCTGACCTCCGGTTCGGAAAAGATCGTGCCCCACAAAGAGTTAGATCAGGAGACGATTCAACGAAACGTCATCCTGATCTAGGGCCGGAGCGAATGATCAAGAAATTGCGGATTTTCCTGGCGCTCTTCTATGTCGTCGTCTGTTCTCTGGTGCTGGTGCCGCTGCAGATGCTGTCGATGAAGACGGGGTTGTGGCCCGAAACGTTCATCCTGAAAATCTGGCACAGCATGATCCTGCGGGCGCTGGGCATGCGGGTGCATGTGAAGGGCGCACTGGCCAAGGATCGCCCGCTTCTGGTGGCGGCCAACCACATTTCCTGGACCGACATCATGGTGCTCGGCTCCTTCGTCGACGTGAAATTCATCGCCAGGGCCGACCTGGAGGGCTGGCCGCTGATCGGCATGCTGTCCAAGCTGCAGCGCACAGTCTTCATCGAACGCGAGCGCAAGCGCACCTCAGGCGACCAGGCAAGCGAGATCGCCAAGAGGATGGCGAAAGGCGACGCCATGGTGCTGTTCGCCGAGGGCTCGACCGGCGACGGCAACCTCGTGCTGCCGTTCAAGAGCACGCTGTTCGGCGCGGCCTCCATGGCGATTTCGGAAGGCGCGGCGGAACAGGTCTTCATCCAGCCCGTGGCGATCGCCTATACGCGCCTGCACGGCATGCCCATGGGCCGCCGCCATCGGCCGATTACCGCCTGGATCGGCGACCAGGATCTGATGCCGCATCTCAAAACTTTGCTTGCCGAAGGGGCGATCGATGCGGAGGTGTATTTCGGCGAGCCGGTGCCGTTCTCCAAGGGTTCGAACCGCAAGGAGACGGCAAGGCTGATGGAAGCCAAGGTGCGCGAGATGATGCAGGCCATCCTCGCCGAGCCGGCCAAGAGCCGGTGAGTCCGGGCCGCACGACGCGCCACAAGGCAGAATCGTCTGTTTTTTGTCACGGAAAGGCGCTAGAAGCCGCCCGATGGAATTGAATACGATTGAAAGCCACGACATCGGCACCGCCGCCGAGCACTCGGCCGGCCCTGACCGGACAGTGAAAAAGGTCTTCGTCAAGACCTATGGCTGCCAGATGAACGTCTATGATTCCCAGCGCATGACCGATGCGCTGGCCGCCGATGGCTATGTCGCCACCGACGCCGTCGAAGACGCCGATCTCGTGCTGCTCAACACCTGCCATATCCGCGAAAAGGCGGCGGAAAAGGTCTATTCCGAGCTCGGCCGCATCCGCGATATGAAAGCCGAACGCGCCGGGGCCGGCCGCGAGCTCCTGATCGGTGTTGCCGGTTGCGTGGCGCAGGCCGAAGGCGCCGAAATCATCAGGCGCTCACCGGCGGTCGATCTGGTCATCGGCCCGCAGACCTATCACCGGCTGCCCGACGTGCTGGCGCGGGTTCGCGGCGGCGAAAAGATCGTCGAGACCGAATACGCCGTCGAGGACAAGTTCGAGCATCTGCCGCAGCCCAAGCGCGCCGAGCTTGCCAGGCGTGGCGTCACCGCCTTCCTCACCGTGCAGGAAGGCTGCGACAAGTTCTGCACCTTCTGCGTGGTGCCTTACACGCGCGGCTCCGAGGTCTCGCGGCCGGTAGCGCAGATCGTCGCCGAGGCCGAGCGCCTGGCCGAGGCCGGCGTGCGCGAGGTGACGCTGCTCGGCCAGAACGTCAATGCCTGGCACGGCGTCGGCGAAAATGGCGAGGAATGGGGCCTCGGCCGCCTGCTGTATCGGCTTGCGGAAATCCCCGGCCTGGCGCGGCTGCGCTACACCACCAGCCATCCGCGCGACATGGACGACGAGTTGATCGCCGCGCATCGCGACCTGCCTGCCTTGATGCCCTATCTGCATCTGCCGGTGCAATCCGGCTCGGACCGCATCCTCAAGGCGATGAACCGCCGCCATACGGCGCGCGATTATCTGTCGCTCATCGAGCGCATCCGGTCTGCCCGAACCGACATCGCCATGTCCGGCGACTTCATCGTCGGCTTCCCCGGCGAGACGGACGAGGATTTCGAGGCGACGCTGAAGCTGGTGCGCGAGGTGAACTATGCCTCGGCCTTCTCGTTCAAATATTCGCCGCGCCCGGGCACGCCAGGCGCCGAAATGGACGACCATGTCTCGGAAGCGGTCAAGGACGAGCGGCTGCAGCGCCTGCAGGCATTGCTCCTGAAGCAGCAGCAGGATTTCGGCTCGAGTCTGGTCGGCAGGACAATCGGCATGCTGATCGAGAAGCCGGGCCGGCAGCCCGGCCAGAAAGTTGGCCGTTCGCCCTGGCTGCAGCCGGTTATTGTTGACGACAAGGCCGGTGGAATCGGTGACATTATCGACGTGCGAATCACGAAGACGGGCTTCAACAGCCTGTTCGCCGAACTGGCCTGATGGGCCTCGGCAGATGAGGAGAGACGGTTGAGCGCTGCCGAACTGAAGAATCCGCCCCAGAACCAGGCGTCCGGGGCTTCCGACATGGCGCACATCGTACTGACCTTCGACAACAACAAGCTCGCCAGCGCCCTTTACGGTCAGTTCGATGAGAATTTGGCCCGGCTCGAGCAGAAGCTCGGCGTCGACATCCGCTCGCGCGGCAACCAGCTTACGATCAAGGGCTCGGCGGCGGCGGCCGAACAGGCGCGCCGTGCGCTGGATACGCTCTATGGCATCCTGCAGAAGGGCGTCGACATCGGCCAGTCGGACGTCGACGGCGCCGTGCGCATGGCGATTGCCGCCGACGACCAGCTGACGCTGCCGACGATGGAGCGCAAGGGCAAGGTCTCGGCCGCCCAGATCGCGACGCGCAAGAAGACGATCTATGCCCGCTCGCTCAACCAGGACGCCTATATGCGGGCGCTGGAGCGCTCCGAAATGGTGTTCGGCATCGGCCCCGCCGGCACCGGCAAGACCTATCTGGCGGTGGCGCATGCCGCGATGCTCTTGGAGCGCGGCATGGTCGAGCGCATCATCCTGTCGCGCCCGGCCGTCGAGGCCGGCGAGCGGCTGGGCTTCCTGCCTGGCGATATGAAGGAGAAGGTCGATCCGTATCTGCGGCCACTTTACGACGCGCTTTACGACATGATGCCGGCCGACAAGGTCGAGCGGGCGATCGCCGCCGAAGTGATCGAGATCGCGCCGCTGGCCTTCATGCGCGGCCGCACTTTGGCCCATGCGGCGGTGATCCTCGACGAAGCGCAGAACACCACGCCGATGCAGATGAAGATGTTCTTGACCCGTCTCGGCGAGAACTCCCGCATGATCGTCACCGGCGATCCGACCCAGATCGACCTGCCGCCCAACACCAAGTCGGGGCTGGTCGAGGCGCTGCGCATCCTCGACGGCGTGCCTGGCATCGTCACGGTCCGCTTCAACGAAGGCGACGTGGTGCGCCACTCGCTGGTCGCAGAGATCGTCAAGGCCTATGACCGCGACGGCAAGCTGGCGCGAGGCTTGGGCGCCGAAAGCTGATCAAAGGCTCAATGGCTCCAAATCCGGAATTTGGCGGCGAGACGCCGGTCGATATCGATATTTTCGTCGAGGCCGGCGATTGGCCCGTGGAAGCCGAACTGGCGCGCCTCGTCGATCGCGCCGTTGCGGTCGCCTTTGCCGAGACCGGCACGAGCGGCACCTCGGAGCTCAGCGTCGTCTTTTCCGACGATGCCCATATCCGGACGCTCAATGCCGAATGGCGCGGCAAGGACAAGCCCACCAATGTCCTGTCTTTCCCGGCTTTTTCCTTCCCGAAGGGCGGTCCGCTGCCGCCGATGCTGGGCGATATCGTGCTGGCTCGCGAGACCGTGGCGCGCGAGGCCGCTCTGGAAGACAAGCCGCTGGCGAACCATATCACCCATCTCGTGGTCCATGGCCTGCTGCATCTCTTGGGCCATGATCACGAGACCGACGCCGAGGCGGAGGAGATGGAAGCGATCGAGCGCGCCGCGCTTGCGAGGCTTGCCATTCCCGATCCCTACGCGTAACAAAAAAGCTCAATTGACCGATGGCGATGAACGACACACCAGAAACTGCCGCTCGTCCGGACGCCGGCAGTGCTGCCAAGCCTTCCGAAAAGACGGAAGAGGGCTCCAGTCCGAGTATTCCCGCCGGCAGCGCGGCCGCAGAGCCGACGCATGCCGGTCCTTCCCTCTTCGACCGCGTGCTCGGCCTGTTCCGGCACCGCAACGGCACCAGCTTGCGCGAGGAAATTGCCGGCGCGCTGGCCGAAACGGCGACCGATGCTGAATCCTTCTCGCCCGGCGAACGCGCCATGCTCAACAACATTCTGCGCCTGCGCGAAGTGCGGGTCGAGGATGTCATGGTGCCGCGAGCCGATATCGAGGCGGTCGAGATCAACACGACGCTCGGCGACCTGCTCGGCCTTTTCGAGCAGTCCGGCCATTCGCGCATGCCGGTCTATTCCGAGACGCTCGACGATCCGCGCGGCATGGTCCACATCCGCGACGTGCTCGCCCACATCACCAAACTCGCCCGGGTCAAGAAGGGCCGCGCCAGGGCGAAGGCGCCGGTGACGACGGCGCTCGACCTCGCGCAGGTCGATCTCGCGCGCACCATCGGCGATCTCAATCTGATCCGCGAGGTGCTGTTCGTGCCGCCCTCGATGCTGGCCTCCGACCTGATGGGCCGCATGCAGACGACGCGCACGCAGATGGCGCTGGTCATCGACGAATATGGCGGCACCGACGGCCTCGCCTCGCTGGAAGACATCGTCGAGATGGTGGTCGGCGACATCGAGGACGAGCATGACGACGACGAGCCGATGATCACCCAGACCGGTGACGGCGTCTTCGTCGTCGACGGCAAGGCCGAGATCGACGAGGTCGCCAAGATGATCGGCGAGGATTTCGCCGCCGGCGAGCATGGCGAATATGTCGACACCATCGGCGGCATGATCTTCAACACGCTCGGCCGCGTCCCGGCCAGGGGCGAAGTCGTGCAGGCCATTCCCGGCTTCGAGTTCCATGTGCTCGACGCCGACCCGCGCCGCGTCAAGCGGGTGCGCATCGTGCAGAGCCAGAAGGGCGAGCGCCAGCGCCGCCGCGCGGCCCGCACCGAACAGGCCTGATATCCCGCGGCAATTCCAGGAAAACTGCGTAGCGGTTTTCCGTCCGGAATTGCGCAGAGAAAACTTGGAGCCCAATGCCGATCGACGATCCGTTCAAGCACGCGGTCCTGGGTTCGGGGGTTTTCTACCGGGATCCACGCGCGGCTTTGGCCTTTCTGCAGGTGGCTTTCGGCTTCGAGCCGAGCATGCTGGTGAGTGACACCGAGGGTCGGCTTGTGCATGCCGAAATGCGCTTCGGCGACGGCTATATCATCGTCGATTCCGAATGGGCCGACCATGTCGCCAGTCCCGCCTCCGTCGGCGGCAGGAATACGCAATCGGTGTATATCCGTCTGCAGCAAGACCTCGACGCTCATTGCAACACGGCACGCATGGCGGGCGCGGAAATTCTGGAAGAGCCGACGGACCATTTCTATGGCGAGCGCCAATATCGCGCCCGTGACCCCGAAGGCCATGTCTGGACATTCACCCGCACCATGCGCCTGATTCCGAAGGACGAGGCCGAGCGACTGAGCGGCCTGCGCATCGAGGGCTGGCACAGATAGCAAAACCGTGTATCAGGCACCGCTTATCCGCGTTTGGATCGGGCGGCGCGCCCTGTTAAACCTTGGGCTCCCTGATTCGTGCGACTTGGGAAGCTGGATGCAGCGCTTTGCCGGCCGGATAATTCTGCTGTGGGGGTGGCGGCGGGCGCTGGTGGCGTTTGCCGCCGGAGCGTTGGCGGTGCTTGCCCAGGCGCCTTACGATTTCTTCGCCGTCTGCTTCGTGTCGTTTCCGGTCCTGGTCTGGCTGCTCGACGGCGCCACCGGCGAGGCTTCCGATGGCTGGTTCCGGCGTCTGAGGCCGGCTTTCGCCACCGGCTGGTGGTTCGGTTTCGGCTATTTCCTCGCCGGCCTCTGGTGGATCGGCCAGGCATTGCTGGTCGAGGCCGACAACTTCGCCTGGGCCTTGCCCTTCGCCGTTGTCGGCATCCCCTTCGCACTGGCCTTCTTCTATGGCTTTGCCACCGTGGTGGCGCGGCTGTTCTGGAGCAGCGATATCGGCCGCATCGCCGCCCTTGCCTTCGGGTTCGGCCTTGCCGAATGGCTGCGCGACTTCCTCTTCACCGGCTTTCCCTGGAACGCCGTCGGCTACGCCGCGATGCCTGTGCCGCTCCTGATGCAGAGCGTGTCGGTGACCGGCATGATCGGCATGAACGCGCTCGCTGTCTTCCTGTTTTCTCTGCCCGCGCTGGTCGCCGCGCGCCGGCATCTGAGGCTGGGTATCGCCCTGTTCGTCATCCTCGTCGCCGCCCATGTCGGCTTCGGCTATTTCAGGCTCGCCACCACGGTCGAGCCGACCCGCTCGATCGATGTCCGCATCGTCCAGCCCGCGGTCGATCTCAGCGAGAAATGGGACGCCTCGGTGCGCGACCGGATCTTCGCAACCTTGCTGGGGATATCGGGGAAAGCGCCGGAAGAGGGTCACGCCAAACCGCAGCTCATCCTGTGGCCGGAGACGTCGGTGCCGTTCCTCTTCACCGAGCGTCCGGACGCGCTGACGGCGCTCGGCGACATGCTGGCCGACGGCCAGATGCTGATTGCCGGCGTGGTGCGCGAGGAGGGCGGATCGGCCAATGCCGGCAGCCGCTATTACAATTCCGTGGTGGCGATCAACGACAAGGGCGAGATTGTCGACGCCGTCGACAAGGTGCATCTGGTGCCGTTCGGCGAGTATCTGCCCTTCGCCGATCTTTTCGAACGCTTCGGCATAGGCCAACTCGTTGCCGGGCCGATGAATTTCGCCGCCGGCAACGAGCGGCATCCGATCGGCGTGCCGGGCGGCCTGCGTGCCGCTCCGTTCATCTGCTACGAGGTGATCTTTCCCGATCTCGTCGCCACCGACTCTGCATCGTCTGACGTAATTGTGAACGTCACCAACGACGCCTGGTTTGGCGACACGCCGGGCCCGTATCAGCACTTCAGACAGGCCCAGATTCGTGCGGTGGAGAATGGATTGCCGCTGCTGCGCGCGGCCAACAACGGCATCTCCGCCATCGTCGATTCGCGCGGGCGCATTGTCGATGCGCTTGCGGTCGACGCGCGCGGCGCCATCGACGCGCATGTGCCCGTTTCTGGACGCGCCCTCCTGTCCGCCGAACAGCGGCGCATTAACGGATTGCTGATCATGTTGCTGTTTGCGCTGATTGCCTTCACATTGAATGTAAGGCAGCGGCTACGGGTGAATTGACAGTCGGCACATTAGAAACTCATACTGTAACGCCTAAAATTTTCTCGAAGTCGGTTGGAGGGTTCTGTTGGGGCAGGTGGCTCCGGCTTCATATGGGCGGAACAAAATAGAAAAAGCCGGAAAAATTCGGCGAGGAAAAAATGACAGAAGAGAACAAGAAGAAGCCGAATCCGATCGACATCCATGTCGGGAGTCGCATCCGGCTGCGTCGCAATATGCTTGGAATGAGCCAGGAAAAGCTGGGTGAAAATCTCGGCATCACCTTTCAGCAGATCCAGAAGTACGAAAAGGGCACGAACAGGGTTGGCGCCAGCCGTCTGCAGGCGATCGCCTCCATCCTGAGCGTTCCCGTCGCCTTCTTCTTCGAGGACGCCCCGAGCGAGGAGACCGTCGGCGGAAATCGAGGATTTGCCGAAGACTCCTCGATGGCTTTCGCCATCGAATTCTGCGGCAGTCCCGAAGGGCTTCAGCTCAACCGGGCTTTCGTCAAGATCAGCGACGTCAAGGTACGCCGCCGGATCATCGATCTGGTGAAGGCGCTCTCCGCCGACGGCGCCGATTGATTTGCCTTAATGCCGCCGGCGGTTTCGCGCCGCCGGTGGCATAGCCGGCCTTGCCTACATTCATGCCAGATCCGTCGCGCCGCTTGACGAGCGGCGCCCGGCACCGCTAACACGTGGCGCGCCAAAATCGGCAGCCTGCCGATCTTTTTTCAAGAGGGGACACCCGTGACGCGGCAGAATTATCTCTTCACCTCGGAATCCGTCTCCGAGGGTCATCCCGACAAAGTCTGTGACCGTATCTCCGACGAGATCGTCGATCTGGTCTATCGCGAAGCCAAGAAGACGGGCATGGATCCGTGGAAGGTGCGCGTTGCCTGCGAGACGCTGGCCACCACCAATCGCGTCGTCATCGCCGGCGAGGTCCGCGTCCCCGACACGCTTTTGAAGAAGGACAAGGCGGGCAACGTCCTTCAGGATGCGTCCGGCCATCCTGTGGTCAACCCGACCAAGTTCAAGTCGGTTGCCCGCAAGGCAATCCGCGAGATCGGTTACGAGCAGTCCGGCTTCCACTGGAGGACCGCCAAGATCGACGTGCTGCTGCATGGCCAGTCGCCCGACATCGGCCAGGGCGTCGACAATGCCGCCGACCGGCAGGGCGAGGAAGGTGCGGGCGATCAGGGCATCATGTTCGGCTACGCCTGCCGTGAGACGCCCGACCTGATGCCGGCGCCGATCTATTACAGCCACAAGATCCTCGAGTTGCTGGCCGCCGCACGCCATGAAGGCAACGGCGAGGCCGGCAAGCTCGGCCCGGATGCCAAGAGCCAGGTCACCGTGCGCTACGCCGACGGCAAGGCGGCGGAAGTCACGCAGATCGTGCTCTCCACCCAGCATCTCGATGCGAGCTGGGACTCCAAGAAGGTCCGCAAGGTGGTCGAGCCCTACATCCGCGAGGCGCTTGGCGACTTGAAGATCGCCGAGGATTGCAACTGGTACATCAACCCGACCGGCAAGTTCGTCATTGGCGGGCCTGACGGCGATGCTGG
This sequence comes from Mesorhizobium sp. BH1-1-5, assembly GCF_020165615.1. Lineage (NCBI taxonomy): Bacteria > Pseudomonadati > Pseudomonadota > Alphaproteobacteria > Hyphomicrobiales > Phyllobacteriaceae > Mesorhizobium > Mesorhizobium sp. BH1-1-5. The sequence goes on from NZ_JAIUIM010000001.1 coordinate 79,005, forward strand.
CCTTACCGGCCGCAAGATCATCGTCGACACTTACGGCGGCGCGGCGCCGCATGGCGGCGGCGCCTTTTCCGGCAAGGATACCACCAAGGTCGACCGTTCGGCGGCCTATGCGGCGCGCTACCTTGCCAAGAATGTGGTGGCCGCCAAGCTTGCCGACCGCTGCACCATCCAGCTCTCCTACGCCATCGGCGTTGCCCAGCCGCTGTCGGTCTATGTCGACCTGCACGGCACCGGCAAGGTCGACGAATCGAAGCTCGAAGACGCGCTGCGCAAGGTGATGGACCTGTCGCCGTCCGGCATCCGCCGTCATCTCGACCTCAACAAGCCGATCTACGCCAAGACGTCGTCCTACGGCCATTTCGGCCGCAAGGCCGGTCGCGATGGTTCCTTCTCCTGGGAAAAGACCGATCTCGCCAAGGCGCTCAAGGACGCCGTCGCCGCCTGACGCCAGCGGACGCAAAAGACAGGCCGAGCCGGGCGACCGAAGGATTTTTCGGTCGCCGGCACGGCAAGACCATACGCCCGCAGCAGGCGGTCGCCCTCGAAAGCGGCCTGCGCGAATACCGGCTCGACCTGACGGCGCAAGCGCCGGCTGATCTAAGCACCCTGTTCAAGACGGATGTTTCGGCGCTGCAGCTGGAAATCGGCTTCGGCGGCGGCGAGCATCTTCTACACCGCGCCGCCGAATCTCCGGCAACCGGCTTCATCGGCGTCGAGCCCTTCGTCAACGGCATGGCCAAGATGATGACGGCGCTCGGCAAGGCGCCGCTTGGCAATTTGAGAGTCTATGACGACGACGCCACGCGCCTGCTCGACTGGCTGCCGACAGGCTCGCTCGACGGCATCGACCTGCTCTATCCCGATCCATGGCCCAAGAAGAAGCACTGGAAACGGCGCTTCGTCGGCGCCGCCAATCTCGCCCGCTTTGCCCGGGTGCTGAAGGCGGGCGGCAGGTTCCGCTTCGCCTCCGACATCGACAGCTATGTGAACTGGACGCTGCTTGCCTGCCGGGACCACAGCGCCTTCCAATGGCAGGCCGAAGACGCTGCCGGCTGGCACCAGCCCTACGAGGGCTGGCCCGGCACGCGCTACGAGGCCAAGGCCATCCGCGAGGGACGGCGGCCTGCCTATCTGACCTTCATCCGGAAATAGCCGAGCGAACGTTGTATTGCATTTAGCACTACGGATCGCTACCTTGTCGGTAAGGAGACAGTGATGGCCGTCCCGGTCGAACGCAAGGAATACCCGATCTCGATGCGCCTGCCGGAAGCGGACGTGGCGATGATCGATCGCGCCGCCACCCTGCGCGGCCGGTCGCGCACGGATTTCGTGCGCGATGCCGCCGTGCGCGCGGCCGAGGATGTGCTGATGGATAACCGTCTTGTCCGCATGAGCCCGGAAGGGTTCGCGGAGTTCATGGAGGTCCTGTCCGCTCCGGCTGCTCCGGTTCCCGACATGGTGGAACTGGCAAAGCGGCCCGCGCCCTGGGAAGCTGGTTACACGACGAAGCGCTGACCAGTGGCATTGTCGGCTCCCGAACCGTTTACCGCAGTTCACGACGTATCCGGATTTTCCTGTGGGAAGCCTGCGCTTGATCACTGGCTGAAAACCCGCGCGCTTTCCAATCAGGAGAAGGGCTTTACTGCGGTTCTCGTTGTCCACGAAGCCGGCCGGGTGGTTGGATATTACGGTTTGGCGCCGACGGCCGTCGTGCCGTCGATCCTGCCTCGGTCGATCCGCACCGGGCAACCGCCCGACCCGGTGCCGTGCCTGCTCCTCGGCCAGCTTGCGACCGATACCGGATGGGCTGGGCGCGGCATCGGCACGGGCTTGGTAAAGTACGCCCTTCAGCGCTGCGTTCGGGCGGCGGAATTGATCGGAGGGCGCGCGCTGATGGTCAATGCGGTCGACGCGGAAGCGGCGCAGTTCTGGCAGCGGCGAGGATTTCTCCCGACCAGGGACGATCCGCTTGTCTTATTTCGTTCAATCGCGGCGATCGCCGCGTCGCTCGTGGAGGCCCAAAGATAAGGCACCGCCGCGCTGCGAGATGGTGACGGCAGGATTTACCTGCCTGGCCAGAGCAATTCCAGGAAAGTGCGGGCGCTCGGCGACTTCGCCGTAGCCTTCCGTCCGGAATTGCTTAAAGAACTAGATCCGGCCGCTCCGGTCGAAAGCGGCCGGATCGATGCCGAGCTTCTTCAGGTCGCTGCGGCGCGGCTTGCGGCCGGCCTCGACGGCCCGTGCCCCGGCGGCCGCGCTGCCGAATGTGTTGAAGAAATCACCGATGACGAAAAACAATCCACGGTCCATGTGACTAGTTTCGCGCGCCACCGCGCGCGTCCTTTCTTTTGCACTGCAGCATAAATGGTGACGACACGTCGGTTTGCCAAAGGACCGCATGGCCGCCATGTGCGGCGCAATGCAGCTCAAGCGGGTTCCGCCGCGCAACATGCGGAATTGATGAACCAATTTGGTTCCAGCACATTCATACTGAACCAAATGGAGACAGGATAATGAGTGCCTTCACCGTACGGCTTCCTGATGAGACTGTCGCCAAGCTCGACCAACTGGCCGAAAAGGTGGATCGTTCTCGTTCCTACGTCGCGGCTCAAGCGATCGAAGACTATGTCGCGAGGGAAGAATGGCAACTTGCCGAGATCGAGGCCGGCCTTGACGAGGCCGATCGAGGAGAATTTGCGAGTGAGAAGGATCTGGCGGGCGTCATAGCGAAATACGTCAAGCCGGCTTCCGAACGATGAAGCGGATCCGCTGGACCCAACGAGCCGTGCGCCGACTCGACCAGATTGGCGCATTCATCGAAAAGGACAATCCAGCCGCCGCGAAACGGGTCATTGCCCGTATCGTCTCCTGCGCCGACAATCTCGCCGAGCAACCCGCAATGGGGCGGGCCGGGCGGGTGAAAGGAACACGAGAGCTGGTCCTGGCTGATATCCCATACATAATTCCCTACCGCGTTGTCGGCGGCGAGATCGAGATACTCACGGGGATGCATGCGGCCCAGCGATGGCCGCGCCAGTTCCAGACGCCACCGCAGGCCTTTGTCTGAAGGCTTGAAACGCCCGCGGCAATCGTCTATATCAGCCTCAAATTCTTGGTCGGTATGACGAAGAGTGGGTCCACCCGGTCCCGCTCTTTTTTGTTACCTGCCGGCCGGAAGCGAAAAAGCGACAGGGATCTGATGACTGCAGCGGCAAGCGAGGCCGACGACCGTATCATCCGCGAAAGCGGCATCGATGCGCGCATTGCGCTGATCGTGCAGCCGGTGCTCAAGGCCATCGGCTTCCGACTGGTGCGGGTGCAGTTGACCGGCCAGAATGGGCTGACGCTGCAGATCATGGCCGAACGCGAAGACGGCACCATGACCGTCGAGGATTGCGAAGAGGTCAGCCGCGCGGTGTCGCCGGCGCTCGATGTCGATGATCCGATCGAAAAGGCGTATCATCTCGAAGTCTCGTCGCCCGGCATCGACCGGCCGCTGGTGCGCAAGTCGGATTTCACCGCCTGGACCGGCCATCTGGTCAAGCTTGAAACGTCGGTTCTTGTCAGCGATCGCAAGCGCTTCAAGGGCAAGATTGCCGAGGCTGACGCCGATGGCATCCTTATCGAGCGCGACAAGGCTGCCTATGGCGAAGAGCCGACGGTGCGCGTGCCTTTCGACGCGATTGCCGAGGCCCGGCTGGTGCTGACCGACGATCTCATCCGCGATGCCCTGTCGAAGGACAACCGGGCGCGCAAGGAAGCCAAGAAACGCCGCGGCGAAGCGGAAGACGCCGCCGAGGAAAACGAAACCGAACAGGAAAGTTGATAGCGCCGCCGGGCTGAATGTCCGAGGCGAAATCGGGAGAAAGACAATGGTTGTAAGCGCCAACAGGCTTGAACTGCTGCAGATCGCCGATGCGGTCGCGCGTGAAAAGTCGATCGATAAGTCGATCGTCATCGCCGCCATGGCCGATGCGATCCAGAAGGCGGCGCGCTCCCGCTATGGCCAGGAGACCAACATCCGCGCCGACATCAACCCGAACACCGGCGAGATGAAGCTGCAGCGGCTGATGGAAGTGGTCGAGAAGGTCGAGGACTACGCGACGCAGATCGCGCTTTCCACGGCGCGCGAGCGCAACCCCGATGCCCAGCTAGGCGATTTCATCGCCGAGCAGCTGCCGCCGATGGATTTCGGCCGCATCGCCGCCCAGTCGGCCAAGCAGGTCATCGTGCAGAAGGTGCGCGAAGCCGAGCGCGACCGCCAGTATGACGAATACAAGGACCGCATCGGCGAGATCGTCAACGGCACCGTCAAGCGCGTCGAGTACGGCAATGTCATCGTCGATCTCGGCCGTGGCGAGGCGATCATCCGCCGCGACGAGCTGATCCCGCGCGAGAACTACAAATATGGCGACCGCGTTCGCGCCTATGTCTATGACGTGCGCCGCGAGCAGCGCGGCCCGCAGATATTCCTGTCGCGCACGCATCCGCAGTTCATGGCCAAGCTCTTCACCATGGAAGTGCCGGAAATCTACGACGGCATCATCGAGATCAAGTCGGTCGCCCGCGATCCGGGTTCGCGCGCCAAGATCGCTGTCATCTCGCGCGATTCCTCGATCGATCCGGTCGGCGCCTGCGTCGGCATGCGCGGCAGCCGCGTCCAGGCGGTGGTCGGCGAGTTGCAGGGCGAGAAGATCGACATCATTCCGTGGTCACCTTCGGCCGCTTCCTTCATCGTCAACGCGCTGCAGCCGGCCGAGGTCGCCAAGGTGGTGCTCGACGAAGATGCCGAGCGCATCGAAGTGGTGGTGCCGGACGATCAGCTGTCGCTGGCCATCGGCCGCCGCGGCCAGAACGTGCGCCTGGCCTCGCAGCTCACCGGCTGGGATATCGACATCCTGACCGAGCAGGAAGAGAGCGAGCGTCGCCAGAAGGAATTCGTCGAGCGTTCGGCGCTCTTCATGGAAGCACTCGACGTCGACGAGATGGTCGGCCAGGTGCTTGCCTCCGAAGGCTTCACCAGTGTCGAGGAAGTCGCCTATGTCGACTCGGGCGAAATCTCCTCGATCGACGGCTTCGACGAGGATACCGCTTCGGAAATCCAGACCCGCGCCCGCGAATATCTGGAAAAGATCGAGGCCGAGCACGACGAAAAGCGCAAGGCGCTGGGCGTCAAGGACGAACTGCGCGAGATCCCCGGCGTCACCACGGCCATGATGGTGACGCTCGGCGAGGACGGCGTGAAGACGATCGAGGATTTCGCCGGCTACGCCGCCGACGATCTGATCGGCTGGAAAGAGCGCAAGGACGGCGAGACCAAGGTCTTTCCGGGCGTGCTCGCCAGCCATGGCGTGTCGCGCGCCGATGCCGAGCAGATGGTTCTGGCCGCCCGCCTCAAGGCTGGCTGGATCAGCGAAGACGAGCTTGCAGCCGAAGAAGTCGCGGCTGACGAAGCTGTTGGTGCGTGAGGTGAAACCGCATCGCACACAACCCGACCCAGGAAGAGATGAACGATCGCACTTGCATCGTTACGCGCAGGCAGGCCGAAGCGGATGAACTGATCCGCTTCGTCGTCGGCCCGGATTCGGCCGTCGTTCCGGACATCAAGAGAAATCTGCCCGGCCGCGGTTGCTGGGTCACCGCCGATCGCCTACATATCGAGAAGGCAGCGGCGAAGAACCTGTTTGCCCGTGCTTTCAAGGCACAGGTGACCGTTCCAGCCGATCTCGGCGGCATGGTCGACGGGCTGCTCTCCAGAACCGCTCTGGGCATGCTTGGCCTTGCTCGCAAGGCTGGCGCCATTGTTCTTGGCGCCACCAAGGTCGAGGCTGCGGTGCGCGACGGGCAAGCGCTGCTGGTGCTGCATGCGGCCGAGGCCTCGGACGACGGTGTCCGCAAGATCAGCCAGGCGCGGCGGGCAACCGTCCATCTCGGCGGCCCCGTCATCCTTGCCTACAAACTTTTCTCCGAGGCCGAGTTGAGCTTGGCATTGGGGGGTACAAATGTGATACATGCTGCCGTCCTCGCGCAGGACGCGGGACAGGCGGTTGAGAAGCGCGTTGTTGCGCTCGACCGATATCGGGGCGGTACCCCGAACGATCTGGCAATGCTTGCGGCCGTTGCTGACGAAGATGATGCCGCAGAGGATATGGAATGAGCGATACGAAATCGGGCGACGACAAGACGTTGAGCGTTACGCCGAAGAAGACCTTGACGCTGAAGCGCCCCGGTACCGAGCAGGGCACCGTGCGCCAGAATTTCTCGCATGGCCGCACCAAGCAGGTCCAGGTCGAGATCAAGAAGCGCAAGTTCTCGATGCCCGGCGACAAGCCGGAACCGGTGGCTCCGTCCGTCTTCACGCCGAAGCCCGCCGCTGCTGCCCCTGTTGCCGCCGCGCCTGTCGTGCAGGAAGCGCCGAAGGCGCCGCCCCCGCCGTCGTCGGAGCGTTCCGGCATGGTCCTGAACGAACTCTCGCGTGGCGAGATGGAAGCGCGCCGCAAGGCGCTGGAAGGCTCCAAGGCCCGCGAGGCCGAGGATCGCCAGCGCGCTCAGGAAGAGGGCAAGCGCCGCGCCGAGGAAGAGGAACGCCGCAAGCGCGAGCGTGACGAATCCGCGCGCCGTCAGGCCGAGGAAGAAGCGCGTCTGCAGGCCGAGGCAGAGTCGCGGCGTCGTGCCGAGGAAGAGGCTCGCCGTCGCGCGCCGCTGGCCGCCGACGTCGCTACGGTTGACGACGAGGAGGGGGCCAAGCCGAGGCGCACCGGCGCCGGCGGTGGCGCAGGCGCCAGCGCGCCCGCCCGTCGCCTTGCGACGCCGGAAGTGGCGCGGCCGGCCAAGCCGACCAAGGGCGAGGAAGACCGCCGCCGCGGCAAGCTGACGCTGAACACCGCGCTGTCGGACGAAGATGCGCGCGCCCGTTCGCTGTCGTCGATGCGTCGCCGCCAGGAAAAATTCAAACGCGCGATGCACAATGAGCCGCGCGAGAAAGTCATGCGCGAAGTGATCCTGCCCGAAACCATCACCATCCAGGAACTGGCGCAGCGCATGTCCGAGCGCGCCGTGGACGTGGTCAAGTTCTTCATGAAGCAGGGCCAGATCCTGAAGCCGGGCGACGTCATCGACGCCGACACGGCCGAACTGGTTGCTTCCGAATTCGGCCACACGGTCCGCCGCGTCGCCGAGTCCGACATCGAGGAAGGCTTGTTCAACATCGCCGACCGCCCGGAAGACCTGGTCTCGCGTCCTCCGGTCGTGACCATCATGGGCCATGTCGACCACGGCAAGACCTCGCTGCTCGACGCCATCCGCAACGCCAATGTCGTCTCCGGCGAGGCTGGTGGCATCACCCAGCATATCGGCGCCTACCAGATCGAGAAGAACGGTCAGAAGATCACCTTCATCGACACGCCCGGCCACGCCGCCTTCACGGCCATGCGCGCCCGTGGCGCCCAGGTCACCGACATCGCGGTGCTGGTGGTGGCGGCTGACGACGCCGTGATGCCGCAGACGATCGAATCGATCAGCCACGCCAAGGCGGCCGGCGTGCCGATCATCGTGGCCATCAATAAGATCGACAAGCGCGACGCCGACCCGCAGAAGGTGCGGACCGAGCTGCTGCGTCACGAAGTGTTCGTCGAATCGATGGGTGGCGAGGTGCTGGATGTCGAGGTTTCGGCGACCAAGGGCACCAATCTCGACAAGCTCCTGGAAGCGATACTGCTGCAGGCCGAAGTCCTCGACCTCAAGGCCAACCCGGACCGCACCGCCGAAGGCGCGGTCATCGAGGCGCAGTTGGACAAGGGCCGTGGCCCCGTCGCCACCGTGCTGGTGCAGACCGGCACGCTGATGCCGGGCGACATCATCGTCGCCGGCAACGAGTGGGGCCGTGTGCGTGCGCTCGTCAACGATCGCGGCGAGCATGTGCCGGAAGCGCCGCCGGCGATGCCGGTCGAGGTGCTTGGCCTCCAGGGCACGCCGCAGGCGGGCGACCGCTTCGCCGTCGTCAACAACGAGGCCCGCGCCCGTGAGATCACCGAGTACCGCCAGCGCCTGGCGCGCGACAAGGCGGTGGCCCGGCATGCCGGCCAGCGCGGCTCGCTTGAGCAGATGATGTCGCAGCTCCAGACGAGCGGGCTGAAGGAATTCCCGCTGGTCATCAAGGGCGACGTGCAGGGTTCGATCGAGGCGATCAATGCCGCCCTTGAAAAGCTCGGCAATGACGAGGTGCGCGCGCGCATCGTTCATGCTGGTGCCGGCGGCATCACCGAAAGCGACGTCTCGCTCGCCGAGACGTCCGGAGCGGCGATCATCGGCTTCAACGTCCGCGCCAATGCGCAGGCGCGGGCGGCCGCGGCCGCCGCAGGCATCGAGATCCGCTACTACTCGATCATCTACAACCTCGTCGATGACGTGAAGGCGGCCCTTTCGGGCATGCTTTCGCCAGAACGGCGCGAGACCTTCATCGGCAATGCCGAGATCCTCGAGATCTTCGACATCTCCAAGATCGGCAAGATCGCCGGCTGCCGGGTCACCGAAGGCAAGGTCGAGCGTGGCGCGGGTGTTCGCCTGATCCGCGACAACGTCGTCATCCACGAAGGCACGTTGAAGACGCTCAAGCGCTTCAAGGACGAGGTTGCCGAAGTGCCGGGCGGTCAGGAATGCGGCATGGCCTTCCAGAACTACGAGGACATGCGCGTTGGCGACGTCATCGAGTGCTTCCGCATCGAGATGGTGACCAGAACGCTCTAAATTCGGTATACTTGCCGAAATGAAACGGGCGGCGGCCGAAAGGCTGCCGCCCAGATCCCTTATGCATGTTGAGACATGTCGCGCGGTCCCATCCCGCGCTTCACGATTTCAGGACCGAAGAAAATGCCCCGTTCGACTACATCAGGCCCCTCCCAGCGCATGCTGCGCGTCGGCGAGCAGGTTCGTCACGCTCTCTCCGAAACCTTGCAGCGCGGCGAGATCATCGATCCGGTGATCGAAAACAGCGTCGTGTCTGTGTCCGAAGTGCGCATGTCGCCAGATCTGAAGATCGCCACCGCCTTCGTGTCGCCGCTTGGCACTGGCGATGCCGGCGCGGTGATCGAAGCGCTCAACAGGCATGCGAAGTTCATCCGCGGCCGTGTTTCCGGTGCGCTCAGGCAGATGAAGTACATGCCGGAGTTCCGCTTTAGGCTCGACACGTCCTTCGACAATTTCGCGAAGATCAATGAACTGCTGAAATCGCCCGAAGTCGCGCGCGATCTCGGCGACGGCAAGAACAACGACAAGGACGAGGAATAGGTGGCGCGTCGCGGCAAGAAGAAGGGACGGCCGGTCTCCGGCTGGGTGGTGCTGGACAAGCCGGTCGGCATGGGCTCGACCGAGGCCGTCTCCAAGATCAAATGGCTGTTCCAGGCCGAGAAGGCCGGTCACGCCGGCACGCTCGATCCGCTTGCCTCCGGCATGCTGCCGATCGCGCTCGGCGAGGCGACCAAGACCGTTCCTTATGTGCAGGACGGTGCCAAGATCTACCGCTTCACAGTCGCCTGGGGCGAGGAGCGCTCGACCGACGATCTCGAAGGCCCGGTGACCAACAGCTCCGACCGTCGCCCGGCCGAGGCCGAGGTGAGGACGCTGCTGCCGAAATACACCGGCGTCATCATGCAGACGCCGCCGCAATTCTCGGCCATCAAGATCGCTGGCGAGCGCGCTTATGACCTTGCCCGCGAGGGCGAGACGGTCGACATCCCTGCGCGCGAGATCGAGATCGGCCGCCTCGACATCGTCGAGCACGGTGCCGACAAGACCGTTTTCGAGGTCGAATGCGGCAAGGGCACCTATGTGCGCTCGCTGGCTCGCGACATGGGCCGCGACCTCGGCTGCTTCGGCCACATCGCCGAATTGCGCCGCGTCGAGGTCGAGCCATTCACGCCGCAGGATTTCGTCACGGTTGCCGAGCTGGAAGCCGCCCGCTTCGGCGACAGGACAGAGCCGAATCCGGACGAGGCCGAGACGCCGGTCGATTTCAGCGCCATCGACGCGCTGCTTGTCGAAACGGCGGTTGCGCTCGACTGCCTGCCGCAGGTCGCCGTCAGCGACGACGCGGCGACGAAGATCCGCCTCGGCAATCCCGTCATCATTCGCGGCCGCGACGCGCCGGTAGAGGCCGATGAGGCCTGCGCCACCGCGCGCGGCAAGCTCATCGCCATCGGCGCCATCGAGCAGGGCATGTTCAAGCCCAAGCGGGTCTTTGCCGGGTGAATCCGTTCGTCTAAGCTCTGCTCAGCGCCGACGCTTCAGGGATCTCATGGCCAAGACCGATACGGGCAAGAAAAGGGCGGCGCTGAAAACCCGTCGACCACCGGTCGGGGCGTCTCCCGGCACGCTTATCGCCGATCCTTCGGCGCGGCGCAGCGAGCTTCGGCTGACGCTGATCTCGCCCGAGAAATACAAGACCATCGACAATGCCTCGATCGATGATCTCAACGCCCATTGCGAGAAATGGCCTGTCGTCTGGCTGGACTGCACGGGCCTCGCCAACATCCCGCTGATCGAGGAGATCGGCCGCATCTTCAACCTGCATCCGCTGGCGCTGGAGGACGTCGTCAACACCGGACAGCGGCCCAAGGTGGATTTCTTCGAGGATCATGCCTTCGTCATCATGCGGATGATCGACGATGTCACCTCGCACCGTTACGAGCAGATCGCGCTGTTCTTCGGCGGCAATTTCGTCGTCACCTTCCAGGAGCGCGAAGGCGATCCGTTCGATCCGGTGCGCAAGCGCATTGCGGGCGCGATGCCCAACCGGCTGCGTTCGCGCGGCGCAGACTATCTCGCCTATGCGCTGATCGATGCCATCGTCGACAGCTATTTCCCGCCGATCGAGGCGGCGAGCGAACTGGTCGACGGCATCGAGGACGATATGCTGAACAAGCCGCACAAGCATCAGATGCGGCAGCTGCATGAGCTCAGGCGCGACGCCAACGTGCTGAAGGGCGTGCTGTGGCCGATGCGCGACGCGCTGGCGACGCTGATCCGCAACGACGTGCCCTTCGTGAAGGCGGAGACCAAGATATTCTTCAACGACACGCTCGATCATTCGCTGCGCCTGATCGAGCTGGTCGAGAACCAGCGCGACATGCTCACCGGCCTGATCGAGATGCATGTCTCGCTGACCCAGGCCCGCACCAACGACGTCATTTCCTATCTGACGATCGTCTCGGTGATCTTCATGCCGCTGACCTTCCTGGTCGGCGTCTGGGGCATGAATTTCGATCCGGAAACCTCGCCCTGGAACATGCCCGAGCTGAAGGCCTATTACGGCTATCCCGCCTCGCTGGTGTTCATGGCGGTCGTCGCGGTCGGTTTGATCGCGTTCTTCAAATGGAAGAAGTGGCTCTAGCCTTTGAATTCTCCTAAAGCGCGTCGCGATCTTTCAGATTCGCTCCTTGCGTTTTAGGCTTTTGATTTTGCGCATGTCTTTGCCCCGAAACAGGTTCCCACTTTCGGGAGACATGCTTTTGGTTTTCGCAACCAGAACCTGCGACAAGCCGGCTTGACAATTGGGCTGGTGTTTTTCCCGGAATTGCACTATATGCGCCGCAGCTTCGCGCCCTGACGCGTCGCTTGCACTGGCCCCTGCTGGACGACATCCCGGCTGTGGGCGTCCCGTTTCCTCCAACAGATAAGGAAAAGCACGATGTCGATCACTGCCGATCGCAAGAAGGAATTGATGACCGAATACGCAACCGCCAAGGGCGATACCGGATCTCCGGAAGTCCAGGTTGCCATCCTTTCCGAGCGCATCAAGAACCTGACCGAGCACTTCAAGGACCACAAGAAGGATAACCATTCCCGCCGTGGTCTGCTTGCTCTGGTCTCCCAGCGCCGCAGCCTGCTTGACTATCTCAAGCGCAAGGATGACGCGCGCTATCAGACGCTGATCGACAAGCTCGGTCTCCGTCGCTGACGAATTGACCGGCGGGCTCTCGAAGGGGGCCCGCCGGTCGCGCATTGGCGCATCGGATGGTCCGGTGCCTCGATGCTGGAAAAGTAAATTCCCCTCCGCGCATGGCGCGTTCCGGAAACAGTGGTTTCCGGCGTCATGCGCAAGGCCGGCCGACCAATCGGCCAATCGGGTTCCGGACTTGCAGAGGGCTATCCGGAACCGCCCATGGACGGTCATGGGGCAGGATTGCAGGATGCTCGCTCGGCTCTTGAGCCGGACTTGATCGAGCTTCCCGTTGTCTTGCCCGTGGCTGCCCGAAGGAAGCCAGGAAAGGGAGAACCCGCGACCGTTAAGACGGTGCGGCCCTTTCCGCATATGAAGGACAAGATATGTTCAATCAACACAAAGTGGAAATCGAATGGGGCGGCCGTCCGCTCATCCTCGAAACCGGCAAGATCGCGCGCCAGGCTGACGGCGCGGTGCTCGCCACCTATGGCGAGACCGTCGTTCTCGCCACCGTCGTCTCGATGAAGGAGCCGAAGCCCGGCCTCGATTTCTTCCCGCTTACCGTCAACTACCAGGAAAAGACCTACGCCGCCGGCAAGATCCCGGGCGGCTACTTCAAGCGCGAGGGCCGTCCGAGCGAAAAGGAAACGCTGGTTTCGCGCCTGATCGACCGTCCGATCCGCCCGCTTTTCGCCGACGGCTACAAGAACGACACCCAGATCGTCGTCACCGTCGTCCAGCATGATCTCGAGAACGATCCCGACATCCTGTCGATCGTCGCCACCTCGGCCGCTCTGACGCTTTCGGGCGTGCCCTTCATGGGCCCGATCGGCGGCGCCCGCGTCGGCTACATCAACGGCGAATATGTGCTCAACCCGCATATCGACGAGATGCAGGAATCCAAGCTCGACCTCGTCGTCGCCGGCACCACCGACGCCGTGCTGATGGTCGAATCCGAAGCCAAGGAACTCTCCGAGGACCTGATGCTCGGCGCCGTCGTGTTCGGCCATAAGAGCTTCCAGCCGGTGATCGATGCGATCATCAAGCTGGCAGAAGTTGCCGCCAAGGAGCCGCGCGACTTCAAGGCGCCGGACTACTCCGCGCTGGAGGCCGAGATGCTGAAGATCGTCGGCGACGAGCTCAGCAATGCCTACAAGATCACCGACAAGCAGAAGCGCTATGCTGCGGTCGACGCCGTCAAGGCCAAGGTCAAGGCGGCGTTTGCTCCGGCCGAAGGCGAGGAAGCCAAGCACACCTCAGAGCAGATCGGCTCGGTGTTCAAGGAGCTTCAGGCCAAGGTCGTGCGCTGGAACATCCTCGACACCGGCTCGCGCATCGACGGCCGTGATCTCAAGACCGTTCGCAAGATCGTTTCGGAAGTCGGCGTCCTGGCGCGCACCCATGGATCGGCGCTCTTCACTCGCGGCGAGACCCAGGCGCTGGTCGTCGCCACGCTGGGCACCGGCGAAGACGAGCAGTATGTCGATTCGTTGACCGGCATGTACAAGGAGAAGTTCCTCCTTCACTACAACTTCCCGCCCTACTCCGTCGGTGAGACCGGCCGCATGGGCTCGCCGGGCCGCCGCGAAATCGGCCATGGCAAGCTCGCCTGGCGCGCCATTCGCCCGATGCTGCCCTCCGCTGACCAGTTCCCCTACACGCTGCGCGTCGTCTCCGAGATCACCGAGTCCAACGGCTCGTCCTCGATGGCCACCGTCTGCGGCACCTCGCTGGCGCTGATGGATGCCGGCGTGCCGCTGGCAAAGCCGGTCGCCGGCATCGCCATGGGCCTGATCAAGGAAGGCGAGCGTTTTGCGGTGCTCTCCGACATCCTCGGTGACGAGGACCACCTTGGCGACATGGACTTCAAGGTCGCCGGCACCGCCAACGGCGTCACCTCGCTGCAGATGGACATCAAGATCGATGGCATCACCGAGGAAATCATGGGCATCGCGCTTGCCCAGGCCAAGGACGGCCGCCTGCACATCCTCGGCGAGATGGCGCATGCGCTATCCGGCGCCCGTGCCGAGCTCGGCGAGTTCGCGCCGCGCATCGAGGTCATGCACATCCCGACCGACAAGATCCGCGACGTCATCGGCTCCGGCGGCAAGGTGATCCGCGAGATCGTCGAGAAGACTGGCGCCAAGATCAACATCGAGGACGACGGCACGGTCAAGATCGCTTCGGCGAACGCCAAGGAGATCGAGGCGGCGAAGAAGTGGATCCACACCATCGTCGCCGAGCCGGAAGTCGGCGAGATCTACGAAGGCACCGTCGTCAAGACGGCCGACTTCGGCGCGTTCGTCAATTTCTTCGGCCCGCGCGACGGTCTCGTCCACATCTCGCAGCTCGCCAATGAGCGCGTCGCCAAGACCTCGGACGTCGTCAAGGAAGGCGACAAGGTCTGGGTCAAGCTGATGGGCTTCGACGAGCGCGGCAAGGTCCGCCTGTCGATGAAGGTCGTCGACCAGGCGACCGGCAAGGAAATCGCTCAGGACAAGAAGAAGTCGGAAGGCGAGGAAGACGCCGCCTGATCGGGGTCTGACTGATAGAATTGAGACGGGCGTGCCGTGAGGTGCGCCCGTTTTGTTTCAGGGTAAATGAATGGCCGCGGAGCCGCTGAAAACGCTGTTCTATCCATTTGAGGCCGAGGCGCTGCCTCTGCCGCGAAAGGATGCCCGCGTCCTTTTTCTGGGCGCCGAGCCCGGTTTCCGCTTGCCCGCCGGCTTCGATGCGGCGCTGCATCTGGCGCAAGGTTTCCGGTCGCATTTTCGCGCCCTGCAGGCCTTGGGCCGTGATGTGACGCCGCGGGCGGAAGGGCAGGACTACGACATGGCTCTCGTGCTCGCCGGCCGGCATCGCGGGCAAAATGAGGTGCGCATCGCCGAAGCTGTCGAGCGCGTCGCACGGGGCGCGCCTGTCGTCGTTGCCGGCAGCAAGGACGACGGCGTCGACAGCCTGCGCAAGCGGATCAATGGGCTGGCGCCGCTCGAAGGCCATCTGCCGAAGCATCACGGCGTTGCCTTCTGGTTCCGGCGAGCCGGCACGAACACGGCCGCGACGCTGCGCGCCGGCAACCCCGACCTTGTCGTCGAAGGCGGCTTCAAAACCGCGCCCGGCATGTTTTCCTTCGATCGGATCGATGTCGGTTCGAAACTGCTCGCCGCGAACCTGCCTGACGATCTCAAAGGCAATGTTGCTGATTTCTGCGCCGGCTGGGGTTATCTGGCGGCGGAGGTCCTGCAGCGCTCGCACGGCCTCACCGCGCTCGATCTCTATGAAGCGGATTTCGAAGCGCTGGAAGCAGCCAGGCTGAACGTCCATGGCGCCATCGAGCCGCGCTTCTTCTGGACCGATCTTCTCACCGAAGCGGTCGACTGGCGCTACGATGCGATCGTCATGAACCCGCCCTTCCACAGCGGCCGTGCCGCCGAGCCCGGCATCGGCGCGGGCATGATCCGCGCCGCGTCGAAGGCGCTGAAGCCGGGCGGTCGCCTGTTCATGGTGGCGAACCGCCAGCTTCCCTATGAGCAGGTGCTTTCGGCAGCCTTTGCCAGCCATGCCGAGATCGCCCGCGACGGAATGTTCAAGGTGCTTTCGGCGCGCCGCTAGCAATTCAAGGAAAAGTGCGAAGCGGTTTTCCGTCCGGAAAGGGGCGCTCGCTCTACTGCACGCTGACGATGCGGGCCGGCTCATGCGTGCCGAAGGCGGGCCGCGCTTCGCCGAGCTCGATCTTGAGCGGCGCCGGCCGGCCGAACAGATAGCCCTGCACCACCTCGCAGCCGGCCGCTCGCAGCAGGGTGGCCTGGTTCTCGGTCTCGACGCCTTCGGCGATGATGCTGACGCCCAGCGCCCGCGACAGGCCGACAATGGTCGAGACGATCGCCCCGGAGTTGGAGTCGGTATCGATGCGGCTGACGAAGGAACGGTCGATCTTCAGCTTGCCGAAGGAGAAATCGATCAGGTAGCTCAAATTGGAATAGCCGGTGCCGAAATCGTCGACGGCCACCGAAATGCCCATCTCGGCAAGCTGCTCCAGGATCGCCGCGGCGCGGTCGCGATCCTGCATCATCGCCGTCTCGGTGACCTCGAGCTCCAGCCGCGACGGCTTGATGCCGGTCGATTCCATCACCTCCCGCACAATGCCGACGAAATCCCTGGTCATGAACTGAACCGGCGAGATGTTGACGGCGACGAAGCAGTCCTCCGGCAGGTACCGGGCGTCGCTGCAGGCCTTGCGCAGCACCCACTCGCCGATCGGATTGATCATGCCGGTTTCCTCGGCGATCGGAATGAATTCCATCGGCGGGATCATGCCGCGCTCCGGATGCTTCCAACGGATCAGCGCCTCATAGCCGACGACGCGGCCGCTCGGCAGGTTGAGTTGCGGCTGATAGTGGAGGCTGAAGTCGCCGCGGTCGAAGGCGGTCTTCAGCTCCGACTCGATCCACTGCCGATAATCCGCCACGCGGCCCATGTCGGCGTGGAAGACGGACCAGTTGCCGATGCCGCTGGCGCGCGCGTTCTGCAGCGCCAGGTTCGAGCGGCGAAGGATCAGCACCGGGTCGACGCCGTCCTTCGGCATCGCCACGATGCCGACCGACAGGCTGACCGACTGCAGATGGCTCTGCAACTGATAGGGCTCCATCATCTCGTTGATGAGCTTCTCGATGAGCCGCTCGATCGAACCCCTGATGTCACGATCCGGCAGCAGCACGCCGAATTCGCCGGCGCCGATGCGCCCGATCACCGCATTCTTCGGCATGTTCTCCTTCAGCCTGCTGGTGAAGGCGCGGATCAGTTCGTCGCCCTGGCTGTAGCCGATGGCGTCGTTGATCTGCTTGAAGCGGTCGATATCGATGTCGATCAGGAACACCGGCTCGCCGGTTCGGATCGTCCCGGAGGCGGCCTCAGCTATCTTGCCGACCATGGCCTGGCGCGCCAAAAGGCCGGTCAACTTGTCGAAATGGGTTTCCTTGAAGACATAGGCCACCGATTCATCGACGCCGGCGAAGAACGACAGCGCGGCACCGCCGGCGGCCAAAGCGCAGAGCGCGGCGATGACGCCGGCCATCGTCTCGGCTGGCATGCCGGCCATGCCGTCGCCGAAGCCGAACCGCAACCCCCATAGTCCAAGGATGAAGCTGCCCATGCCCGAGCTGGCGATGGTGATCAGCCGGAACAGCGGAGTCCGTTTGGGATTGCTGACTGCAGGCATGCATGGTCCCTAGATTACGGGGCCTTATAGCGGAAATCTCCTTAAAATGAGTTTCCGCCAATGCATCCAATTTTACTGGAACGCTACTATCGCAGCCGCAAACTATTCGCGCGTGCTGTCGTTCTGCTTCAATTCCTCCAATGCCGGCATCGAAACGATGTGATAGCCGGAATCGACATAGTGGATTTCGCCGGTGACGCCCGACGACAGGTCGGAGAGCAGGTAAAGCGCCGAGCCGCCGACTTCGTCGATGGTCACCGTGCGCCGCAAAGGCGAATTGCGCTGCTGGTAGGAGAACATATGGCGGGCGTCGGACACGCCGGAACCGGCCAGCGTCCGCACCGGCCCGGCCGAGAGGCCATTCACCCTGATGCCGCGCGGGCCGTAATCGTTGGCAAGGTAACGCACGCTGGCCTCCAGCCCGGCCTTGGCGACGCCCATGACGTTGTAGTTCGGCATCACCCTGACCGAGCCGGCATAGGTGAGCGTGATCATCGAGCCGCCCTTGCCCATCAGCGCGGCGGCGTTGCGGGCGATCTCGGTGAAGGAATAGCAGGAGATCACCATGGTGCGCACGAAATTGTCGCGGCTGGTGTCGGCGTAAAGGCCCTTCAGCTCGTTCTTGTCGGAAAAGCCGATGGCGTGCACCACGAAATCCAGCCCGCCCCAGGCCTTGCCGAGGGTCTCGAAGGTCGCGGTGACCGAGGCGCTGTCCTCGACGTCGCAAGGCACGATCAGTGAGGCTCCCACCTTCTCGGCAAGCGGCTTGACCCGCCGCCCGAAGGCGTCGCCCTGGTAGGTGAATGCCAGTTCCGCTCCATGCTCCGACAGCTTCCTGGCAATGCCCCAGGCAATCGAATGGTCGTTGGCGACACCCATGACAAGCCCGCGCTTGCCCTTCATCAACCCTTCCATGCCTTGGCAATCCTTATGAAAAACGCCGTCTTATGCGGCATAGCGCTGGAAAATCAGCGTTGCGTTGGTGCCGCCGAAACCGAAGGAGTTGGACAGGACGGTGTCGATCCTGGCGTCGTCGATGCGCTTGCGCACGATCGGCATGCCCTCGAATTCCGGGTCGAGCGCCTCGATATGGGCGCTTTCGCCGATGAAGCCGCCCTGCATCATCAGGATCGAATAGATCGATTCCTGCACGCCGGCCGCGCCCAGCGAATGGCCGGTGAGCGACTTGGTCGAGGTGATGTAAGGCATCTTGTCGCCGAACACCTCGCGGATGGCGCCCATTTCCTTGGAATCGCCGACCGGCGTCGAGGTGCCGTGGGTGTTGATGTAGTCGACCGGGGTCGAGACGGTGGCAAGCGCCTGCCGCATGCAGCGCATCGCGCCTTCGCCGGACGGAGCCACCATGTCGTAGCCGTCGGATGTCGCGCCGTAGCCGACGATCTCGGCATAGATCTTGGCGCCGCGCGCCTTGGCGTGCTCCAGTTCTTCCAGCACCAGCACGCCGGCGCCGCCGGCGATGACGAAGCCGTCGCGGTTGACGTCATAGGCGCGCGAAGCGGCCGACGCATTGTCGTTGAACTTCGACGACATGGCGCCCATGGCGTCGAACAGGTCCGACATCGTCCAGTCGAGGTCCTCATGGCCGCCGGCGAACATCACGTCCTGCTTGCCCCACTGGATCAGCTCATAGGCATTGCCGATGCAATGCGCGGAGGTCGAGCAGGCCGACGAGATCGAATAGTTGACGCCGTGGATCTTGAACCATGTGGCCAAAGTGGCCGACGCGGTCGACGACATCGCCTTCGGCACCGCGAACGGGCCGATTCGCTTGGGGCTGTTGTTCTTGATCGTGGTTTCTGCCGCTTCGACGATGGTGCGGGTCGAAGGCCCGCCGGACCCCATCACGATGCCGGTACGCTCATTGGTGATGTCGCTTTCGCTTAAGCCGGCATCGGCGATCGCCTGGTCCATGGCGACGTGATTCCAGGCAGCGCCCTGGCTGAGGAAGCGCATGGCGCGGCGATCGATCATCGGGGTGGGATCGAGCGTCGGCGCGCCCCAGACCTGGCAGCGGAATCCGTGTTCGGCGAAGGAATTGGAAAAGCTGATGCCGGATTTGGCATCGTAAAGCGAGCTCTGCACCTCGTTGGCATTGTTGCCGATCGACGACACAATGCCGAGCCCTGTCACTACGACCCGTCTCATTCGCAACTCCTTCCGGCGTATTCAGGCGAAAAACCTAGCCGGTTTTCACCTGTGATCATACGCAAATAAACTGACGTGGCGTCCATTGGCTACGCGGACGCCGTGGCGAAAAACGTTCAGGCGGCCGACTGCTTGGACAGGCCGACCTTCAGATCCGTCGCCGCGTATATGGGTTCGCCATCCGCCTTGAGCCAGCCATCGGCGATGCCGAGCACCAGGCGGCCGCGCATCACGCGCTTGAAGTCGATGCCGTATTCGACCTTCTTCACCGACGGCGTCACCATGCCCTTGAACTTCACCTCGCCGGTCGACAGCGCCATGCCCTTGCCGGGTTCGCCCAGCCAGCCGAGATAGAAGCCGGTCAACTGCCACATGGCGTCGAGGCCGAGGCAGCCCGGCATGATCGGGTTGCCGATGAAGTGGCAGGCGAAGAACCACAGGTCCGGCTTGATATCGAATTCGGCGCGGATGAAGCCCTTGTCGAAAGCGCCGCCTGTCTCGCTGATCTCGGTGATGCGGTCGAACATCAGCATCGGTGGGTAGGGCAGCTGGGCGTTGCCCGGCCCGAACAGGTCGCCGCGGGCGCAGGCAAGCAGTTCTTCGTAGTCGTAGCTGGACTTCTGACCCGCCATCAAATTTCTGTCCCCGTGTTCTTCGCGGGCGGCAGGGCGCCCTTGTCGTTGGTTTCCTAACACACTCTGTTTGCGGCCGGAAACCGGCGTTTGCGCTTAACCCGTGCGCCTGCCCGGGTCAATGCGCGCTATTGATCGCATTCGGACTACAGAATATATGTCGACTGATGTCCGGGTTTGGCTTTTGACGTCTTTTTGCCATTCTGGACCTGTTGATGGGCTGGGCAACAAGCTTCGAAGCGAAGATGGATTCGGGCTACCGGAAGGAAAATGTCGCTGTGGACAAGCGGGTTCGCGAAGCCGGCCTGAGGCCGACGCGTCAGCGCATTGCGTTGGCCGATCTGCTTTTCGCCAAGGGCGACCGCCACCTTTCGGCCGAGGAACTGCACGAGGAGGCGATCGCCGCCGGCGTGCCGGTTTCGCTGGCGACGGTCTATAACGCGCTCCATCAGTTCACCCAGGCCGGCCTGCTGCGCATCCTGGCGGTGGAAGGCTCGAAAACCTATTTCGACACCAACACGTCCGACCATCATCACTTCTACGTCGAAGGCGAGAACCGGATTTTCGACATCGAAAGCGGACCGGTCACCGTCTCCAACCTGCCGGCGCCCCCGGAAGGCATGGAGATCGCCAATGTCGACATCGTGGTGAGATTGCGCCCCAAACGCTGCGATTGATCCGTCGACTATGCGCCCGGTCGACCTGATTGTCCGGTTTGAATGGGTCACCGTCGCTGCGTTGGCTATCGTTTGCTACGCAATGTCCAGCTTTTCCTGGTGGCTGTTTGCGCTGCTCATCCTCGCGCCGGACCTGTCGATGCTGGGCTACCTCGCCGGGCCGCGCTTCGGCGCCGTCACCTACAATGCCTTGCATATCCTGATCGCCCCGCTCGTCCTTCTGCTTGCGGGCGCGTTGCTCGCCGGCCCGGTCACGACCGCCGTGGCGCTCATCGCGCACATCGCCATCGACCGTGCCCTCGGCTACGGCCTCAAGCTGCCCACCGGTTTTCAGGACACGCATCTCGGCCGTATCGGCCGCGACCGGGCGGCAGGTTAGGGTGTGTCGAGATTCGGGTCAGGCCCTAGTTCTTGACCTTCTCACCCGGATAAGCGCCCCACACCTGCGACTGGGCCATCCAGCCGGTGTGGCCGTCGAATGTCATCTCGCACCATTGGCCGTCGCATTTCTTGATCGAGCCGATCACGCCCGGCTCGATGATGGCGACGACGCCAGCATCCTTGTCGGGTTCGTCGAGCAGGTTGATTCGCCCGCCCTTGCCGCGCTGCCAGGGGGCGACGATCGCGGTACGGTGCCCGGAGAGCAACGACTGGTTGATCCAGCCTTCCGAGCCGTCGGCATCGCGCACGCGGCGCCAGGTGTCGAATTCCTGGATGACTTCCATCGGCAGGCCGGCCTTCATGTACATCCAGTTGACGGAATAATTGGCGCCAGGGCCGACGCGCGAATTGACGCGGGCCGGTTTCAAGCTGACGAAGCGCGGCAGCGGCAGGCCGCTTGGGCCAAGCGTTATGGTCTGCGCCGGCGCGGCCGCGCTCTGTGCGAATGCCTGCGGTGCGCAAAGCAGGGCGCCGAGAATGGCTGCGCTGAAGGCCAGGCGAAGCGACGCGAAACCAGACACTTTCGTTCCTTTCGGCGCCGGTCCGTCGGGACGGGCGCCCCTTTTTCTTTGTCTTCGGCGGCACCGCTTGTTACAGGAGTGGGCTGATGCCGCGATTGGCTGCAAGTTTCGCCGGTCTTGGTTAAAGAGGTCTCAACGAGATCGGTTTCGAGAGCATGATCCCGAAAAGTGGGAACCGGTTTTCGGAAAAGATCATGCTCCAAAAAAGAGTGGGATCAGGATGACGATTCAACGAGACGTCATTCTGATCCAGCAAGCTTCGGGGATAAAATGGCAGGCAAAAAACGGCCCCTCGTCGTCATCACGCGCAAGCTGCCCGATCCGGTCGAAACGCGCATGCGCGAGCTGTTCGACGCAAGGCTGAATGTCGAGGACCGGCCGATGACCCAGCCGGAGCTGGTCGCGGCGGTCAAGGAAGCCGATGTGCTGGTCCCCACCATCACCGACCATATCGATGCCGCGCTGATCGCCCAGGCCGGCGAGAACCTCAAGCTGATCGCGAATTTCGGCAATGGCGTCGACAAGATCGATGTCGCGGCGGCCGCCAAGAAAGGCATCACCGTCACCAACACGCCGAACGTGCTCACGGAAGATACTGCCGACATGACCATGGCGCTGATGCTCGCCGTGCCGCGCAGGCTCGCCGAAGGCGCCAACGTGCTGACGGGCGAGAAGAAATGGGCCGGCTGGTCGCCGACCTGGATGCTCGGCCGGCGCATCTGGGGCAAACGTCTGGGCATCGTCGGCATGGGCCGCATCGGCACCGCGGTCGCCAGGCGGGCCAAGGCTTTCGGCCTGTCGATCCACTACCACAACCGGCACCGTGTGCTGCCGGCGGTCGAGGAAGAACTGGAGGCGACTTATTGGGAAAGCCTCGACCAGATGCTCGCCCGCATGGACATCATCTCGGTCAACTGCCCGTCGACGCCGGCGACGTTCCACCTGCTGTCCGGTCGTCGCCTCGCGCTGATGCAGCCTTCGGCCTATATCGTCAACACCGCGCGCGGCGACATCATCGACGAGGAATCACTGGTCAAGCTCATCCATGACGGCAAGATCGCCGGGGCCGGCCTCGACGTCTACGAGCACGAGCCGGCGCTGAACACCAAGCTCTTGAAGCTTACCGCCAAGGGCAAGGTGGTGCTCTTGCCGCATATGGGCTCGGCCACGCTCGAGGGCCGCATCGACATGGGCGAGAAGGTGATCATCAACATCCGCGCCTTCTTCGACGGCCACCGCCCGCCGGACCGCGTCCTGCCGCTCAGGACCTGAAAGGTTTAGACGGCCACGGTAACGGCGCCATCCGCGGCGACTTTTGCTGTGGTTTCGCGATAGGTATCGAACTCGCCGCGTTCGAGCCGCACCGCCATAGGCGTTTCCCAGCCCATCTCCCGGGCGACGATCAGGCCGAGCAGCAGGATGGCGTCCGGCTCGTGCAGCACCAGGGCGGCCGGCGCGCGGCCGTTATGGACAAGCTCCATCAGCACGGCCGAGGCGGATGAGGAACCGATCGTGCCCGGCAGGAACAGCACCCGGCCGGCTATGACTTCGCCATGCTGCGGGTGGCGGACATCGGCGATGCGGCCGGTCTTCGGGTCGACGCCGCCCCAGAAGCTGATCGGCACCGTCAGCACCAGCGCTTCGCCTTCGCCGGCCTTGCCCGGCACCAGGATCTCGGCTGCAGCGCTCATGCGGCGATCTCCGTGAAGACCGGCCTGCCGAGCACCGCGCTTTCGACGCAGTCGGCGAGCGAGGCGTAGAGCACCGCATAGCCGGTGTTGCCCGGCGCGTAATGCGCGAACTTGCCCGAATTGGTCATCAGCACGCCATTGCCGAGCTCTGGCATGATCGGCGTCACCACCACGCATGTATCGGCGACGATGACGACACCGCTGGCTTCGAGCCTCTTTCGCCCGCCGTCCCGCTCCAGCAAGGCGAGCGCGTGACGGCCGGTGCAGGCATAGATCGGGACAGTGAGCCGTCTGCCCGCGATGAACCGCTCCAGCATGTCGAACTCGGCAGGCGACAGATGCGGGCTGCCGATCGCCACCGCGTCGATGGTCTTGGCCGCTGCCGCGGTCGACAGGCCCGCGCGGGCCTTGGCAACCATCTGAGGCGTCACGCGGATCACCGCTTCCGGTTCCGGTCCGGCCAGAATGGTTTCGATGTCGGGCGCCTCGGGCGTCACGCCGGCAATGTGGAACAGGCCGACCGCACCGGACGATGCGGCTGCGGCGCCGAAGGCTTTCAGCGCGTCTTCGCCGGGATGACCGGCCACGCCGGTGACGACACCGATCGCATTGCCCACCTCGCGGCCATAAAGGCTGCCCAGCACCGGCCAGGCGATCTCCGAGGCGAGGAAGGATGGCGAGAGGTCCGAGACATCGAAGACAAGCCTTGCACGGCGGTTTTCGGGCCGATGCAGACCATAGTCCGGCGCGCGGCCGACAATCGCGCAGGCGATGTCGAGAAAATCGCCGTAGCGGTTGGTGCGCGCGCCCAGCACCGAGTTGCAGAACACCACGGCGTTGGACTCGCCCCAGGCCACGTCGCTGCCGAGTGCCGGCCTGTGTCCGGCCTGGTAGGGCGCGCAGGTCCAGCTCTGCTCGCAGCCGAGCTTGCGGTAGGCCTCCATCATCCGCCGCGCCATGCCGCGCTGCGGCTCTTCCAGGCGAATGCGCGAGCAACCCATCAGGTCGAGCGCTCCGACATTGAGCGTCGAACGCACCGCGACCTTCGCGCCGCCTTCAACGAGCCTCTCGGCAAACAGCGTGCCGGAATCGCCGTGGTACAGCGCGCCGTCGATATGGGTGGAGGCGATCGGGATCAGCCGCGGCGCGCCGAGCAACCTGGCGCTTTCGGCAACGATGCGCATTGCCATGCCCGCGCCGTCCTGGCGGGCGGCGATCGCCTGTTCTTCAGGGCTGAGTGAAAGGCTCAAGACAGCACCTTGCGCATGGTGATGGAGGTCGGCCTGTCGTAGCCCTCATGCGCCGTGCGCTCGGTTTCCCGAAAGCCGAGCCGGGCGAAGGCTGCATGGTTTGCAGTGAGTTCGATACGGGTCTGCAGCTCGATTGCATCCTTGCCGCGTTCGCGGGCAAGATCTTCCACAGCCCGCATCAGCCGGGTTCCGATGCCTTGGCCTTGACGTTCTGGCCCGACCGCGAGCTTGCCGGCATAGAAATCCTGCGCCCGCTCCAGGGCAAAGACGCAGCCGACGATGCGGTCGTTCTCGATGGCCAGAAATCCCGCCTCCCGCTTCGCCTTCTCGGCAAGGCCGTCAGCGGTCAAAAGATGCGCCGATGACGGCGGGTCGATGACGCCGTCCATATAGGCGAAGGCGCGCCGGATCAGCGCGAGCAAGTCGTCCCACCGGCCGAAATCCGCGGCAAGGCGAACCATGGAGATGCCGACGCTCTGGTCCATGCGCTCACACGGCCTTGTAGCGGATCGTGTCGAAACGGGCCGTGAGCCCGTCATAGAGCAGCAGCCGGCCGATCAGCGGCTCGCCTATGCCGGTGATCAGCTTGATCGCTTCCATCGCCTCCAGCGTGCCGATGACGCCCGTCAGCGCGCCGACGATGCCGGCAACGGCGCAGGACGGCACCAGTCCTTCGGGCGGCGCCTCCGGGAACAGGTCGCGATAGCTAGGGTTGCGCTTGCCGTCGGCGCCTGTCTCGAACGGCTTCAACACCGTCACCGAGCCGTCGAAGCGACCGACGGCCGCGGTGACGAGGGGTTTCTTCTCATTGGCGCAGGCATCGGCGACCGCGTAGCGCGTTTCGAAATTGTCCGAGCCATCGACAACGACATCGTAGCGGGCGACGAGGGCAGGGGCGTTTTCTTCCGTTAGCCTCAAGCGATGCGCTTCCACCGCCACATTGGGGTTGATGCGCATGATCGCCGCCGCGGCGCTGTCGGTCTTGGCCATGCCGATCGTGTCGCCGCCATGGATCACCTGCCGCTGCAGGTTGGACAGCGAAACCGTGTCGTCATCGACGATGCCGAGCGTGCCGACACCGGCGGCGGCAAGATATTCCAGCACCGGCGCGCCGAGCCCGCCGGCGCCGATCACCAGCACCCGCGCCCGTTTCAGCTTCTGCTGGCCTGGCCCGCCGATCTCGGGCAGCACGATGTGGCGGGCGTAGCGTTCGAGCTCTTCGTCGGTGAGGGCGGCGGCAGTGGTCATGGCTGGACCTTATCGCGGGCGGAAAACCTTGTCAGCAAGCGCAAGGCGAAGCCTTGTGGTCCACACGCAAGGCAAAAGGTTTGGCATGACGCATGGCAAGGCCTTGTGGCGCGGTGCCGAAGTAGCTTCGCGGGCTAGCCGGTCAGCCCGACGCTGCCATGATCCACCGTCAGGAACTGTGCTTTGCCTTCAAGGCTCGAGAACAGCGCGGCATCCGTGCCGGTCATGAAGGCCTGGCAGTTCAGCTCCTCCAGGATCGAAAACAGCGCCGCGCGCCGGCCCGCGTCGAGATGCGCGGCGATCTCGTCCAGGAGAAGGATCGGCGTCAGGCCCGACATCTCGCCGGTCAGCCTGGCATGCGACAGGACGATGCCGACCAGCAGCGCCTTCTGCTCGCCGGTCGAACAGAGCTCGGCCGGCATCGACTTCGGCCGGTGCCGCACCACGAGGTCGGAACGATGCGGGCCGTCCAGCGTGCGGCCGGCGGCGCGGTCGCGCTCGCGTCCATTGGCAAGCGCTGCGCGATAGCGTTCCTCGACATCGACTGCGGGTGCGCTGCCGAGCGCGCTCTCCAGATCGCCGGCGAGGCTGATGTCGGCCTGCGGAAACGGCCCGCTGCCGGGCAACCTGTCGATCATGGCGGCAAGCAGCCGAACCAGCTCGGCCCGCGCCGCGGCGATCGCGACTCCGGTCTCGGCCATCTGCGTCTCGATCGCGTCGAACCAGGCGCCGTCGCGGGAGCCTTCGGTAAGCAACCGGTTACGGCCACGCATGGCTTTCTCATAGTCGAGCGCACGCTGGCCATGGCCGGGGTCGATCGCCAGCACCAGCCGGTCGAGGAAGCGGCGGCGGTCCGCCGCCGGGCCGGGAAACAATCCGTCCATCGCCGGCGTCAGCCACACGACCCTCAGCCATTCCAGCATATCCTCGGCCGATCGCGCCGGCGCGCCGTTGATCCGCACCTTCCTGCCGCCTTCGCCTGCGGCATCGCCGCCGGAAATGCCCGTGCCGATCTCGACCTGGCCTTCCGGTCCTTCGATGCGCGCATGCAAGGCGAAGCCGCCATCGCCGCCTTCGCGTGCCACATCCGCATAGGGTGCGCGGCGCAAGCCCCGCCCTGGCGTCAGGAACGAGATCGCTTCCAGGAGATTGGTCTTGCCGGCGCCGTTGTCGCCCGACAGCACCACCGCGCCGGGCGCAAGCTCAAGCGACAGCGCCGCGTAATTGCGGAAATCCGTAAGTGTAAGCTTACTTAGATGGCTTTGCTGCCGAAGCTGTCTGGCATCCGCGGTCACGACGACACATCAGGCCCGCTAGAGCAATTCCAGGAAAAGTGCATAGCGGTTTTCCGTCCGGAATTGCGACGGACAAAAGCGCAATTCCAGGAAAAGTGCATAGCGGTTTTCCGTCCGGAATTGCGACAGACAAAAGCGCAATTCCAGGAAAAATGCACAGCGGTTTTCCGTCCGGAATTGCGTCGACAGGGAGACCTAGACACGCATCGGCATCAGCACATACAGCGCCGTCTCGTCGGCCATGTCGTGAATCAGCGTCGGCGAGCCGGCATCGGCCAGCATGAACTTCGCCTCCGAACCGGTGAGCTGGGCAGCGACGTCGAGCAGGTATTTGGCGTTGAAGCCGATCTCGATCGGATCGGACGAATAGTCGGCCGCCAGTTCCTCGGTGGCGCTCCCCGAGTCGGGGTTGTTGACGGCAAGTGTGACCTGACCCTCATTGATCGAGAGCTTTACCGCGCGTCCGCGTTCGGACGAGATGGTCGACACGCGGTCGACGGCGGCGGCGAAGGTTTGACGGTCGATGATCAGCTTCTTGTCGTTGCCGGTCGGAATGACGCGCTGGTAGTCGGGGAAGGTGCCGTCGATCAGCTTCGAGGTCAAAACGACGCTGCCGATGGTGAAGCGGATCTTGGTGTCCGACAGTTCCGTAGTCACCGCCACATCGGGATCGTCGACCAGCTTCTGCAGCTCGCTCACCGTCTTGCGCGGAATGATGATGCCGGGCATGCCTTCCGAGCCTGCCGGCGCGTCGATCTCGGCCCGCGCCAGGCGATGCCCGTCGGTCGCCACCGAGCGCAGCTTCAATTTGCCGCCCACCTCATGTGTGTGCAGGAAGATGCCGTTGAGATAGTAGCGCGTCTCTTCGGTGGAGATGGCGAATTGGGTCTTGTCGATCAGGCCCTTGAGCGCCGCCGATTCCAGCCGGAAGATGTGCGAGAACGAGCCCGCCGAAAGCTCCGGGAAATCGGATTGCGGCAGGCACTGCAGGCGGAAGCTCGAACGGCCGGAGGTGACGGTCATCGCGTTGCCGTCCTCGTCCGTCTTCAGCATCACCTCGGCGCCGTCGGAAAGCTTGCGCACGATGTCGTAGAGCAGATGCGCCGGCACCGTCGTCGCGCCGCCGCGCTCGACCTTGGCGGGCGTTGCTTCCGTCACTTCGAGGTCGAGGTCGGTGGCCTTCATCTCGAGACTGGCGCCCTCGGCGCTGAGCAGGACGTTGGACAGGATCGGTATGGTGTTGCGCCGCTCGACCACGCGGTGGACGTGGTTGAGGGACTTCAGGAGATTTGACCGTTCCAGGATAACACGCATGACGAAACAGGCTCGCTTCAATGAATGAACGGGTTACCGGCAGGCGGCATCCCGCGAAAGCTCTGAAAGGCTTTCAGAATCTGTGTAAGCTGACAGTAAAAAGCCTGCGAACGCAAGCCCGCGGCACCGGTTCCGGCCGGTAGCGCGGGCTTTCTGGGGATAAAGCCGGCGAAGCGTGCCGCCCTATGCATGTCGCCCAAAACCGCGCAGCGGTTTTGGGAAAACGACATGCACGAAGACAATGCTTGAAGCGCGTCGCCAAATCCGTTTCGACGCGACGCGCTTTAGGATTTCCGCGGCCCTTCAGGCCTGGTCGTTGATCAGCCTTCTGAGCAGCTCGAGCTCCTGCGCCAGCGTGTTGTCGCCGCCCGAAAGATCCTCGATCTTGCGCACCGCATGCAGCACGGTCGTGTGGTCGCGGCCGCCGAAGCGCCGCCCGATCTCCGGCAACGAGCGCGGCGTCATCACCTTCGACAGATACATCGCCACCTGCCGTGGCTTGACGATCGTGCGCGTGCGCCGGTTGGACAGAAGCTCCGTCTTCGACACGTTGTAGTGGCGCGCCACGATGCGCTGGATATCCTCGATGCGCACCCGCTTGGGCTCGCCGGAGCGGTAGATGTGGCCGAGGATCTCGTCGATGCGATCGATGGTGATCTGCGGCTCGAAGGACTGGCGGAACAGAAGCTGGTTGAAGGCGCCTTCGAGTTCGCGGCCGCTGCCGGTCACCGTGCGCGCGACATGCTCCAGAATCTCGTCCGAGATATCGAGCGAGGTGTCATCGGTCTTGGTGGTGGCGCGGCGCAGCTTCAGCATGCCGAGCCGCATGGCGAAATCCGGCGCCGACATTTCCAGCGCCACGCCGCCATTGAGGCGCGAACGCACGCGCGGCTCCAGCGATTCCAGTTCCGACGGCGGCCGGTCGGCCGCGACCACGACCTGCTTGGCGCTGTCGAGCAGCATGTTGATGAGGTGGCAGAATTCGTGCTGGATCGACTTGCCCTGCAGGAACTGCATGTCGTCGATGATCAGGAGATCGATGTCGCGCAGCTGTTCTTTCAGCGTCAGCGCGTTGTTGTCGCGGATCGCGGTGGCGAAGCGCCACATGAAATATTCCGCCGTCAGGTAGACAACGCGTGACTTCGGGTTGTGCCGCAGCGATTCCGCCGCGATCGCCTGCAGCAGGTGCGTCTTGCCGAGCCCGACCGTCGCGTGCAGGAAAAGCGGGTTGAAACGCACCGCGCTCGACTGCGATTCCGCCACCGCCCTGGCAGCCGCGAAGGCCACTCTGTTCGACGGCCCCTCGATGAAGGAGGCGAAGGTGTAGCGCGGGTCGAGTGGCGACCCCAGCACATTGTGGCGAAACTCCGGTTCCGCGGACGCGCCCTGGCGGGGCGCCGGCGCCCGTTGTTCCACGCGCCCGGCACTGGCGGTGCCGTTGGCCAGCGCGGTATGCACCTGCTTGGTCATCTTGCGCGCGGGCGCCACTTCCGGCTCGATAGGGTTGCGCCCCTGGCGCGTCGCGGTGCGCACGACGATCTCGATCTTGAGGATCTCCGGATCCTCATGCCGCCACAGCTCCGCGATGAGCTCAAGATAATGGCCATTGATCCAGGACCGCAGGAAGGCCGTGGGCACCGAGATGCGGACGACGCCACGGGAGGCCTCTGCGACCTTCATACGGCCGAACCAGCTCGAATAAACCTCGGCTCCGAGACGCGCCTTCAACTGGGTCTTGACCCGCTCAAACTTCTGTTCCGCGTCGCTGGATGCCGCCACGTCGTGCCCCCCGGCAAAAGTTGCTGGAAATGGGAGCTCGCCCGCTAGCTCCCTCTCGATGCCGCTCTGCATGATCAAAGTTCCTTGTCTTCTCGTACCTGTTTTCCGCCGGGGATGCGCCTCCTGCATCCTTGGTCCAGCGACCTGATTTCGTCGCGTCGCCACTGCCGCCGCCGGCAAATGAACGTCGCAACTCGCGCAAGGGACCGGCTGCCGGCTCCGCACGCCGGCTATCCGACAACGACAAGGCAATACGGCACCCTCCGGCGAAAACGCCGGCGAGACATCGACCGCCATGTACAATTACGCCAGTCCCCTACCCGCACCGCAGAGACAAACCAAGCCACACGCGGAATTGCTCCACGTCATGAATTCTGCCATTTTGTGCTGGCCGATTCAGGCTGGGTCAGGGGCTAAAGCCCGTCCCTTCGATGGAGGGACATTACCGAAATCGTTGTGGATAGGGCAAGGCCACGTCTAACGGTTTTTTAACGAATCTGGTTAGCGGATGGAGCTTGAAATCGGGTGCCGCGGCGACAGGTTTTGACAAAGCCATTGTGATTCAAACCCTTTTCCGGCGAATATGAAAAAGGTCGCCCGAAACGAAATATTCTGAAATAATTCTCTTGACAGCTACTTCTCCCCCGCCGCTCGACCTTGAGTTGAACAAGCTGTGGATGACCAGCTATAAGCCTATGAAAAAACTACAGATTTTTTGACAGGCAAATTTGGGCCGGTTGCCGCGGGGCGGCGTGCTGATATCAGCCTTCTTGTATATGCCGGCAAAACATTACTGGCATTGGAATCGCGTCACAAGCGTTGCTCGCGAGCATTTTTTTCAAGTACTTGCCGGCAAACGAAAAAACCCGGCCTGTGCGGCCGGGTTCAACGTCGATGAATTGAGGCGGAGTTCGGTCAGGCCGACAGCGTCTTGACCCGCTGGGCCAGCCGCGAAACCTTGCGGGAAGCCGTGTTCTTGTGGACCACGCCCTTGGTGGCGGCGCGCATCAATTCCGGCTCGGCCACCTTGAAGGCTTCCACCGCCGCGGCCTTGTCGCCGGCGGCCAGCGCCTCTTCGACCTTGCGGACATAGGTGCGGACACGCGAGCGGCGGTTCTTGTTGACCGCTGCGCGGCGGGCGATCTTGCGCGTTGCCTTTTTGGCCGAAGACGTATTGGCCATGATGCCTCTCTTCTGATCTGGTGGCGCCAGCGGGGGTGCCGCAGGGCGCAAAAAACAAACGGGCAGCCACAAGGCCGCCTCGGTTGGTGCGGCTTATAGTTCAGCTTTTCCGGCGCGTCAACGCCACTTGGCGGTCTTTTTGGGGACTGGAAGCGCGTGGGGTCATAACCCGCTTTCAGTCATTGCGCAGCATGCCCTAGCGATTGATGAAATTCGGCTTACGCTTCTCGACGAAGGCGGCCATGCCTTCCTTCTGGTCGTCGAGCGCGAACAGCGAATGGAACAGGCGGCGCTCGAAGCGCAGCCCTTCGGCGAGTGTCGTCTCGTAGGCGCGGTTGACGGCCTCCTTGGCCATCATCACCGACGGCAGCGAGAACTCGGCGATCTTGGCCGCCGCCTTCAGCGATTCGTCGGCGAGATCGGCGACCGGCACCACCCGCGATACCAGCCCGCTGCGCTCGGCTTCGGCCGCGTCCATCATCCGCCCGGTCAGGCACATGTCCATCGCCTTCGACTTGCCGACGAAGCGGGTCAGCCGCTGCGATCCGCCCATGCCCGGCATGACGCCGAGCGTGATTTCGGGCTGGCCGAACTTGGCGTTGTCGCCGGCGATGATGAAGTCGCACATCATGGCCAGCTCGCAGCCGCCGCCGAGCGCATAGCCCGCGACCGCCGCGATGATGGGCTTGCGCGTGCGCGTGAGTTCCTCCCAGCCGACGAAGAAGTCCTGCGTGTAGGCTTCGGCGAAGGACATCGCCTGCATTTCCTTGATGTCGGCGCCGGCGGCAAAAGCCTTTTCCGAGCCGGTAAGCACCATCGCGCCGATCCCAGGGTCGGCATTGAACGCGCTCGCGGCCGCCACGACCTCCCCGAGGACTTGCGAATTCAGCGCGTTGAGCGCCTTCGGCCGGTTCAGCGTGATCAGCCCGACCTTGCCGCGTGTTTCCACGAGAATGGTTTCATAGGTCATGGTTCGCTTCCTTCCGCGGCAGTGGGATGATCGTACCGTTCCTAGCTTACCGCTGACAGGTCCGGCAATAGAAGGTCGAGCGGCCGCTTTGCACGATGCGCTCGATGTGGCCGCGGCAGCCCAGCTTCGGGCATGGCTCCCCCTCGCGGTCATAGACCGCGAAGGAATGCTGGAAATAGCCGAGCGATCCGTCGGCCTGCACATAGTCGCGCAGCGAGGAGCCGCCGGCGGCGATCGCATCGGCGATGACCGAACGGATCGCCTCGGCAAGGCGCCCGCTTTGCTCCTTCGCCTTCTTGGCCGATCCGGCGATGGTGCCGGCTTCGCGCAGCGGCGAGAGGCCCGCACGCCACAGGGCTTCCGCCACGTATATATTGCCGAGCCCGGCGATCAGCCGCTGGTCGAGCAGCGCCGCCTTGAGCGGCGATCTGCGGCCCTTCAGCCGCGAGGCCAGCAGGGGGCCGTCGAGCGCGTTGCCGGTTGGCTCGATGCCGAGTCCCGCCAGCATCGGATGCGTGTCCGGCGCGCCTTCGGCAAACAGCATGAAGCCGAAGCGGCGCGGGTCGTTGAAGATGACCCGGGAACGTTCGTCCTTCGACGAGACGACGTCGAACACGACATGGTCGTGCGCGGCACTTTTCGAGCGCTCGTGATGGAAGACGCCGGGAATGTCGCTTGCCCCGGCGGCTTCGACGCGGAACGATCCCGACATGCCGAGATGACAGATGAGAACCGGGCCGTTCTCGATATGCATCGTCAGGTATTTGGCGCGCCGGCCAAGCGCCGTCACGGTCTTGCCGGTCAGCCGCTCCGAAAAGCGCTCGGGAAACGGAAAGCGAAGGTCCGGCCTGCGCGCTTCCACCTTGACGAGCCGCGCCCCTTCCAGGACCGGCTGCAGTCCGCGTCGGACAGTCTCGACTTCAGGCAGCTCAGGCATGGCCGCCTATCGTTGCGAGGAAGGATGTTCCGTGGTGGCCAGCCGCCAGGCCGAGGTGTTCCGCGACGGTTTCGCCGATATCGGCGAAGGTCGGCCTGAGCCCGATGTCACCGCCCTTCAGCCCCGGCCCGGTGCCGATCACCGGAACGCGTTCACGCGTATGGTCGGTGCCGCGCCAGGTCGGATCGTTGCCATGGTCGGCGGTAAGGATCAGAAGGTCGCCCGGCCCGATGCGCGACAGCGCCTCCGGCAGCCGGCGGTCGAACGCTTCGAGCGCTCCGGCATAGCCGGCGACGTCGCGCCGGTGACCGAACTCGGAATCGAAATCGACGAAATTGGCAAAGACCAGGTCGCCGTCGCCGGCATCGTCCATTGCGCCGAGCGCCTTGTCGAACATAGCCATGTTGCCGCCGGCCTTGCGCACGTCCGAAATGCCGCGATGAGCGAAGATGTCGCCGATCTTGCCGACGGCGATGACCTTGCTGCCGCGGCCGGTCAGCCTGTCGAGCAGGGTCGGCTCCGGCGGCGGCACGGCATAGTCGCGGCGGTTGTGGGTGCGCTGGAACGCAGCTTTTGTCTCGCCCACGAAAGGCCGCGCGATCACGCGCCCGATCTTGAGCGGATCGACCAGCCGGCGCACCGTGAGGCAAAGCTCATAAAGCCGCGCCAGGCCGAAATGCGTTTCATGCGCGGCGATCTGCAGCACGGAATCGACCGACGTGTAGCAGATCGGTTTGCCGGTGCGGATATGCTCTTCGCCGAGCCGCTCGATGATCTCGGTTCCGGGTGCATGGCAATTGCCGAGGATTCCCGGCAGCTTGCCCTCGCGGATGATCGCTTCGGTCAATTCGGCCGGGAAGGCAGGCACGGTGTCGGGGAAATAGCCCCAGTCGAAGCGCACCGGCAGGCAGGCGATTTCCCAGTGGCCGGAGGGCGTATCCTTGCCGCTCGACACTTCCTGGGCGGCCCCGTGGAAGGCCGAGGCGATCGGCGACGCGTCGATGCCGGTTCTGAGGCCTGTCGCGGTTTGCGCCGCCCGGCCAAGTCCGAGCGACATCATGTTGGGCACAGTCAGCGGCCCATTGCGCAAGCCTTCCCGATCGGCGCGACCATCGGCGCAGGCCTGAAAAATATGTCCGAACGTGTCGGCGCCGGCATCGCCATAGCGTTCGGCGTCGGCCGCGCCGCCGATGCCGAAAGAATCGAGAACGAACAGGAACGCGCGCGCCATGGGTATCTTTGTTGTCAGTCCTGGCTGCCAGACATAAGGTTCCCGGGCGGTGTTGGCAAATCGGAAACCAAACCGCAACGGCTTGGCGCCATAGTTGCGGCGAGGCGCGGATGCGGCGGGAGCGAAGCAGGGATGGCAAGGCGCGGCAAAACCGCGGCAAGGCAGGCCGTGAAGATGTGCGCGGCCGCTCTCGCGGCGTTCGGCGTCGCCTGCTCGCCGGCACGCGCCGACTGGCGTGACGGCATCGGCACGTTCCGTATCGGCGTCGTTGCTGAACCCGGCGGCGGCAACACCGTTCCGGGGCTCGCGCGCCTGACCGACGCCTATGCCAATGCGCTCGGCATGAAGGTCGAGTTCGTCGTTGCGCGCGACTACGCGGCACTGATCGAGGCGCAGGCGAGTGGGCGTGTGCAATATGCGGTTTATTCGGCTGTCGCCTATGCCGTGGCCTCCGAACGCTGCGGCTGCGTCGAACCTCTGGTGGCACCGGTCGATGCCGACGGTGCCGTCGGCATCCGTTCCGTCCTGGTTACGCGCGACGGCAGGCTTCCGGACCTTGCCGCCATGGCTTCGCACCGGATCGCGATAGCGCCGGCCGAAAATGTCGGCGGCGCGCTGCTGCCGCTGGCGGCGCTGTCCGCCGAAGGCGTCAAGATCACGCGGGATTCGCCCTTCCTGGCGCGCGCCGCTTCGGCCACTGCGGCCGAAACGATGCTGAGCGGCGGCGAGGCGGACGCCCTGTTCGGCTGGGAACCGGCCGATGCCGACGGCCGATCCACCCATTCCGACGGTACGGTCGCGCGGCTGGAGGCTGCCGGGATCCCTGAAGCGTCGCTTCGGGTGTTGTGGACCTCGGACCTCTTGCGTTACGGGCCGCACGCCGTCCGCAGCGATCTCGATCCAGAGGCGAAACGCCGGCTGATGGTCTTCCTGACCAATCTCAAGTCGCAGACGCCCGATGTGTACGACCTGCTGGAGGGAGCGCATTCCGGCGGCTTTGGGCCGGCCGTGCAGAAGGACTATGCGATGGCGGTGGCGATCGTGCGGCAGGAAACGGCCGGGCAGGAATAGCGTGTCAGCAGTCGCTGCAGGGAATCGTCGGACTCCGGCGGGGCCTTAGATAATAGGTTTCGCTCATCGATATGTTGCTGAAGGCCGAGGTCAGCCCGAGCCCCTGCGAATTGCTGGCGGACCAGGTGATGATCGGTCTGTAGCCGAGGTCGCTCTCGACGCGGATCAGGAAGGTGTTGCGGATTCTCAGCGCCGCCGGCACCGTGGTGATCGCGTTCACGGCCGCGTCGGCGCTATAGGTGGTGCCCACCACCTTGCGCGACCATGCGACCTGCACCCTCGGCGCCGCTTCGTCCGTGATCTGTATGCCTGTGATGATGATCGTCGGCAATGAACGGTTGTAGGGCTGCAGCGTCGATGTGCCGATCTTCATCATGGCATCGAGGTTCGCCTTCACGACGGCCTGCTGCTGCGTGACGAGATCCGCGACCATGCTGCCGATGCGGCTGACCTTCTTGCTGGTCTCGATGGCCTGCGAGGCCTCCATCGTGATGAAATACATGATCAGGAGTACCGGCACGATGAAGGCGAACTCGATCGCCGCGACGCCCCGGCGATCGCGGCAAAACCGCTCCACCTTCGCCGAAATCCCCTGGAGTGCCCCCGCACTATGCATATCGTCCTCCATGCCGCGGCTTAGCCGTCGAGCAGTCTCACTCAATTGTCGTCGAATGGTTCGTTCTGCCAGGTCACGGACGCGAAATGCAGCGTTTTGCTGTCCTTCAGATTTGCCATCGATTTGGCCATGAAATCGGTCATCACCGGCCATTTGTAGAACACGCGCAGCATGTTGATGGACTCCGCCAGTCCGGGCGAGACAGTAGGAGACACCGTGCTCGCGCCCTGCGTCAGCACGATATCGCCGCTCACGATCTTGAAGCCCGCCGTCGCGGCGTCCGCGAAGCTCGAATATTCGCGCAGATCGACCAGCAGCGGAGCATTTGGCCCGGTATCGGTGCAGTTGTTGGAAACCATGATCTGCAGGCGATTGCAGATCAGTTGCTTGATCGAGGCTTCGGTGACGTTGTTCTGCTGAAGCTGCCCGGTGCGCAATTGGCGGGCGACATCGTCGGTGACGTTGGCCATCACCTCCTGGCCGGCGAACGAAATGCAGCTCTCGAGGATGGCGAAGACGAGAAGCGCGAACGGGATGGCCAGCATCGCGAATTCCATCGCCGTGCTGCCGCGCCTGTCGCTGAAGAAGCCAGGGCGGGCTTTGGCGCGCGCCTTGCTGTCCATGCCGTCGCCGGATGTCGCATCCTTGCTCATATCGCGTTCCTGCCGATCCCCTTTGCGGTACCGGCGGCAAGGTTAGCGAAAACCCATTGAGTTCCGGTTTGGATGATCGTTAAATTCGTCGGACAAGCTTTAAGCGGTCTTTAATGCCCGTGGATTCGCCCCTCGCAGAGCTCAGTGCCCGGCGCTCATTTCGGATTCGGAAGCTTTCTCGGCATCGCTCTTGAACGCGCTCTCGCAATAGGGCGTGCAGGACATGGTCTGGACTTCGGCGCGTCGGTAGATGCGTACCGAGGAGGCCGCCTGTCGCACGACGGTTACCTGTTCGTCGATGATCGGGCTGCCGTCCGAATCGAGCACGACCATATTGGTGACGCCGAAGCCCTTGCCGGTGAGAACGATGGTCGAGGCGTCCTGCACGGAAGCGTCTGCGATCGCCGGATTGCCGATGACGACCGTGTCGGCCGCGCGTGACAATTTGACGATCTTTGCCTGGTTCATGGTGACTTCTATGCCGGCGCCGGCCCTGGCCGGCATGACCAAGGCGGCAGTTGCCAGCAGCGCGGCGACTGGAAACAACGATCTCGACAACGTCATTGAAGCGCTCCCGGCGGGCAGATTCTTCAACGGAACATGAACGAGATTGGTGAAGCAACGGTTAAGCCGGGCCCGGCATGATTAAGGATCGGCCTGCATGGCGCGTCATGCGTCGGTGGCGCTTACTGTTTTAGGAATATTGCACAAGCGCCGGTTTCCCGGGGGCCCGAGTTGGCTGGCGTTGTTTAGGCCGCGGTTAACCACACAGCGCGTTCGCCGCCGGAAAGGAATCGGTAAGGCTGTTTATTAAGCCGATCGAAACGGCTTCTCCCTAGATTTGCAGCATCCGATCAACCGAAAAGAGAAGTTGACGGAAGTGCTGTAACACGTGGAGTAGGAGCTCTCGAATGTCTAATCTCATTGCACGTTTCGTGAAGGACGAATCCGGCGCGACCGCTATCGAATACGGTCTGATCGCCGCCCTCATCGCGCTCGCCATCATGGTTGGCGCTACCCAGCTCGGCAGCGCGCTGAACAGCAAGTTCGCGAACATCGCCGCCACCCTGAACGGCGCCAACGCTCCGTGATAAGGACGCGATATCGCATCTTTCGATAGAGAAAAAGGGCCGCCAGTTGGCGGCCCTTTTTTCATGCGGTCGGCCGGCTTTGATCGTCCGGCCTCATCGATCGTTAATCCAGCGCGCCTAGGATGCCGCTGGAAATTGTCATGGGCGCGCCGTATCGATGCTTGAAGCCGTGATCTTCGTCGTCTTTCCTTTCTGCATGCTGTTCGCTGCGGTCTCTGACACCTTGTCGATGACGATCGCCAACCGTGTTCCCGTGCTGTTGGTGGCGACATTCGCGCTTGTCGCGCCGCTCACCGGTATGGACTGGGCGACCTATGGCTGGCACTTCGCAGCCGGCGCCCTCGTGCTTGCGGTGACGTTCGGTCTTTTTGCGCTTGGCGGCATGGGCGGCGGCGACG
Organism: Mesorhizobium sp. BH1-1-5; assembly: GCF_020165615.1. Classification (NCBI taxonomy): domain Bacteria; kingdom Pseudomonadati; phylum Pseudomonadota; class Alphaproteobacteria; order Hyphomicrobiales; family Phyllobacteriaceae; genus Mesorhizobium; species Mesorhizobium sp. BH1-1-5. The sequence continues at coordinate 117,324 of NZ_JAIUIM010000001.1, forward strand.
CCAAGCTTCTGGCCGCCACCGCCCTGTGGATGGGCCTCAGCATCAACCTGATCGGCTATCTGGTGACGTCGGCTTTCATCGGCGGCCTGCTTACCCTGGCAATCCTTGCCTACCGGAAATCGCCGCTCGCCATGTACACCGGCCACAGCCGGTTTCTGCGCCACTTCGCGGACGAGAGCGTTGGCGTCCCGTATGCCATAGCGCTGGGCGCGGGCGGACTGATCACCTTCCCGGATTCGCCGCTGATGGTCTGGGCGCTGCAGAGGCTCACGACATAGGCCTGGCGACATCGGTGTCGGCGATCCCGGCGGCATTGCCGCTTCTTCTAGATCCCAGGGCGGCCTGGCCGCCTTTTGCTAGATACCAGGCGGCCTTGCCGCCTTTTTTGTTAACGGCGGGCCGTTCCATCCAATTTGAGTAAACCTTAAATTAATCACGATCGTAAGCATTGCATTAACCTTGTTTTGACGATTGCGGCTGCAAAGTCCGGCCTGGCGAGGTGGTTTGCCTTGAGGCGAAGGGTTTCGGACGAATGCCAGCATCCCGATTGATTATTCTGGGCGTGGCTGCGGTCGCGGCGGGTGGCGCGGGCTACGTGGCGAAGAACATGGTCGTGGCGCCGCCGCCCCAGGTCGTGGTCGATGCGCCGAAGCAGCCGGCAATCGCATTGCAGGATGTGCTGGTGCTTTCCGGCGACGTGCCGATGGGCAGTCAGCTCGGCACCAACATCAGCTGGGAACAATGGCCGGCCGACGGCGTCAACGCCAATTTCATCACGCGCGCCGCCGAGCCTGACGCAGTCGAAAAGCTCAAGGGCTCGGTCGCCCGCGTGGCCATGTACACCGGCGAGCCGATGCGCCGCTCCAAGCTGGTCGGCGAGGGGCAGAGCTTCATGTCGTCGATCCTGCCTTCCGGCATGCGCGCCGTCGCCACCGCGATATCGGCCGACACGTCCGCCGGCGGCTTCATCCTGCCCAACGACTTCGTCGACGTCATCATGACCCGCCGCGCCGATACCGGCAATGGCGGCAGCGGCTTCAACACCGAGACGATCCTCAAGAACATCCGCGTGCTGGCTATCGACCAGACCATCCAGGAAGACGAGGAAGGCAAGAAGACCAGGGTCGGCCAGACAGCGACGCTGGAGCTGACGCCACAGCAGGCGGAGATCATCACGGTGGCGCAGCAGATGGCGGACCGCCTGACGCTGGCGCTGCGCCCGATCACCGACATCCATGAGAAGAGTACGGACGAAGCCGACTACCTGGTCAACGGCAACGGCCGACGCGGGACCGTGCGGCTGATCAAGTCCGGTGAGGTTTCCGAGGTGGGAGCAAGGAAATGAGGCTAAACGGTAGACTGCTCCCCTTCCTGGCCGCCGCGGCGATCGGCTTTTTCCTGGTCGGCACCAGCGCACCGGAACTGGCCGAAGCCAAGGCCGCGAGCGCCGGCGTGTCGGCCTCCGTCGCCACGCAGCGCGTCAAGCTCGGCCTCAACAAATCCGTGGTCATCGACTTGCCGAGCGACGCCTATGATATCCTTGTCGCCAATCCGGCGGTTGCCGATGCCGTGACCCGCACGGCGCGGCGCATCTACCTGTTCGGCAAGGCGGTCGGCGAAACCAACATCTTTGTTTTCGGCCCTAATGGCGAGCAGATCGTCAGCCTGGATCTGGCCGTCGAACGCGACGTCGCCGGGCTGGAGGACTATCTGAAGCGCTTCATCCCGTCCTCGCAGATCAAGGTCGAGCTTCTCAACGACAACGTCGTCCTGACGGGCACCGTCGACACGCCGCTCGATTCCAAGCGCGCCGTCGACCTGGCGACCATCTTCGTGTCCGGCGGTGAAGCGACGACGGGCCAATATTCGCAGACCGCCGCCGGCGGCTCGGTCAATGGCGGCGTCGACATCAACAACCCCGACCAGGAACGCCGCACCTCCAAGATCGTCAACCTCTTGCAGATCATCGGCGACGATCAGGTGACGCTGAAGGTGACCGTCGCCGAAGTCAGCCGCTCGGTGATGAAGCAACTCGGCGTCAACATGGTGGGCAATGGCAGTGCCAACGGCATAACCTTCGGCTCCACTGTCGACACCTATCCCGGCCTCGGCAAACCGTTGTCCAGTTCAGGCCTCGACTTCAAAAGTTCGTCTCTGCAAGGCACCATCAACGCCATGGAGCAATCTGGCGTCATGAAGACGCTGGCAGAGCCGACACTGACCGCTGTTTCGGGCGAAAAGGCGACGTTCAAGGTTGGTGGCGAATACAATATGGTGAGCAGCGTCACCAACAACAAATCGACAGACAATCAGACTGGCGAAAGGACCTGGACGGCAAGCCAGGTCGAATACGGCATCGGGTTGGAGTTCCAGCCGGTGGTGTTATCTGCCGGCCGCATCAGCCTGAAGGTAAGAACCGCGGTTTCAGAGCCGACCACGGAAGGCTCGTTCGCGTTGGGCGACACGAATATCATATCGCTGCGCAAACGCTTGGCGGATACGACGGTGGAATTGCCTTCCGGCGGCTCGATGATGATAGCAGGCCTCGTGCGCGACGATGTCAGGCAGGCTGTCACCGGGTTGCCCGGCCTGACCAAGATCCCTGTCCTTGGCACGCTCTTCCGCAGCAGGGACTTCGTGCGCAACGAAAGCGAGCTCGTCATCATCATCACGCCCTATCTGTCGCGGCCGGTGGCGCGCAACGACCTGGCCAAGCCGGACGACAATTTCAATGCCGCGAGCGACGGCGCCGCTATGTTCCTAGGCCGCGTCAACCGCGTCTACGGCACCATGCAGACGGACAAGCCGGCCGGCCGCTACCACGGTGTCGTGGGCTTCATCTACAAATGAGTGGGAATGCGGATATGTCCAAGGCAGCATCGAAGGTCATGACGGTCCGGACAGCATCCGGCATCGCAAGGATCCGTCGGCAGATGGTCCCGGCACTGGCGGTCATGCTTGCGGCGTCGCTCGCAGGCTGCGCCAACCGAGACAGCGTCACGGTAGGGTCGATACCGGACGATTACCGCACGACCCATCCGATCGTCATCGCCGAGAAGAACCAGAAGATCGACCTGCCGGTCGGCGCCGGCGATCGCGGCATGACCGGCGCGCAGCGCGACACGCTGCTTGGCTTCCTCGACGGCTACGACAAGGGAGCCGCCCCGTCGCTGACCATCGCAATCCCGCGAGGCTCGGCCAACGAGGTGGCGGCACTGGTCGTGGGACGCGACTTCGCACGGGTCGCCATGGCGGCGGGCGTGAAGCGCAACCGTATCGTCATGACGTCCTATCAGTCGGATGTGCCGGAGGCGTCCGCGCCGGTGCGCGTCGCCTTCGTCGCGGTGAGGGCCCAGACCGACAAATGCGGGCGTTGGCCAGATGATCTGACGGAGACGTCGGAGAACAAGCACTATGCCGACTTCGGCTGCTCGTACCAGAACAACCTCGCCGCCCAGGTGGCCAATCCCAACGATCTGCTCGGGCCGCGCAAGCAGTCCGATATCGATGCCGAGAACCGGGGCGCGGTAATCGACCTTTATCGCTCGAGAGGCATTTCGAACGAATTCTTGGGCAATTCGGAAGTGACTTACTAAGCCGCGCCGGACGACGAAGAAAGCAGTCACGGAAAGAGCATGACGATGAGCAATCTTGCCTACGACACGCCCGCGGAAACCGGCGACCTTTCGCAGCAGGACATCGCCGCCATGCAGGCGCTGCGTCCCGTGCCGCGCATTTCGATCCAGGCTTTCTGCGAGACCGACGGGGTCGCCAACCCCGTCGAGCGCGCCGGCGAGGATCGCCGGATGGCCAAGGCCCATCTCAAGGTCCATATGGGCGGCATCCCGACCGCGATCGAGTTCTACCAGTCCGCGCCGACGCCGAACCTGATCCTGTTGGAATCGCGCAGCGAACCGCAGCAGCTGCTCGAGCAACTCGGCCAGCTCTCGGAATATTGCGATCCCTCCTCCAAGGTCGTGGTCATCGGCCACTACAATGATGTCGGGCTCTACCGCGAGCTTATCCGCTCGGGCATTTCCGAATATGTCATCGCGCCGGTCTCGATGACCGACATCGTCAGCGTCGTGTCGTCGATCTTCGTCGATCCGGAATCGGAGCCGATCGGCCGGTCGATCGCGTTCATCGGCGCCAAGGGCGGCGTCGGCTCGTCGACCATCGCCCACAATGTCGCCTGGGCGATGTCTTCCCTGTTCAAGTCCGAAGTCGTCATCGCCGATCTCGATCTCGCCTTCGGCACCGCCAACATCAATTTCGACCAGGATCCGGCGCAAGGCATCGCCGAGGCGGTGTTTTCGCCCGAGCGGGTCGACGAGGTCTATCTCGACCGTCTGCTCGCGCAATGCGCCGAGCATCTGTCGCTGCTCGCGGCTCCCTCCACGCTCGAGCGCGTCTATGATTTCGACGCCGAGGCCTTCTCGCAGATCATAGAGACGGCGCAGCGCAGCGCGCCTCTTTTGGTCCTCGACATCCCTCACGTCTGGAGCGGGTGGACGAAGAGCACGCTGATCAAGGCGGACGAGATCGTCATCACGGCGACGCCCGAGCTCGCAAATCTTCGCAACACCAAGAACATGGTGGACATGCTGAAGCGGCTGCGTCCGAACGATCCGCCACCGAAGCTGATCATCAACCAGGCGGGCGTGCCGAAGCGGCCGGAGATCGCCGCTTCCGATTTCGCCGAACCGCTCGGCATCACGCCGATGGCCGTGATCAACTTCGAACCGCTGCTGTTCGGCAACGCCGCCAACAATGGCCGCATGCTGAGCGAGATGGACGCCAAGAGTCCGGTCGTCACCACCATCAACGAGGTAGCGCATGTGCTGACCGGGCGCAGCGAGATCAAGGCAAAGAAGAAGGCAGGCCTGGGCTCGATCCTCGGCAAGCTCTCGCGCAACAAGAAGTGACGCTGATTGAGCGGCATCGGGTAGTGGATCATGTTTGGTAAAAGAGGCAAAGACGACGGCAGCCGGGCAACGCCCGAATTCCGCCCGCCGGCGTCCACTCCCGCCGCCGCTCCAACGGGAACGATGACGGCCGAACGACCGGCCGCGCCGCCGTCCAGCGCGCCGGCCACGCCCGCCGCGCCGGCTGCGCGCCGCCCCGTCGAGCCGCCGCCCATGGCGCCGGAGCCGCCAAGAAGGGTCCCGCGCGAACGCAGCGAGACCTATTACGACACCAAGAGCCAGGTGTTTTCGGCGCTCATCGACACGATCGACCTGTCGCAGCTCGCCAAGCTCGATCCCGAGAGCGCGCGCGAGGAAATCCGCGACATCGTCAACGACATCATCGCGATCAAGAACTTCGCGATGTCGATCTCCGAGCAGGAAGAGCTGCTCGAGGACATCTGCAACGACGTTCTGGGCTATGGACCGCTGGAGCCGTTGCTGGCCCGCGACGACATCGCCGACATCATGGTCAACGGCTCCAAGAACGTCTACATCGAAGTCAATGGCAAGGTCGAGCAGACCGGCATCCGCTTCCGCGACAATCAGCAACTGCTCAACATCTGCCAGCGCATCGTCAGCCAGGTCGGCCGCCGCGTCGATGAATCGAGCCCGATCTGCGACGCGCGCCTCCCCGACGGCTCGCGCGTCAACGTCATCGCGCCGCCGCTGTCGATCGACGGCACCGCGCTCACCATCCGCAAGTTCAAGAAGGACAAGCTGACGCTGGACCAGCTGGTCAAGTTCGGCGCCATCTCGCCGCAAGGCGCGGAAATCCTCAAGATCATAGGCCGCGTCCGCTGCAATGTCGTCATCTCGGGCGGCACCGGCTCCGGCAAGACGACGCTGCTCAATTGCCTGACCAACTATATCGACCGCGATGAGCGCGTCATCACCTGCGAGGATTCGGCCGAACTGCAGCTGCAGCAGCCGCATGTGGTCCGTCTCGAAACCCGGCCGCCCAATCTGGAGGGCGAGGGCGAGGTGACCATGCGCGACCTGGTCAAGAACTGCCTGCGCATGCGGCCGGAGCGGATCATCGTCGGCGAAGTGCGCGGACCGGAAGTGTTCGACCTGCTGCAGGCGATGAATACCGGTCACGACGGCTCGATGGGCACGATCCACTCGAACAGCCCGCGCGAATGCCTCAACCGTATCGAATCGATGATCGCCATGGGCGGCTATTCCCTGCCGCAGCGGACGGTGCGCGAGATCGTCGTCGGCTCGATCGACGTGATCATCCAGGCGGCTCGCCTGCGCGACGGCTCGCGCCGCATCACCCACATCACCGAAGTGGTCGGCATGGAAGGCGATGTCATCATCACCCAGGATATTGTCCTCTACAATATCAAGGGCGAGGACTCGAGCGGCCGGCTGGTCGGCGAACATGTCTCGACAGGCATCGGCCGCCCGCATTTCTGGGACCGTGCCCGTTATTATGGCGAGGAGCAGCGCCTCGCCAACGCGCTCGAGGCGATGGAGAAACGCGCTGACTGATGCATCTGGAGGTCTGAAGCAATTCCAGGAAAAGTGTGAAGCGGTCGGGTTCGGCGACTTCGCCGGAACTTTCCGTCCGGAATTGCGTCAAAACAAGGAAATGGGGCGGCTCGCCGTTTCTTTGAAACGGCGAAATGCCCTGGGGATCCCGGTCGATGTTCGGAGTTGACACCACCGTACTGGCTTTCATCGTGCTCGCCGGCTTCAGCGCCGGCGCGGTGGCCTATGCCTTCCTGTTCACGCGCATCGACAACGAGAAGCAGGCCGGCAAGCGGCTTCAGACCATCAAGACAGCCGAAACCGACCGGTCGGTGGTGAAAGCCACGCGCGACCGCGCCGCGGAAGCGGTCAAGCGGCGCAAAAGTCTTCAGGATACCCTCAAGCAGCTCGACGAGAAACAGAAGACCAACGACCGCAACGTCAAGAAACCGCCGCTGAAGGCTCAGATCCGTCAGGCCGGCATGAAGGTTTCGCTCGAACGCTTCTATCTCTACTCCGCCGTCTGCGGCGCCGTGCTGACGGGCCTTCTCTTTTTCGCCGGCGCGCCTCTGTGGGCTCTGCCCGGCGCCCTGCTGGCGGGTGGCCTCGGCCTGCCGCGCTGGTTCGTGTCGTTTCGGCGCACACGCCGCGTCAAGGCCTTCCTGGAAGAGTTCCCGAACGCGCTCGACATCATCGTGCGCGCGGTCAAGTCCGGCCTGCCGCTCAACGATGCGATCCGCCTGATCGCCAACGAATCGCCCGAACCGGTCCGGTCGGAGTTCCGCCGCATCGTCGATTCCCAGCAGATGGGCCTGTCGGTGCCCGAAGCCGCCATGCGCATGTCCGAGACCATGCCATGCACCGAGGCCGGCTTCTTCGGCATTGTCATCCAGATTCAGTCGCAAGCCGGCGGCAACCTGTCCGAAGCGCTGGGCAACCTTTCGCGCGTCCTGCGCGACCGCAAGAAGATGAAGGCCAAGGTCCAGGCGCTTTCGATGGAAGCCAAGGCATCCGCCGTTATCATCGGCGCCTTGCCCTTCGTCGTCGCCTTCCTCGTCTATCTGTCGAGCCCGAACTACATCATGCCGCTGTTCACCACCAATGTCGGCAACCTGATCCTCGGCTGCTCGGGTGTGTGGATGTCGATCGGCATCCTGGTGATGCGCAAGATGATGAACTTCGAAGTGTAGGGGCTCGGATCCAGTGACAGAGCAGGTCGTCAAAACACTCACCGACCCTTCTTTCCTGATCGCGATGCTGGTCGGCATCGCCGTGTTCGCGACCGTCTTCACGCTCATGCCGGCGTTCGGCGGCACGTCGCTCAAGTCGCGCATGAAGAGCGTGGCGCTCGAACGCGACAAATTGCGCGCCGAGCAGCGTGCGCGGCTGGCCAACGAGGCCGACCGCCGCCGCAAGGGCCTGCGCGAGGAACAGTCCGTAGGCATGCGCAACATCGTCGACCGCCTCGACCTCAGGCGCGCGCTTGCCGACGAAAGCACGATCCAGAAGCTCAAGGTCGCGGGCTTCCGCGGCCAGAACCCGCTGACGCGTTTCCTCTTCTTCCGCCTCGTCCTGCCATTCGTCGGCTTTGCCTTGGCGGCCATCTATCTGTTCGTGCTCGGCGGCCTGCCGCAGCAACCGGCTTTCATCAAGCTGTTCGTCTGTGTCGTTGTCGCCTATGGCGGCTTCTACGCGCCGATCCTCTACGTCAACAACCGCGCGACCAAGCGCAAGCAGTCGATCCAGCTGGCATGGCCGGACGCGCTCGACCTGATGCTGATCTGCGTGGAATCGGGCATGTCGGTGGAAGCGGCCTTGCGCAGGGTTGCCGACGAAGTCGGCGCGCAGTCGGTGCCGCTTGCCGAGGAATTCGTGCTCACCAATGCCGAGCTCTCCTATCTGCAGGATCGCAAGGTCGCCTATGAGAACCTGGCAAGCCGCACCGGCCTGGAATCGGTGAGGTCGGTGTCACAGGCCCTGGTCCAGGCCGAACGCTACGGCACGCCGGTGGCGCACGCGCTGCGCGTGCTTGCCTCGGAAAGCCGCGACATGCGCATGAACGCGGCCGAAAAGAAGGCCGCGGCGCTTCCGCCGAAGCTCACCGTGCCGATGATCCTGTTCTTCCTGCCGGTTCTGTTCGCCATCATTCTGGGGCCGGCCGGCATCCAGGTCAGCCAGCGCGGCATCTTCGGCGACCAGCACAGCTCATCGAGCCAGTAGGCCAGAGCGGTTCACCGTTTCACGGAAACGACGAACCGCTCTATCTCTTTGTTCCCCGCAATTTCGAACGGAAGGCTACGGCGAAGTCGCCGAGCCTGACCGCTCGCGTCTTTCCCGGAATTGCTCCAGTCGTTCCCATCAAATCATAACGCCGCGCGTGGATGCCGCGCGGCTTTGTGATTTTGATGTGGGGTGGGCGTGCGGCGTCGCCCGCGATCAGTTGGTCGCGGTCGGGGCCGCCGCCGCGACCTTCGCCTTGCCCTTGTCCTGATCCTTGAGCTGGCTCCAGGCATTCTGCTGGGCAAGCATCTGGCGCAGATAGGCGACGTTGGCCTGCGCCTGCTCGGGCGACAGCTCCTGCGAGGCGATCTTCTCGGCCTCGTCGAAGCGGCCCTGCAGTCCGACGACCAGCGCCAGGTTCTGCCGCACCCTGCTGTCGGCGCCGGGCTGCTGCGCGGCCGAGCGCATATAGGTTTCGGCCGTGCGCAGGTCGCCCTCGAGCACATAGGACATGCCGAGATTGGACAGCACCGAAGGCTCGTTCGGCTTCAGTTCCAGCGCCTTGCGATAATCCTGCCGCGCTTCGTCTTTCTGTCCCATCTGGTCGAGAATGGCGGCTTCCGCCGACACCAGCTTCCAGTCCGGATATTCGGGCGTCTGCGCGCGCCGCACAGCATCGAGGGCCGGCTCGAACTGGCCATTGGCGGCAAGCGCCTTGCCGTAGGCGGCAAGCACCTCGCGATCCTTGGGATAGGCGATCGCCAGCTTGCGCATCACCGCCAGCGACTGGTCGGCGTCGCCGTCCATCTGCAGCGCCGCCGCGAAATTCATCGCGATGCGCTTGTCGCTCGGATTGCGGGCATAGGATTCGCCGAGCCTGGACGTGGCGGCGCGCAATTCGCCGGCCGACATCGTTTCCAGCGGCCTGCTGTCGGAGCGGGAGATGGAGCCTGTGGTGAGCTTGCTGGTGCTGCCGCAACCCGCCACGCTGGCCGCCAGCGCAGCCATGAAGACCGTGGTGATCAGGCGCTTGGCTGTAAGGTTCAACGCTTCGGTCGGCATCGGCGCCCGGTCTCCATTCCTGTGCGGCCATTGGCTGGCCGTCTTCCCTCCCGCAGAAATATTCTGTTAACCCTAACGGACCGTTAAGAAGCGCCGACTCATCTGTTCGGCCGGAGATCATCGCATGCCTGTCGAATTCGTTGAGCAGAAGCCGCAAGCCGCCTTGCCTGTCTATCTGGTGGCAAGGGACGCGCTTGAAGCCGCGGCGCTGCCGCCGCCCGCCATCGCCTGGGCAAGGGTCAACGGCTTTTCCGGCGAGGCAGGGCGCACGCTGGTCCTGCCAGACGAGGGCGGCGGCCTTGCCGGCGCGCTGTTCGGCACGGGCGACGGCGAAAGCGTTCTTGCCCTCGGCGCGCTCGCAAGGGCGTTGCCGGAAGGCGATTGGCATTTTGCGTCGGATTTGCGCCAGCCCGATCTGGCAGCGCTCGCTCTGGTTCTCGGTGGCTATGTCTTCACCCGCTATGGCAAGAAGCCCGGCAGGCCGTTGCGCTTTGCGCTTCCGGAAGGCGCCGACGCTGCGCATGTCCGCCGCGTCGCCGACAGCGTGTTCCTGGCACGCGACCTCGTCAACACGCCGACCAGCGACCTCGGTCCGGTCGAATTGGAAGAAGCCGCCCGAAAGCTGGCGGCCGCCCATGGCGCCGACATCTCCGTCATCCATGGCGACGATCTCCTGGCGCGGAATTTCCCGATGATCCACGCGGTCGGCCGGGCCTCGACCGACGCGCCGCGGCTGGTCGACATGAGCTGGGGCCCGAGCGACGCGCCGAAGGTGACGCTGGTCGGCAAGGGCGTCTGCTTCGACACTGGCGGCCTCGACATCAAGCCTTCGTCTGGCATGCTTTTGATGAAGAAGGACATGGGCGGCGCCGCCAATGTGCTGGGCCTCGCCTCGATGATCATGGCGGCGAAACTGAATGTCCGGTTGCGCGTGCTGATCCCCGCCGTCGAGAATTCGATCGCCGGCAATGCCTTCCGGCCCGGCGACGTGCTGCGCAGCCGCAAGGGCATCACAGTCGAGATCGGCAACACGGACGCCGAAGGGCGGTTGGTCCTGGCCGACGCGCTGGCGCTGGCCGACGAGGAACAGCCCGCTTTGCTGATCGACATGGCGACGCTGACCGGCGCCGCGCGCGTCGCTCTGGGACCTGATCTGCCGCCTTTCTACACTGGCGACGACACGCTGGCGTCTGACATTGCCGCCGCTTCGCTTGCCGTGGAAGATCCGCTCTGGCGCATGCCTTTATGGCGCCCCTACGATGCAAAGCTTTCCTCGAAGATTGCCGACATCAACAACGTGACCACGGACGGCTTTGCCGGATCGATTACCGCCGCCCTTTTCCTCAAGCGCTTCGTTGAGAAGACGGCGAGCTGGGCGCATTTCGACATCTTCGCCTGGAACCCTGCCGATCGCCCCTACGGGCTGACCGGTGGCGAGGCGCAAGGCATTCGTGCGCTGGAGCGCGTCATCGTCGGGCGTTTTGGAGCGTAGCGGCGAAACGCCGCCACTGAAACGGAACCGAAACAATTTGCCGGCATGCTTGGGCGATGTCGATCTCGATGCGCCCGAGCCAGGCCTTGCGACTGTGGCAGCAGGTGATGCTGGCCCAGGTGCGCGACGGCGCGCCGGATCTCACCATGCGCCAGACGGCAATCCTGTTCACCATCTATCTCGATCCGCCGCCGCATACGGTGCGCGGACTGGCCGCCAAGCTCAACGTCACCAAGCCGGTCATCACCCGGGCGCTGGATACGATGGGCGCGCTGAAACTGGTCTCGCGCCACCGCGACGAGCTCGACAAGCGCAACGTGCTGATCCGGCGCACGGTGGAAGGCGCGCTCTTTGTCGAGCGCTTCGGCGATGGTATCGTCGCCAGGGCGCACGAACTGCCCATCTAGAGCATGATCCCGAACCGAAGGACGGCGTCAGCGAAAAGTGGGAACCGGTTTTCGGATAAGATCATGCTCCAACAAAAATGACTGGATTATCGATTTGACCGCCAGGGATGCCCGCCTTCATGCTTTCCGTTCCGACCTTGCCGATGCGAGGCTGAAGGGCGAGGTCGCAGCCGAGCGTTTCGTCAGCGGCCGCCCGGCGCGGATCACGGCCTCGGTCGCCGATCTGCGCAAGGCGCCGCGCCCCGATGCGGGCGTGAACACGCAGGCGCTGTTCGGCGACGACGTGCTGGTCTTCGAGGATGCCGAGGGCTGGGCCTGGGTGCAGGCCGAGCGCGACGGCTATGTCGGCTATGTCGCCGACAATCTCCTGGGCGCGCGCGAGCATGCACCCACGCACATCGTTTCGGTGCCGCGCACCTTCCTCTATCCCGGGCCGGATCTGCGTTTCCCGATAGGCGGGCAGCTGTCGATGGGCTCGACCGTCACGGTGACCGGCTCGGCCGAAACGCGCGGCACGCATTACGCGCTGCTGCCCTCCGGCCAGGCGATCATCGCCGGCCATCTGCGGCCGATCGCCGAGCTGGCAAAGGATTACGTCACGGTCGCCGAGAGTTTCCTCGGCACGCCCTATCTCTGGGGCGGCGTCTCCGGTTTCGGCATCGACTGCTCAGGCCTCGTGCAGCTGTCGATGCGCATGACGGGCAGGCAAGTGCTGCGCGACTCCGACATGCAGGCGGCATCGATAGGCACGCCGTTCGAGCCGGGACCTGACTATTCAGGACTTCAACGCGGCGACCTCGTCTTCTGGAAAGGCCATGTCGCTGTGATGACCGACGAAAAGGACATGATCCACGCCAACGGCCACACCATGCTGGTCTCGCGCGAAGGGCTGACGGAGGCGGTCGACCGCATCGGCTATCTCTATGGCGGCCCGACTGGGTTCAGGAGACCGTAGCGCCTTTTACCTCTCCCCTGTGGGAGAGGTCGGATTGCCCCGAATTGCCCTTCGCAATTCGGTTGGCAATCCGGGTGAGGGGTAAGCTTGGCGCCAAGCTGGAACACCCCTCATCCGTCTCGGCGCTGCCGCGCCGATCCACCTTCTCCCACAGGGGAGAAGGGGAAGAGTTGCATGATCCCCTTTTGTTCCGATTTTCCTTGGCGATTTCGTGCCGCCGCGCTACCTCTTGCGCGTGACCGAGCAACCGCGCCTTGCCGAACAGAATGCCGCCGTCCTGCTGACCGAACCATTCGTCAATTGGTTCGGCGAAAAGGGCTGGTCGCCCCGCGCTCATCAGCTCGAGCTGCTGGCGAAGGCGCAAAGCGGCCAATCGGTGCTGCTGATCGCGCCGACCGGCGCCGGCAAGACGCTGGCCGGCTTCCTGCCGTCGCTGACCGAACTGGCCAATCCACCCAAGCGAAAGCCGGGCCAGGCGCATCGCGGCATCCACACGCTCTACATCTCGCCGCTCAAGGCGCTGGCTGTCGACATCGAGCGCAATCTCGGTAAGCCGGTCGAGGAGATCGGACTGCCGATCACCATCGAGACCCGCACCGGCGACACGCCTTCGCACAAGCGCCAGCGGCAGAAACTGGCGCCGCCCGACATCCTGCTCACCACGCCCGAGCAACTCGCTCTGCTGATCGCTTCGAACGACGCAAAGCGCTTCTTCGAGGATTTGCGCTATGTCGTGCTCGACGAATTGCATTCGCTCGTCACCTCCAAGCGCGGGCATCTGCTGGCGCTCGGTCTTGCGCGGTTGCGCGCCTTCGTCCCCGGATTGCAGACCATAGGCCTGTCGGCCACCGTGGCCGAGCCGGACGAATTGCGGCGCTGGCTGGTGGCGCAGAATCCACCTGGCGAGATGGCCGGGCTGATCACGGTTGCCGGCGGCGCCAAGCCGGACATCTCGATCCTGGACTCGCGCGAGCGCGTGCCGTGGTCGGGCCATTCGGCCCGCTACGCCATTCCCGAAATCTACGAGGCGATCAAGGAGCACCAAACCACGCTTCTCTTCGTCAACACCCGCAGCCAGGCCGAGCTTTTGTTCCAGGAGCTGTGGCGGGCGAATGAGGACTCGCTTCCGATCGCGCTGCATCACGGCTCGCTCGATGTCGGCCAGCGCCGCCGCGTCGAGAAGGCGATGGCCGACAATGCGCTGCGCGCCATCGTCGCCACCTCGACGCTCGATCTCGGCATCGACTGGGGCGATGTCGACCTGGTCGTGCATGTCGGCGCGCCGAAGGGCGCCAGTCGCCTGGCGCAGCGCATCGGCCGCGCCAACCACCGCATGGACGAGCCTTCGAAGGCGATCTTGATCCCGGCCAATCGCTTCGAGGTGCTGGAATGCCGCGCCGCGCTCGACGCCAACTATCTCGGCGCGCAGGACACGCCGCCCTTGATCAAGGGCGCGCTCGATGTCTTGTCGCAGCATGTGCTGGGTGTCGCCTGCGGCGGACCGTTCGATGCCGACCTGCTGTTCGAGGAGGTCCGCAGTGCGGCCCCCTATGCCGCGCTGGAGCGCGAGACCTTCGACCGCGTCATCGACTTCGTCGCCACCGGCGGCTACGCGCTGAAGAACTATGAGCGCTATGCCCGCATCCGCAAAAACAAGGACGGGCTTTGGCGCGTCTCGCATCCGAGCGTGGCGCAGCAGTATCGGCTGAATGTCGGCACCATCGTCGAGATGCCCGAGCTCAATATCCGTTACGTCCGGCAGGGCCGGGGCATGGCCGGCCGCGGCGGGCCGGTGCTTGGCAAGATCGAGGAGTATTTCGCCGAGACGCTGCGTCCGGGAGACAATTTCCTCTTCGCCGGCAAGGTGCTGCGCTTCGAAGGCATCCGCGAGAACGAGTGCGTCGTCTCCAACGGCGCCGGCGCCAACATCATCGTGCCGTCCTATGCCGGCGGCAAATTCCCGCTGTCGACCTATCTGGCCGAGCAGGTGCGCGGCATGCTGGCCGACAGCGACCGCTGGAAACTCCTGCCCGAACAGGTGGCCGACTGGCTTCGCATCCAGCAGGAGAAGTCCGTGCTGCCCAAGCGCGGCGACCTTCTGGTCGAGACCTTTCCGCGCGGTAACCGCCACTACATGGTGGCTTATCCCTTCGAGGGCCGGCTGGCGCACCAGACGCTCGGCATGCTTTTGACCCGCCGGCTGGAGCGAGCCCATGCGAGGCCGCTCGGCTTCGTCGCCACCGACTATTCGCTGGCGGTGTGGGCGCTGGACGACATGGCGGCACTCTTTAGGGCGAAGAAGCCATCGCTGGCCGCGCTTTTCGACGAGGATATGCTGGGCGACGATCTGGAGGACTGGCTGAACGAGAGCTGGATGCTGAAGCGCACTTTCCGCACCTGCGCGGTCATCGCCGGGCTGATCGAGAA
Source organism: Mesorhizobium sp. BH1-1-5 (assembly GCF_020165615.1). Lineage (NCBI taxonomy): Bacteria > Pseudomonadati > Pseudomonadota > Alphaproteobacteria > Hyphomicrobiales > Phyllobacteriaceae > Mesorhizobium > Mesorhizobium sp. BH1-1-5. The sequence goes on from NZ_JAIUIM010000001.1 coordinate 132,327, forward strand.
GCGTTACCCCGGCCAGGAGAAGAGCGGGCGCCAGGTGACGGTCTCGGCAGACCTGATCTACGACGTGCTGCGCAGCCATGAGCCGGACCATATCCTGCTGCAGGCGACGCGCACCGACGCCTCGGCCGGTCTGCTCGATGTCAGCAGACTTGGCGAGATGCTCTCGCGTGTGCGCGGTCGAATCATGCATAAGCATCTCGATCAGATCTCGCCGCTGGCGGTGCCGGTGATGCTGGAGATCGGCAAGGAATCGGTCAATGGCGGCGCCAACGACACGCTTTTGATGGAAGCCGCCGACCTGGTCGAGGAAGCCATGGGCGGCCGGGCGTGACGAACCGAGAGGCCAGGAGGGGATGAATTTTTCGCTGTCGCGTGCAACGCTGATCGCCGAGGCCGATCTTGTCGGCATCGCCGGCGAACGCGCGGTCTGCGACCGGCGTGGCGTGCTCTATTTCCCCGACCTGCGGCTGCTCGCCGTCTCCGACCTGCATCTCGAGAAGGGCTCGTCCTTCGCCAAGCGCGGCGCGCTGATCCCGCCCTACGACACCGGTGCTACCCTGCTGCAACTGCAGGCGGTCATTGCCGATTACCAGCCGCGGATCGTCGTCAGCCTGGGCGACTCCTTCCATGACGGCGGCGGCGCCGAGCGCATGCATGCAAGTTTCCGGGAACGCCTGGAGGCGATGATGGCCGGCCGCGACTGGTTCTGGGTTGCCGGCAACCATGACCCGGAAGCGCCCGCCGATCTGCCGGGCGAGACGGTGCGGGAACTCGCCATCGGCTCGCTGCTCTTTCGCCACGAGCCGTCGAAGACGCGGGTCGAGGGCGAGATATCAGGCCATCTCCACCCCTGCGCGCGCATCGTCCAGCGCGGCCGCTCGGTCCGGCGGCGCTGCTTTGCCGGCGACGGCGGCCGCATGATCATGCCGGCCTTCGGTGCCTATACCGGCTCGCTCAACGTGCTCGACCGCGCCTATGCCGGACTGTTTAGGCTGGAAACGCTGGTAGCCTATATGCTCGGCGCCGACCGCATCTTCGCCATATCAGGCTCGATGCTGCGGCCGGGCTGATCCTTCTATCGTCCGTAATAGAGCGCGACCGTATGCTTCGCCTCGGCGAAGAACAGCCACCGCTCGACCAGCATGCCGGCCAACTGCACCACGGCAGCAAGCACGGATGCGATCACGCCCAAAGGCCATGGCAGGAAGAACGCGATTGCCAGCAGGAAAGCCGGCGCTGCAAAGGCCAGCGCCTGCGTGACCGGCCGCAGCTTCGCGCTGTGCTTGCGCGCGATGCTAAAGCCCATCTCTTTCAGCAGATAGTTCTCTTCCGTATGCGGCCATTCGATCGACCGGACCGTGCCGCCGGCAAGTCCGGTCGCCGTGTTGGCGGTGGTCGGAATCTCCAGCCGGTCATTGTAGTTCCAGGTCGCAAGTTTCCAGCCCCAACCGGCAAGCGTTGCCAGCAATCCGCCGATCAGGACCGCTGTCGAGGCTGCGCCGAAGCATTGGAATAAGGCGTTCCCCAACACGCTTCCGGTCATCGCCGCGAAGATAAGATAAGCCGGCAAAGTATAGCGGCTGTGCCACTGCGCGATTGGCTTCAGCGAGGCGTAGATCATGCCTGTCGTGCAGGTTGTGACGAGCGCGCCCGCCGCAGCCAGCAGCCCGGCGACGGCCACCCATCCGCCATTACGGCCGAGAAATACCCAGCCGATGCCGAACAGTGCGGCTGGAATGAAGGTCGCGACCGAGGCCACGCCTTCGCGCGACAGCCATGAGCTGCGCCACTGCGAGAAGGCTCGCCAGGCTCGCTCGGGACGGCCCAGGTGGCCAGTGGAGGACAAAAGCCCTGCCGCGATCAGCCCGAGCGCCAGCGCCATGCCGACAAGGCCAAACCAGAAATCGGCCGGGATCACGCCAAACCCGCCAAGCAGGCCGAGCAGCGCCAAGAGGCCGTAGCCGGCCCCAGTGGCGGTGGTGAAGAAGACGACCGAGAAAGCAGGGTGCATGATGATCGGCTAGTTCGAAAGCATGCGGTCGATCCAGCCGAGGAAACCGCCCTCGGCCCGGATCGGCTCCAGCGCCGGCGCGTCCACCTTCGCCGCGCGTTGGCTGCGGGCGCGCGGCGGCAGATATCTGTTGGTCGGCTTGTAGCCGAGTTCGGGCATGAGCGCGACGCCGCCACGCTCCTCGACAAGCTGCGAGATCGCCGAGGCCGGATCGCCGAGATCGCCGAAATGCCGGGCGCTGGTCGGGCAGGCTGCGACGCAGGCCGGCACGCGGTCCTCTTCCGCCAGATTGTCGTTATAGATGCGGTCGACGCAGAGCGTGCATTTCTTCATCACGCCGACATCGGTGTCGAACTCGCGCGCGCCGTAAGGGCAGGCCCAGCTGCACAATTTGCAGCCGATGCATTTGTCCTCATCGACCAGCACGATGCCGTCCGAGGAGCGCTTGTAGGAGGCGCCGGTCGGGCAGACGGTGACGCAGGCCGGCGTCTCGCAATGCAGGCAGGAGCGCGGGAAGTTCACCGTGCGGCCGCCCAGTTCCGTCGTATGCTCGTAACTATGCACCCGGTTGAACCAGACGCCATCGACATGTCCGCCATAGGGATCGATATCGGTCAGCGGCGCCATATGGCCGCCGGTGTTCCATTCCTTGCAGGCGGTGACGCAGGCCTGGCAGCCGACGCAGGTGTCGAGGTCGATGACGAGCCCGAGTTTCTTGTCGGTATGTGAAGGAAGGCAGGTCATTCGGCGGCTTCCCTCTTTGCATGGAACTCCGCGCCAAAGCGCAGCACGTCGGGCGGAGTTGCGAAATGTGGCGGCTGGGCAAAACGCTCGAATTGCGGCTCGGTGAAACCGGCTTCGTTGGGCGCGCATTTTGCGATGCGCACGCGCACGTCGAACCACGCCGCCTGTCCGGTGACGGGATCCGAATTCGAGTAGCGCTTGCCGTTGGCGTCGGCCGACGTCTGGTCGCCGATGATGTGGTTCAGCAGGAAGCCGCGATTGCTCTCCGCCGCATCGTCCTTCAGGCCCCAGCTGCCGCGGCGCTTGCCGATCGCATTCCAGGTCCACACAGTGTCCGGGTTCACGCCGTCGACCAGCTTGATCTGGCCCTTCACCCGGCCGTTGACGCTTTCAATCCACACCCAGTCATCGTCGGCAAGGCCGAGCCCAGCGGCCGTCTGATGATGGACGAACAGGCGGTTCTGGTTGGTGATCTGCCGCAGCCACGCATTCTGCGAGCCCCAGGAGTGGTACATATGCATCGGTCGCTGCGTCAGCGCATGCAGCGGATATTTTTCGAAGTCGACGGTGTCGTCCTCGAAGGGCGCGTACCAGAACGGCAGCGGATCCATATAGGCTTCGATGCGGTGGCGCTCGGCGTCCGGCGGCTGCACCTTGCCATGACCACGCGCGGCAAGCCGAAAGCGCTGCATCGGCTCCGAGTAGAGCTGGAAAACGATGGGCTCGGCCTTGGCGATGAAGCCCATCTCGACCGCGAAGTCGAGGTAAGAGCGGTTGCCCATCTTGTAGTAGCGCTGGTCGTCGGCAAAATCGTGGTGCCAGAAGCCGCCATTGTCGATGTAGCGCTGCAGCTGGTCGGGGTTGACATCGCCCCTGCCGATCGCGCCGCCATTCTTGCCACGCCAGCCGGCTAAAGGGCCGATGCCGGGCGTGCGCTCATGGTTGACGATGTAGTCGGCATAGTCGCGGTATTTCGCCGAGCCGTCGTCTTTGACGAAGCAGGGCAGGCCGAGCCGCGCGCCGAGCTCGATCAGCACCGACTGGAACGGCCGCACGTCGCGGTCCGGCTGGACCACCGGATGGCGGATGGCGTCGGCAGCCCCGTCGGCGTGGCTGATCGGCCGGTCGAGCAGGCTGATGCAATCGTGCCGCTCGAGATAGGTGGTGTCGGGCAGAACCAGGTCCGCGAACGGCACCGTCTCCGAGTAGTAGGCGTCGGAATAGATGATGAACGGGATCCTGTAGGCGCCCGCCTCGTCCTTGTCAGTCAGCATGGCAATCGTCTCGACCGTGTTCATGGACGAGTTCCACGCCATGTTCGACATGTACATCATCAGCGTGTCGATCGGATAAGGATCGCCGGCCCTGGCGTTGCGGATGACTGTGTGCATCAGCCCATGCGCGGCCATGGGCGCTTCCCAGGAATAGGCCTTGTCGATGCGGGTGGGCCGGCCGGCCTCGTCGACGAGAAGATCGTCCGGTCCGCAGACGAAGCCGAGCGGCATGCCGTCCAGCGGCGTCATCGGCTGGGCGTTTTTACCGCATGGCTTCGGCCCTGGCGGCGCCGGGCGCGGGTAAGGCGGCTTGAAGCGGAAGCCGCCTGGAACGTCCACCGTGCCGAGCAGCACCTGCAGCAGGTGGATGGCGCGGCAGGTATGAAAACCGTTGGAATGGGCCGAGATGCCGCGCATCGCATGCATCGAGACCGGCCGGCCCTTGATCGTCTCGTGCCGGCGGCCCGCCCAGTCGGTCCAGGCGACGGGCAGTTCGATCGTCTGCTCGAAGGCGACATGCGCCAGTTCCGCCGCGATCCGGCGGATCGTGTCGGCGGAAACACCGCAGCGTTCCGCCACGGCATCCGGCGCGTAGGCCTCGCCGAGATAGCGCTCAGCTATGAGCTGGAACACAGGCACGCAGCGCCGGCCGCCGACCTGATAGCTGCCAGTTAGCGCCGGCTTCGCTTCGGGGCCGGCCGCATTGACCGGCCGCTTCGCCACCCTGTCCCAGGCAAGCGGATTGCCGTCGCCGTCGCGCACGAACAGCCCGTCATCGGCGGCCCCCGGTTCCTGCACGACCAGCACCGGCGCGTTGGTGTAGCGCAGCAGGTAGTCGAGATCGACGCGCCCGGCCTTGAGCAGTTCATGGACCAGCGCCAGCACGAACAGGCCGTCCGTGCCCGGCCGGATGCCGATCCAGTCGTCGGCGATGGCGTTGTAGCCGGTGCGGCAGGGGTTGATCGAAACCACCTTGGCGCCACGCGCCTTGAGCTTGCCGAGGCCGATCTTGATCGGGTTGGAATCATGGTCCTCAGCGACGCCGAACAGCATGAAATATCTGGTGTTGTCCCAGTCGGGCTCGCCGAACTCCCAGAACGAGCCGCCTATCGTGTAGAGCCCGCCCGCCGCCATGTTGACCGAGCAGAAGCCGCCATGTGCGGCGAAATTGGGCGTGCCGAATTTCGCCGCCCACCAGCCGGTCAGCGATTGCGACTGGTCGCGTCCGGTGAAGAAGGCAAGTTTTTTCGGATCGGTGCGCCGGATCGCCGAGAGCCTTTCGGTGGCGATGGTCAGCGCTTCGTCCCACTCAATCTCGCGGAATTCGCCGGAGCCGCGCGGCCCTGTCCTCAGCAGCGGCTTCCTCAGCCGTGCCGGGCTGTAATGCTGCATGATGCCGGAACTGCCCTTGCCGCAGATCACGCCGCGGTTCACCGGATGGTCCTTGTTGCCGTTGATGTAGCGGACCTTGCCGTCTTTGATATGGACGTCGATGCCGCACCGGCAGGCGCACATGTAGCAGGTGGTCTTGGCGATGCGGTCGGAGACGCTCGGCGAGGTCTCGACGCCGTCACCCTCATTCGGCGCTCGGCTGTCGGCCAGCGGCCGCTGCGAAGGGGCGGAATTGGCGCCGCGCGGCGCGGCTCTGCTCATGATCCGCGACCGCTCTTGCCGTTCGCCATCTTGGCCTTCGTCTTGGGTCCCGGGCCGCGCATGTAATGGAGCTCGGGATGATAACGCTCACCGGCGAGTTGCCGCTTCAGCCGACGGCCCCAATGCGCGAACAGGGATTTGAAGCGCCCAACCATTTCCCACTCTTGGCCTTTGACGACCAATTTTTTCCAACTTCAGTGAAAAACTTAGAACAAAGCAATTAATCCGTCTAACAAGCGGCTCTTGTAATTCCGATCGATTTTGCTTCTTAGTTGCGCCATGACCCTGGATCAGCTGCGCATATTCGTCGCCGTCGCCGAGCACGGCCACATGACCAAGGCGGCGGAGCGGCTCGGCATCTCGCAGTCGGCTGCGTCGGCGGCCATCCGCGCGCTCGAAAGCCAGCATGGCGTGCGCCTGTTCAACCGGGTCGGCCGCAACATCGAACTGGCCCAGACCGGTCATCGCTTCCTGCCGGAGGCCAAGGCGGTTCTGGATCGCGCCGCGGCTGCCCGCGGCGTCCTGGAGGATGTCTCGCAGACCGTCGCCGGCAGCCTGTCGATCGCGGCCAGCCAGACCATCGCCAGCTATTGGCTGCCGCGTCGCCTGGCGTCCTTCCACGAAGCCTATCCCGCCGTGAAGCTGAGCGTGACGATCGGCAACACCAGGCAGGTCGAGGCCAATGTGCTGGACGGCCGCGCCGATTTCGGCCTGGTCGAGGGTCGCACCGAGTCCGACATCCTGCGCCGCGCCACGGTCGACGAGGACCACCCGATGCTGGTGGTGGCGCGCTCGCATCCCGAAATTCCGATGACGCGGGCGGGCAACCTCGACATCAGGGCGTTGCGCTGGATCATCAGGGAAGGCGGATCGGGCACGCGCGAGGCGCTGGAGGATTTCGCGCTCAGTCAGGGGGTCCCGCCGGCGGAGCTGCAGATATTCCTGGTCCTGCCCAGCAACGAGGCTGTGCGTCAGGCGGTCGAGGCCGGCGCGGGCGCCACGATCATCTCGGAACTCGTCGTCGCGCGCTCCCTGGCTGAGGGCAGTCTCAGGGCCGTGCCGGTCGAACTACCGAAGCGCGACTTCGCCATGATCACGCACCGCGACCGCCAGGCGAGCCTCGCCCAGATGGCGCTGAAGGCGCATCTGGGCGGAAAGGTCGCCTGATCTCAGGGCGCAGCCGGATTGCGTTGTTGGGTAGCATCGCGAACGTTCGCGATTGGCCGAAGCATGCGAACTTCGTCATCCACGGGCGGAGCGACGCGAAGCGGAGCGCAGACCCGAGGATCCATTCCGTTACCCCGGCCGACGGCTGCAGCGGAGCAGAATTTTGCGCCGTAGCAGCGCTTTGAAGTCACGGCATGGATCCTCGGGTCTGCGCCGCGTCGCTTCGCTCCTTGCTCCGCCCGTGGATGACGAAGAGACGGGCGTTTTGGCCAATCTCGTACGCAGGTGGTTCGCTAAACTTAGGGCAAAGAACCTGATTTTCACGCGAACTTGCGCTGCGCGTCGAGCGCGAGGCCGAGGCCGACCGAGCCGAACATGTCGCCTTCGATGACCGAGGCCTGCGGCACTAGCGAGAGGATCTCCCGCTTCGCCAGCGGGATGGCGGTCGAGCCGCCGGTGAGGAACACGGCCGTGATGGCCGAGGCATCAACGCCAGCGTCCGCGATCGTCTGTTTGACTGTCGCGGTCACGCGTTCGATATCGCCCGCAATGGTCTCCTCCAGACCCGCGCGCGTGATCTCGGCCGCGAAGCGCGCGCCGGGCAGCGACACCTTCACCTCCGCCAAGGGCTGGTCGGTCAGCGCGATCTTCGCCCTTTCAACCAGGCCCGCCATCGCATGGCCATAGCGATGCTCGACGACATGGATGAAGCGGTCGACAAGGTCGGCCCGCTCGGCCTCGTAGCGGATTTGCCGCAGGTCGTTCATGGCCTTGGCTGTGTAGACGAGGTTGATGCGCTGCCAGGTCGCCAGGTCGATGAAGTAGGCCGCCGGCAGGTTGCGCTTGTGATCCTTGGTCCGCGTCAGATAGCCGAGCTCGGGCATCACATGGGCGATGCTGAGCAGCCGGTCGAAATCGGTACCGCCGATATGGACGCCGCGATTGGCCAGGATGTCGGCCTTGCGATCGGTCGAGCGGGCGCGCTCCGGCGAGACCCGCACGATCGAGAAGTCGGAGGTGCCGCCGCCCATGTCGACGATCAGCGCCAGCTCCTCGCGGGCGACCTTCTGCTCGTAGTCGAGCGCCGCCGCGATCGGCTCGAACTGGAAGGCGATGTGCTTGAAACCCTGCGCGCGGGCGGCCTTTTCCAGCTCGCCCTGCGCCTTTGCATCGGAGGCCGCATCGTCGTCGACGAACTGCACCGGCCGACCAAGCACCACGTTCTCGACCGGACCGCCGGCATCTTCTTCCAGCCGCTTCTTCAGATGATCGATGAACAGGCCGATGATGTCGATGAAGCCGATCTGGCGCGCCTTGATGCGTGTCTTCTCGTTGGCCAAGGAGCTGCCGAGAACGCTCTTCAGCGAGCGCATCAGACGGCCTTCTATGCTGTCGGTATAGTCGCTGATCGCACGGCGGCCGAAATAGGTGTAACCGTCCTCGAAGTTGAAGAACACCGCGCTTGGCAGAGTGGATTGCTCGCCTTCCAGCGCCACCAGTCGCGCCCGGCCGTCACGGATCACGCCAACGGTGGAATTGGACGTGCCGAAATCGATGCCGCCGAATGCCGATCGCATCGCAGCCTCCTGTCGTTGTTTCATGGCGGCAAGCCGACGCGTTGCGCGCCGTCATCCGGAAGGCCGGACCGCTCTATCGAAATTGAATGTGTTGCTTGTCCCTAGGGCTGGGAGGCGGCGATGTATCGCAAAACCGGGAAAAGGGGAACCCTCTTTTCACGGGAAATGGATTCCCGAGGCATCAATCCTTGCGGAAGATCAGCCGGCCCAGCCAGCCTGTCAGCATGGCGAGCGATATGGCGAACACGCCGTAGAGAAAGGAATAATCGTGCGCGACGCGGAAGATCGACTGTTCGAAACCGGATTTGCGGATTTCGAGCTGGGCCGAGCTTTCCTTGACGAACATGCCGCTCTTGAACAGGAATGCGCGGGCCTTATGGGTTCCGACCGGCACGTTGGGCGCGAGCCGCACGGTGGCGCGAAACAGGTTCTGCGACAGGAACTGCACGCCGCCGACATTCTCGCTGTAGAGGCCAGTCGCGGCCTTGCGGTCGCGAAGTGCCGCGGTGAATTCCTCGATGGTGGCCGGGCTGTCGGTCTCGTCGGCCGGCTTCATGTAGAGGTTTTGCGCGCCGAGCGAGAGCTGCTTGTACTTGGCAGGCTCGGCGATGTCCTGCAGTGGCCGCGTCGTCGCCACCGAATAGGAGACCGGCACGTTCTCGAACGTCTCCGACTCCAGGTTGATCCAGACGCCGAGCACCCGGTCCTTGCGCCGAACGACAACCGGCCGTGGCGGTCCTTCGAGCACGACGACCACGTCGTATCGTCCCTGGCGAGCGACCAGCGGATCGGGATTTTCCAGCGATCCGAAGATGGTGAGGTCGGCGCCGGAGAAGCCCGCCGTGATGGAAATGGCGTCGGTCGACAGGCCGATCTGGATGCTTTCGACCGGCGGCGTCTGCGCCGTCGCCGGTGAAAGCGCAAAGAGCATCGACAACGAGACGGCAGCTGCAAATGCTCGTCGTGCCGCCATCAGTTGAGGCCCGCGGCGGTAAGCGAATAGAGGTTGGGCGGCGTCACGAAGAGATCGACGGCAAGGCGGATGGCGACGGCCAGCACCAGCATCGCCAGCAGCGCGCGCAATTGCTCGCCGCGCAGCCTCTGGCCGGCCTTGGCGCCATATTGCGCGCCGGCGACGCCGCCGGCCATCAGCAGGAAGGCCAGGATCACATCGACCGTCTGGTTGGTCGTGGCATGCACCAGCGTCGTATAGGCCGAGGTGAAGATGATCTGGAACAGCGAGGTGCCGATGACGACATTGGTCGGCACCTTGAGCAGGTAGATCAGCGCCGGCACCATGATGAAGCCGCCGCCGACGCCCATGATCGACGACAGGAAGCCGATCCCGACGCCGAGCCCGAGCACCGGGATGACGCTGACGAACAGCTTCGAGGCGCGGAAGCGCATCTTGAACGGCAGCCGGTGGATCCAGTTGTGCTGTCCGGATTTCTTCAATACCGGCGCGGCGCCGCTGCGGCTGGCGCGCAGCGCATTGACGCTTTCGACCAGCATCAGCCCGCCGACGGTGCCGAGCAGCACAACGTAAAGCAGCGAGATGAACAGATCCAACTGGCCGAGCCGGCGCAACAGCGCAAAGACGAAGATGCCGGCTGTCGAGCCGACGATGCCGCCGGCCAGAAGCACCCCGCCCAGCTTGAAGTCGAGCGTTCCGCGCTTGAAGTGCGAGAGCGCGCCGGAGAAGGAGGAGGCGATGACCTGGTTGGCGCCAGTGGCCACCGCGATCGCCGGCGGGATGTTGTAGAAGATCAGGAGCGGCGTGATCAGAAAGCCGCCGCCGACCCCGAACATGCCCGACAGGAAACCCACCGCCGCGCCCATTGCCAGCAGCACGAAGACGTTGACGGAAATTTCCGCGATCGGGAGATAGATGCCCACCCGTCTGTCTCGATCAGTTTGTCTGTCGGCCTATAGTGCCGTCCCTGGACACTAAAGCACCGAAAAGCCAATTTTTTATTGCGCCGGCGCGGCGGCAGGTTCAAGCCCCGCCGCCGCGCCGAAACAAAAACCATCTCAATCAGTTAACAGGCAAATGTGTGGCAAGGCGTCGTGTATGCGACGCGCCTGCCGTTATTTCTTCGCCAACAGAGCCTTGACCAGCGGCGCGTCGACCTCGCCGGTCGGCTTCATCTTGTTGTCGGTCTGGAAAGCCATGATGGCGTTCTTGGTCTTGCCGCCCATCACGCCGTCGGCGCCGCCGGCATCATAGCCGTTCTTGTTCAGGATCAGCTGGATGTTCTTCACCGCCTTCTTCATGTCGATGCCGGCGGTGGTCTGCGGCGCGCTGTCCTGCCAGGACTCCGGAACGTCGGCCGAGTTGGCGGCTGCGTTGAGCGGCTTGGCCTTCCACAATTCCGTCGCGGCGCGCGCCCGTTCGAGCTGCTCGGGCCGCAGCGCGTTGGCGATCTCGTCGCGCTTGGCGGCGGCGTCCTTGTCGCCGGTCTTGGCGACGAGCGCGAACCACTTGTAGGATTCTTCCAGGTTCTGTTTCATGCCGACGCCCTTGGCGGCCATGATGCCGAGGTTGAACTGGCTGTCCTTGACGCCGAGGTCGGCGGCTTCCTGGAACCAGTGCGTGGCCGATTCATTGTCGGTCACGCCGTCCGCCGCCATGGCGAACAGCACCGCCAGATTGTGCATGGCGCTGGCGTTGCCCTGTTCGGCGGCGAGCTGGTAGTAGGTCTTGGCCTTCTTGAGGTCGCGCGCTACGCCGATGCCTTTTTCGTAGAAATTGCCGATGCGGTATTCGGCCGGCGCGAAGCCGAGCTCGGCCGACTGCTCATACCATTTGGCGGCCGCCTTCATGTCCTCCTTCACGCCGCGCGATTCCGCGTAGCGCGAGCCGACCTCGAACAGCGCCTTGGCGTCGCCGCCGGCGGCCGCGTCGTGCAGCGCCACCGGACCGATTTCGGCGGGAATATCGAATTTGGCCGCGGCCGCCTGGCTTGCCGCAGGCGGCACGGCGCCTGTCGTGTCGGCGGAGGTGGCCGCCGGCGCGCTGGCTGCGGCGCCGTCGGCCGCCGGACTGGCCGTCGCCGGCTCCTTCGCCATCGGCTGCGCGTCGCCATCCGTGTCTGTCGCGGAGGCTGCTGCTGCGGCGGGTTCGGACGGCATCGCCGAGGCCATCGGGGCCGGGGCGGGCTGGGCAGGCGCAGCAAGCGCCATCGGTGCGGGCGCCGGCTCGGCCGGCATAGCGGCGGCAGTCTCGGGGCTTGCAGGGATGGAAGCGGCCGGTGCCGCGTCCTTGACGGGCTCGGCCTGCCTGACGGCAGGGGCGCTTTCGGCCTGCGCGGTTTCCGCGTCGGCCTTTTGCGTGTCGGCCTTCGGTGCGGCCGTGACATCGAGCGAAGCCGTGTCGACCGTCTGCGTGGAGACGATCGGGGTGGGTTGGTTGTTGGCCGTTTCGACGGGATCGGACAAGAAGGCCTTGCCCAGCTGCAGGCCGGCCAGCGCCATCATGATCGCGGCGGCCGCCATCAGGATCGGCTTGCGCCGCGCCTTGAGCAGGTCGCCTATCCTCAGCGCCTTCACCGGGCCGGTCATGGTCGACTGCCGCTTCAGCGTGTCGGCTTCCGCCGCCGCCGCCTGGGCCGCACGGCGGGCCGCGGCGATGAAATCGGACTTGGCGGCATCGCTCTCGGTGCGCCGAGCCGGCTGGCCGCTGCGCTCGTCGCGCACGCGCTTCATGATGGCGTTGAGGTCCGGCGCGCCGGACCCGGGTTCCAATGGCCGGTTGGCGGCCTTGGGGTCGAGCGGCTCGTCAATGTCGACGCTTGGCACGTCGCCGACCGGCGCCGAGCCAGCCAGCAGCTGCGTATCCGCGTCCTTCTTGCCTTTGAAAGCGCGCGCCAGGCCGCTGAACATCGATTTCTTGCGGCCGGCCGTCTCGCTCTTGTCGCCGACCACGTCCGGCCCGAGGGCCGCCATCGCGGCTTCGGCCGCCGCTTCGGCGGGCGTTCGCCCCGAGGCGGGCTCGCTGCGCATGATGGCCGCGGCGCGGCCTTCGAGATCAGCCATGTCGCCGCCAAGCGGCAGCGGCTGGTCGATGTCCATCGAAGGGGCGTCCTGCACCGCGATCTTGCCGCCGCGGCCGCCGCGCTTGCCGGCCGGTTGCGGGTCGACCAGCTCGCTGACCGCTTCGCTGGTCTCGGTCGATTCCAGCGAGCCGAGCCTGTCGACGATCTTGAGCAGCGTGTCGTGGATGGCTTCGAATGTCCGCGAGTTGCGTTCGTCGGAACGTCGGGTGAGCGCTTCGAGCGTCTTCAGGTCCTGGGCGAGGCCGGCAACGGCGGTCGCATTGGTCTGAGCCGTGCTGGACGTCGAGTCGGCAAGCGATTTGACGGCGCTCTCGGCCGCCTCGCGCGCCACGCTCAGGATGGAATCGCGCGTGCCGGCCAGCGATTTCTCGATTTCGTTGAGGCGCGGGCTGATGTCTTCGAACTCGGGCAGCGGCGCGCCGGGCTTGGAAAGATGCGCCGACAGGCCGGCGACCTGCGCTTCCAGGCTGCGGATCAGCGCCGGATCGATGCCCGCGACTTGCTGCGCGGACGATTCCAGCCGGCTGGAAATGTCCTCGAGCCGGCTTTCCAGCCCGCGGATCGCCATCTCGCTGGCGGGATCGGGCGTGCGCGTCTCGATGCGCTGGGCCAAGGCGGTAAAGCGGGCGTCGATCGCTTCCATGATGCCGACGCTTTCGTCCTGGCGCATGCGCTGGTCGAGCCGGTCCGCGACCTCGTCCAGCCGCCGCTCGAGATCGCGAAACAGCATACTGCCCTGTTCCATCGCATCGCCCTGGCGGCGCTCGAGCAGCATCGACAGCGCGTCGAAGCGCTGTTCCAGGCCCTGGAAGATATGGTCGGCGTCGGGCATGGCCGGCGCGCGTTCCATCTTGTCGGTGATCAAGGCGATCTGCTTGCCGAGCCGCTCCATGGCCTGTTCGGGCAGGTCGGCGCGGCCGGCCAACTGGTCCACGCGGCTGGTGAGAAGGTTGAGGTGGTCGAGGACTTCCGCGCCCGGCCGCGACTGCGCGACCTCTTCGATCTGAACCGCCAGGGAGGCCATGCGCTTCTCGATCCGGCCGAAGGTTTCGGGGTCGAAGGCATTGGCCTGCGCGGCCACGGTCGAGGCGACGATGGCGCGGGAGATCTCGTCCAGCCGCTCGTCGATCATGGCGAGCGTTTCGCCGCCGCGCGCGGTCTGCTGGCCGGCGAAACGGTCGACCGCGCCGGCAAGCGTGCGCACCTTTTCCTCCAGCGAGCGCAGCGAAAGCGATTCCGGCAGGTTGTTGACGGCGCTGCTGATCTGTTCGAGCCGGTCGGTCAGCGCCGAAAGGCCCGGGCCTTCCGCGCGCTTGCGCTGATCGGCGTCGACGCGGTCCTCGAAGGCGCTCCAGCGGCGATCGAAATCGTCCCAGCGGCGGTCGACCTTCTGCAGGCTTTCCTCGCGCGCCAGCGTGTCCAGCGCGCCCTTCACCTGCTCCAGTTCCAGCCGCAGCAGATTGACGCTGCGGTCGTCGCTTTTTTCGGCGAGCGTCTGGATGGCACCCGAAAGCCGCTCGAATTCGAGGCCGAGCTCGGCGCTGCTCTTGTCCGGCATGCCGTTCGACGGGGCGCCGTGCTGGCTGTTGGCCTGCATAGCGCGATCGATGTCCTGGCGAAACGCTTCGAATTCGCGCTGCAGGCCAACGGTCATCTGGTGGCGCAATTCCTCGCGCAGGCCGCGCAGTTCGACGGCGATCTTGCCGACCATGGCGACGCTGTCTTCCTGGCCGCGCACCCGGTCGATGTCACGCGCGATCGCCTGATAGCTCTGGCCGAAGGCAGGCGCGGCGGGGGCCGGATTTTGCGGCGGGCGGGTTTGCGGCCGCTGATTCTGCGCGCCGGGAGCCTGCGTCGCCGGGTTTTGCGGGGCGCGGTCCTGCGGCCTCTGCGCGGGATAGGTATCCTCGTACCAGCGCGGCTGGTCGTAAGGCTGCGTGCTTGGATAGCGCGGCGCGGCCGGCGGCCGCCGCAGGTCGGGGCGATCGGGCATGTCGGCGCGCGTCCGGTCCAGCCGCTGCTCCAGTGTTTCGAGCGAGCGATTCAGTTCTTCGAGCGAGGGCTGCGGCCGGCGTTGCCTGCCGGCGTTGAGTGTATCGAGATAGGACCGCTTGCTGTTCATCGATGCGCCCGTGTTCAGAATGGCCGGCCTAAGGCCGGTTTCCCCAGTAGCCTGCCGGGAACGAAGCGAGCCGAGCGGTTTTGCCGCGGAGGAAGACGGGCTTCCCGGGTTTTCACCCACGCTTCGAAAAACCGTGAAAAATTCGCTACAGGATAAACACGGGTGACCGACATGCGCACATTTCGCCCAACGTGGTAAACAAGGCGTTAACCAAGCTTAAGAAGCCGCGCATAAATCATGCGCCGCCTGCCGGGTGCGGCATAAAGGTCGGTTTCGACAACGCCCTTGCGTCACCCCGCGGCTGTCGATATAGAATTGACGTAAACGTAAAAGGTGCGAAGCCGTGCCTCTTGCGATTGATTTGTTGCAACCACGATTGGAAGCACGCCCCCGCTTCCATTCAGGCGACGCTTGGTCCGCGACCGCGACGCCACCAGGGGAAAGCCAGTGACCATGAAACTTGTTTCGCCCGGCGAGGCCGCGGCCAATACCAATGACATTCCAACTGAAGCAGGCGAGGAATTCGTCCGCATCGGCGAGATGGCCAAGAAATACGGCGTGACGCTGCGCACGCTGCGTTTCTATGAAGACAAGGGCCTGCTCAACCCGCATCGCGACGGCTCGACCCGTCTCTACACGCGCCGCGACAAGGCTCGGCTGAAGTTGATCCTGCTCGGCCGCAAGGTCGGGTTCTCGCTGCGCGACGTCAAGCAGATGATGGATCTCTACGATCCGACCGGCACCAACACCAAGCAGTTGCGGCTGGCGCTGGACAAGTCGGAGAAGCAGCTCGCCCGCCTGCAGAAGCAGCGTGCGCTGATCGACGACGCCATCAACGAGTTGAGCACGTCGATGACGGCGGTGCGCCAGATGCTCGTCGAGCGCACTGCGGCGCCGCAGGCCAGCGCCGCCGGCTGACCGCTCGCGTTCGACAGCGACAATCCCGGAAATGGAAAGCCGCGTGGCTATAGCCGCGCGGCTTTTTTGTCGCCACAATGCCTGGCCGCTCACAAAAATTTTTGGCTGCGACGAAGTTGACGTTTACGCAAACGTCAATATTTGCTATCGGGACGTCGACATTGGCCCGGCCTCCTGTCCATGACAGGCAACGTGCTGGCCGGCCGGGACTGTAAGGGTGGAGGAAGGCATGACGACCTACAGGGCGCCGATCCAGGACACGCTGTTCTTGCTCAACGACGTGCTGGGCTATCAGCGCTATTCCAATCTTCCGGGCTTCTCGGACGCGACGCCCGATGTGGTCGAGGCGATCCTCGCCGAAGGCGCCAAGCTCGCCGAGAACGTCATGCATCCGCTGAACCGTGTCGGCGACATGGAAGGCTGCGTGCGCCATGACGACGGCTCGGTGACGACGCCCAAGGGCTTCAAGGACGCTTACGACCAGTATCGCGAGGGCGGCTGGATGGGGCTTGCCGCGCCTGCCGAGTTCGGTGGCCAGGGCTTGCCTTACGCTGTCCACACTGCCGTCTCCGAATACATGATCTCCGCCAACATGGCGCTGATGATGTATCCCGGCCTGACGCAAGGCGCGATCGCGGCAATCGTCACCCACGGCACGGACGAGCAGAAGGCCACCTGGCTGTCGAAGCTGATTGAGGGCACCTGGACCGGCACGATGAACCTGACCGAGCCGCATTGCGGCACCGACCTCGGCCTGCTGCGCAGCAAGGCCGTCCCCAACGGCGACGGCACCTACAGGATTTCCGGCCAGAAGATCTTCATCTCCGCCGGCGAGCACGACATGTCGGACAACATCGTCCACCTGGTGCTGGCCCGCGCCGAGGGCGCGCCGGAAGGCGTCAAGGGCATCTCGCTGTTCATCGTGCCGAAGTTCAAGCTCGATGCCTCGGGCAATCCCGGTGAGCGCAACACGCTCTCCTGCGGCTCCATCGAGGAGAAGATGGGCATCCACGGCAACTCGACCTGCGTCATGAATTATGATGAAGCCGAGGGCACGCTGCTCGGCGAATTGAACGGCGGCCTGAAGGCCATGTTCACGATGATGAACGAGGCCCGCCTCGGTGTCGGCCTGCAGGGGCTTTCGGTCTCCGAGATCGCCTATCAGAACGCCGTTTCCTACGCCAAGGACCGGCTGCAGGGCCGCTCGCTGTCGGGCGCCAAGGCTCCGGACAAGAAGGCCGACCCGATCATCGTCCATCCCGACATTCGTCGCTCGCTGATGACCATGAAGGCCTTCAACGAGGCCGGCCGCGCGCTGGCGCTGTGGACGGCGATCAAGTCCGACGTCGCGCATCGCTCCGGCGACGACAAGGACCGCCAGGCGGCCGACGACTACACCGGCCTGATGACGCCGGTGGTCAAGGGCGTGCTCACCGACAAGGGGTTCGATCACGCTGTGATGGCGCAGCAGGTGTTCGGCGGCCACGGCTATATCGAAGAGCACGGCATGAGCCAGTTCGTGCGCGATGCCCGCATCGCCATGATCTATGAAGGCGCCAACGGCATCCAGGCGCTCGACCTTGTCGGCCGCAAGCTGGCGCAGAATGGCGGCCGCGCCGTGCAGGCCTTCTTCAAGGAGGTCGGCGAGTTCTGCGAGGAAAACCGCGCCGACGACAAGATGGCGCCCTACACCAAGGTGCTGAAGAAGGGCCTCAACGACCTGCAGGCGGCAACCATGTGGCTGGTGCAGAACGCGATGGCCAAGCCCGACAATGCCGGTGCGGCCTCGACAGACTACATGCATCTTTTCGGCCTGGTGGCGCTGGGCTACATGTGGGCGCAGATGGCGAAGTCGGCGCAGACGAAGCTCGCGGAAGGCGCCAATGGCGCCAGCGTGTTCTACGACACCAAGCTGGTGACCGCGCGCTTCTTCATGGAGCGCATCATGCCGGAAACGGCGACGCGTCTTGCCCGCATATCGAGTGGCGCGGACACGCTAATGGCGCTGCCGGCGGAAGCGTTCTAGAAATGCTCGGCGTCCCCCTCCCCTTGAGGGGAGGGTGGCCAGACGAAGTCTGGTCGGGTGGGGTCGCCCGCGACGATCTCGACGCCAATTTTGACGGATGTGCGCTAGGAGGAGGACCACCGCAATGCCCCGCACGCGGGTCAGTTTCGAGATGCGGCAGAAGGCTCGCTCGCTTCGGCTCCATGCGACGAAGTCGGAGTCGTTGCTGTGGTACGAATTGCGGGAATTGAAGGCTGATGGCCTGAAGTCAGGCGGCAATCGCCGATCGGCCCGCACATTGTCGATTTCGTTTGCCCGTCGGTCAAACTCATCGTGGAGGTCGACGGCGACCTGTATGAAACCGAGGCCGGCAAGCGTCACGACGCGAATCGTTACTCCTATTTGCGGTCGCTCGGCTACGTCATTCTCCGGATCGACGAACCGGATGTCATCAACAGTGCATGGCATGTGGCGCAGTTCGTTAAAGAAAAGGCCGAGCGTGTCGCCGGCGACCCCACCCGACCGCTTCGCGGCCACCCTCCCCTCAAGGGGGAGGGGGACGCTGGCGCAGCGGAGGAAATAGCATGACAAATCCAGCCGAAATTCTTGGCCTGCCGAAGCCCGCCTGGGCGGCGGACGAGGTCGGCATGCTCTATGACATGGCGTCCCGCTTCATGGCCGAAGAGATTGCGCCGCGCTACGACGAGTTCGAGAAGAACGAGATGTTCGACCGCGAGAGCTGGCTGAAGGCGGGGGCCGCCGGCTTGCTTTGCGCCTCGATGCCGGAGAAATACGGCGGCTCGGGCGGCACCTTCGCGCATGAGAGCGCCATCATCGAGGCGATCGGCCACGTCGGCGTCGACGGCTTCGGCATCGGCCTGCACAACTCGATCGTGGCACCCTACATCCTGCATTACGGCTCCGAGGAGCAGAAGCAGAAATGGCTGCCCAAGCTGGCGAGCGGCGAGCTGATCGGGGCCATCGCCATGACGGAACCCGGCGCCGGCTCCGACCTGCAGGGCGTCAAGACCCGCGCCGAGAAGGACGGCAACCACTACAAGATCAGCGGCTCGAAGACCTTCATCACCAACGGCCAACTCGCCAATCTGATCATCGTCGTCACCAAGACCGATCCGGACAAGGGCGCCAAGGGCACCTCGCTGATCGTCGTCGAGACGGACGAGGTCGAGGGCTTCGAGCGCGGCCGCAACCTCGACAAGATCGGGCTGAAATCGAACGACACGTCCGAGCTGTTCTTCAACGACGTCCGGGTGCCGACCTCGAACCTGCTCGGCCACGAGGAAGGCAAGGGCTTCGTCCAGCTAATGCAGCAACTGCCGCAGGAGCGGCTGCAGATCGGCACCGGGGCGATCGCCATGATCGAGCGGGCGCTGGCGCTCACCATCGACTACGTCAAGGAACGCAAGGCCTTCGGCAAGGCGGTCATCGATTTCCAGAACACCCAGTTCAAGCTGGCCGAATTGAAGACCGAGGCCACGATCGGCCGCGTCTTCTACAATGACTGCGTCGCCCGCCACATCGATGGCGGCCTCGACCCGGTCACCGCCTCGATGGCCAAGTACTGGCTATCCGACCTGCAGGGCAAAGTCGTCGACGAATGCGTTCAACTGCATGGCGGCTATGGCTACATGAATGAATATCCGATCGCCCGCATGTACCGCGACGCCCGCGTCCAGCGCATCTATGGCGGCACCAACGAGATCATGAAATTGCTGATCGGGCGCTCCCTGTGAGCGCGGCGGCCGGCAAAGCCAAGGAGCACCAAAATGACTGAGGCTTACGTCTACGACGCCGTGCGCACGCCGCGCGGCAAGGGCAAGAAGGATGGCTCGCTGCATGAGGTGCCAGCGGTGCGGCTCGCCGCAAGGACGCTGGAAGCGCTGCGCGACCGCAACGGGCTTGAGACCGCCAATGTCGACGACATCATCTTCGGCTGCGTCGACCCGGTGGGCGAGGCTGGCTCGGTCATTCCGCGTGCCGCGGCCTTCGAAGCCGGCTACGACACCAAGGCGCCCGGCATGCAGATCTCGCGCTTCTGCGCCTCGGGCCTCGACGCCATCAATTTCGGCGCCGCCAAGATCGCGCAGGGCGCGGACGAGATCGTCATTGCCGGCGGCGTCGAATCCATGTCGCGCGTCGGCATGGGCATGTCGGGCGGCGCCTGGTTCATGGACCCGTCCGTCGGCCTGCCCGGCTGGTTCGTGCCGCAGGGCATCTCGGCCGACCTGATCGCCACCAAATACGGCTTTTCCCGCGACGACGTCGACGCCTATGCGGTCGAGAGCCAGAAGCGTGCGGCCAAGGCCTGGGGCGAGGGCCGCTTCAAGAATTCGGTGATCCCGATCAAGGACCAGAACGGCCTCACCATTCTCGACCATGACGAGCACATGCGGCCCTCGACCGACATGCAGTCGCTGGCCTCGCTCAACCCGTCCTTCGTCATGCCCGGCGAGATGGGCGGCTTCGACGCGGTCGCCGTGCAGAAGCATCCGGAAGTCGAGGAGGTCAATCACGTCCACCACGCCGGCAATTCCTCCGGCATCGTCGACGGCGCCGCCGCCGTGCTGCTCGGCTCCAAGAAGGCTGGCAAGGCGATGGGGCTCAAGCCCCGCGCTCGCATCCGCGCTTTCGCCAATATCGGCTCGGAACCGGTGCTGATGCTGACCGGTCCGGTCGACGTCACCGAGAAGCTGTTGAAGCGCGCCAAGATGAAGCTGTCGGACATTGACCTGTTCGAGCTCAACGAGGCTTTCGCCTCGGTCGTGCTGCGCTACATGCAGGCGTTCGAGATCCCGCATGACCAGATCAACGTCAACGGTGGGGCGATCGCCATGGGTCATCCGCTCGGCGCCACCGGCGCCATGATCCTGGGCACGGTGCTGGACGAGCTGGAGCGCCGCGACTTGAACACTGCGCTTGTCACGCTCTGCATCGGCGCCGGCATGGGCACCGCCACCATCATCGAACGCGTCTGAGGGAGACAAGAAGATGAGCTACACCAATTTCACCCTCGACGTGGACGCCGACGGCATTGCTTTGATCACCTGGGACATGACGGACCGTTCTATGAACGTGTTCACCGAGGAGGTGATGCGCGAGCTGAACGCCATCGTCGATAAGGTGGCCGGCGATGCCGCCATCAAGGGCGCGGTCATCACCTCGGGTAAGGACTCCTTCTCCGGCGGCGCCGACATCACCATGCTGCAGAAGATGCTGGCGACCTTCGCCGTCGACAAGGAGAAGGATCTCGACAAGGCGGCCAGGGCGCTGTTCGAGAATGCCGGCTATATGACTGGCCTGTTCCGCAAGATCGAGACATGCGGGAAACCGTGGGTCTCGGCGATCAACGGCACCTGCATGGGCGGCGCCTTCGAGATGTCGCTCGCCTGCCATGGCCGCGTCGCGGCCGATTCCGACAAGGTGAAGATGGCGCTGCCCGAGGTGAAGATCGGCATCTTCCCCGGCGCCGGCGGCACCCAGCGCGTGCCGCGGCTGACCGACCAGCAGCAGGCGCTGCAGATGCTGACCACCGGCCAGAACCTTTCGCCGCAGAAGGCGAAGCAGATGGGCCTTATCCACGAGATCGCGGAGCCGAAGAAACTGGTCGAGACCGCCAAGGCGATGATCAGGAACGGCCTGAAGCCGGTAGCGCCCTGGGACGAGAAGGGTTTCAAGCTGCCGGGCGGTCCGATCTATTCGGCGGCCGGCGCAAATCTCTGGCCGCCGGCCATCGCCATCCTGCGCCGCGAGACCTACGGCAATTATCCGGCCGCGGCCGCGATCCTGAAATGCGTCTATGAAGGCCTGCTGGTGCCGTTCGACACCGCGCTCAGGATCGAGCAGCGCTATTTCACCGAGATCATGCAGTCGAAGGAAGCGGCGGCGATGATCCGCTCGCTGTTCCTCTCGCTGCAAGAACTGAACAAGGGCGCGCGCCGTCCCGCCGGCGTGCCCGACACCAAGTTCAAGAAGATCGGCATCCTCGGCGCCGGCTTCATGGGTGCCGGCATCGCCTATGTCACCGCACGCGCCGGAATCCCGGTGGTGCTGCTCGACCGCGATCTGCCCTCGGCCGAGAAGGGCAAGGCGCATTCCGACGGCCTGATGGCCGACCAGGTCAAGAAGGGCCGTGCCAAGCCGGAGGACAAGGACAAGCTCCTGTCGCTGATCACGCCGACGGCGGACTATGCCGACCTTGCCGGCTGCGATCTCGTCGTCGAGGCGGTCTTCGAGGATTCGGGCGTCAAGAAGGATGCCACCGAGAAGGCCGAAGCGGCGCTGAAGTCGTCGGCGATCTTCGCTTCGAACACGTCCACGATCCCGATCACCGCGCTGGCGAAGAATTCGGCGCGGCCAAAAAGCTTCATCGGCATCCACTTCTTCTCGCCGGTCGACAAGATGACGCTGGTCGAGATCATCCTCGGCAAGAAGACGGGCGACAAGGCCCTGGCCGTCGCCTTCGACTTCGTGCGCGCCATCAAGAAGACGCCGATCGTCGTCAACGACACGCGCGGCTTCTACGTCAACCGCTGCGTGCTGCGCTACATGTCGGAAGCCTATAAGATGCTGATTGAAGGTGTGCCTGCGCCGATGATCGAGAATGCCGCCAAGGCTGCCGGCATGCCGGTCGGGCCGCTGGCGTTGACCGACGAGACCGCCGTCGACCTTGCCCAGAAGATCATGAAGCAGACCATCAGGGATCTCGGCGAAAAGGCCGTCGATCCCAGGCAGATGGCGCTGATCAACACCATGGTCGACACGCATGGCCGCTTCGGCCGCAAGAACGGCAAGGGCTTCTACGACTATCCGGCCAAACCGGCGAAGAAGAAGCTGTGGCCGGGGCTGAAGGATCTCTATCCGCAGCTGAACCCCGAGAAGGTCGACTATGAGGAGCTGAAAGAGCGCCTGCTGGTCACCATCGCGCTGGAAGCGGCCCGCGTGATGGAAGAGGGCATCGTCACCGATCCGCGCGAAGCCGATGTCGGCTCGATCCTCGCCTTCGGCTTCGCGCCCTTCACCGGCGGCGCGCTGTCCTATATCGACGGCATCGGCGCCAAGCGTTTCGTCAAGATCGCCAAGGGTCTGCAGAAGAAGTATGGCGCCGAGTTCAAGGCGCCGAAGCTTCTCCTCGACATGGCCGAGAAGGGCGAGACCTTCTACCAGCGCTTCGACCCTTACCAGAAGGGCGAGGTCAAAGAGGCGGCCTGACGAATCGGGATGTATGTCTGGGGGCGAATGGCCCGCACCATGGCCACGGCGTCGAGCCGTGGCCCCTATAGGGTCGGCGACGGCAGCCGGCTGGCCTTTCGCTGTCTGCCGATCGACATCGATTTCAACCTGCATCTGAACAACGCCCGCTACATGATGCTGGCCGATCTCGGCCGCATCGACATCTTCCTGCGCGTCGGGCTCATCGCGCTGGCGCGCAAGAATGGCTGGGCGCCGACGATCGGCGGGCTGCAGGTCGCCTATGTACGCGAGATCAAGCTGTGGCGCCGCTTCGAGGTGGTGTCGTCGATCGAGACCTGGGAAGGCACGGCCGTCATCGGCAGGCACCGTTTCGTCCTCGATGGCGGCGAGACGGCGGCGCTGATCCTGACCACCGGCGGCGTCTATGACCGTGGTGGCCGCCGCTTCCTCGACATCGACGAGGTCGTCGCAGCGCTCGGCCACGCCGCCAGCCCACGCCCGCCGACCGAAGCCGAGCGGGCGTTCATGCTTTCGCACCGGAATTTGCGCGAACAGGCCAAGGCGGCCTGATTGCGCTTGGAGCAATTCCAGGAAAAGTGTGTCGCGGTTTTCCGTCCGGAATTGCGTCAAAACAAGGAGCTAGAGCGGTTCGCCGGTTCCGTGAAACGGTGAAACGCCCTCGGCTCATTCCGCCTTGCCGAGCAGGAAGTCGGCCACCTCGTCCGAAAAGACCATCAGATCGTCATCAAAGGCGACAACGGCTCGCCTGCCTTGCGGATCCGGCCGTCCGGCAGGCATCCCGTGCGCCACCAGCGCTGCGGCGCAACCCACCCAGTCGCCACCGGGTTCGGGCTCGTTGACCGATGCCCAGCCGAGCGTTCCACGCACGTCGCCGCCGAAGCCATGCTTCTCTTTCCAGTCCGCGCCGTACTCCAGCAGGAAGGCGGTGAGGTCAGTATCGCCGCGAAAGACGGCATGGTTCAGCGCCGAGGCGTCCCAGTCGCCGCCGCGCCGGGCGATCGGCCAACCGAGCCTGACCATCGCCTTCACCGCGTCGCCGCAGCCTTGCGCGGCAAGCTCGGGCAGAAGCCGCAATTGCTGGTCCGACAGCGAAGCCGGCAGGTCGGGCCGGCGAGCCTTGATCGCGCGCGCCGTCGTCTCGTCGCCGGCCGCGCAGGCGGCGATGAAGCGCTCATCGTCGGGAAGCGGGGCGTCGTCTCCAGCTTGCCGCAGCAGCGCGGCTACATCCGGCAGCCCGAAGCGCAAGGCGACCTGATAGGCGCTCAAACCCTCGGGCGTTCGCGCCGACGGGTCGGCGCCGGCGCCAAGCAGCGCTTCGATATGCGCCGGCGAACGTCGCCGCCGGATCGCCCACAGAAGCGGCCTGCCCCAGTCGGAGGTCGGCTGGCTGCCGGCTGGTTCGTTCGGATCCGCATCCGGCGCGGCAAGCAGCAGGTTCAGCGCCTCCAGGCTGTCGAGATCCAGCACACGATAAAGCGCATTGGAGCCGGTGACACGAGCGCCGGCCGCAAGCAGGAGCCGTGTACAGGCCGGGTTCTCCAGCGAGTGGTAGAGCGACTCGCCGTCATTCGGATCTGCGCCGGCATCGAGCAGCAGCTTGGTCATGACCGGGTCATGGTTCTGCCCGGCCGCGCCGTAGAGCGCCGACAATGGATATTGGTCCGAAGGCTTCGCCAGCGAGGCCGGCGGCCTGCGGCTGCCGGTCGCCTGATTGGGATCGGCGCTGGCCTCGATGAGCAGTCTGGCGGCGGCGTGAAGCGCGTCGCGAAAGCGCGGCAGCCGCACCAGGCTCGAATGGGTCACGGCCACCAGCGGCGGCAGGTTCAGCGGGCCGCCCGGGCGGTTGAGCCAGCCGGCGTCCCGCTTCGTCGCCTCCTGCAATGCCGTCTCGTCGCCGACCGCGCAGGCCAGATAGGCGTCGCCCCGGACGAGGTCGGGATGGTCTTCGGCCATGCGCGCGGCGGCCTCGGGGTGCGCCCGGTCGGTGCTGCCGGTGATGTCCCCGGCATAGACGAGTCCCGCCCAGTTGCGGATCGAGGCGGCGCGGTCGGCGCCATAGGCGCGCTGCGCGGCGACGAAGCTGTCGAGGTCGCGCCAGGACGGGAAGCCGTATTCGCGCGCCAGGCAGGACTGGGCGTCATGCAGGCGAAGGCCGAGCGCCGCGATTGCCGTATCGTCCCTGCCCGCCGCTGAAGGCAGGCTTTGGCGAAAGCGGGCGAGCGCGTCCGGCTCGCCGCGCCGGTAGGCCGCGAGCAGGTCCTTGGCCTGTTTCTTCAACAGGTCGAGATTGGGACGGTTGGGGAGTTGGTTCATGAAAACCTCCGTGCGTTCTTCGCCGAAGGTCCGCAAATCCGGCTGCACAAAGGTTTGGCTGTCAGCTCATCGAAGCAAGTGGGTTCAACCCTTCCCGCGGACCCGGATGCGGCCTGCACCGCGGGCCGGACCTTAGGGGCATTCAGCGTCCAAGGTCAATCCGGCGCGGTCGCCGCCGGCCCGATCACGCTTTCATGAGCAGGGCGCCGCCAGCTTTTTTGCAACAGGTCGGAATGATAGATTAGCTATCGCTAACAGAAGTGTTGAGGAGCGATTATCATGCGCATGATGCTGAAAGTTACCGTTCCGACCGTCGAAGGCAACAAGGCACTCAAGGATGGCAGCATGGGGAAGTTCATCGAACACACTGTCCGAGCTTAAGCCGGAGGCCGCCTACTTCACCGCCGAAAAGGGTCAACGAACGGCTTACCTGTTCGTCGACATAAAGGACAGTTCCGACATGCCGCATTTCGGCGAGCGGTTCTTCCTGGCTTTCAACGCCGCCGTGGATTTCGTGCCGGTCATGAATGCCGAGGAACTCAGGAAAGGCCTGCCGAAGGCCCTGGCCGGGATCGGATAGGTACTGCGTCCGAACGGGAAGGGGATGGAGCATTCTTAACGATCCGCCGGCTGCGCCGGTGGACAAGGGCGTGACTGCGCGCTAGACAGGCTTGAGGCATTTTTTCCTGTTTTAAAGGAGAGCGCGCGTGCTCTCACATGACCGCGTATGGGCCGCAATCGACGCTCTCGCCGAGCGCTACTCGCTTTCGGCTTCCGGCCTTGCCCGGCGCGCCGGCCTCGATTCGACGGCCTTCAACAAGTCGAAGCGTCTGTCTTCCGACGGCCGGCCGCGCTGGCCCTCGACCGAGTCGCTGGCCAAGATCATCGAAGCCACCGGCGCTTCGCTGGAGGAGTTCACCGGGCTGGTCGAAGGACACGGCGGCGCCTCCGTCGCCCAGCATCGCAGCGCCGTCCCGCTGCTTGGCTTCGCCCAGGCCGGCGCGGGCGGCTTCTTCGACGATGCCGGCTATCCGGCGGGGCAGGGCTGGGATCTGGTCGAGCTTCCGGCGCGGGCGACCGAGACGTCCTACGCGCTGCAGGTGCAGGGCGATTCCATGCTACCGCTCTACCGCAACGGCGACGTGCTGATCGTCGAGCCGGGCGCACCGACGCGCAAGGGCGACCGTGTCGTGGTCAAGACCACGGCCGGCGAGGTGATGGCTAAGGTGCTCGATCGGCAAACGGTGAAATCGATCGTGCTGGTTTCGCTCAACCCCGCTCACCCGGACCGTGACATCCCGACGCGCGATATCGAATGGGTGGCGCGCATCGTCTGGGCGAGCCAGTAGGTCCGGACTGGTGCGGCTTCTTCAAACAGCCCTGGCGGTTCTGGCAATTCCGGTGATGGCGGCGCTCGTCGTTGCCGGCGGCCGCGCAGTCAAAGGCCATGAGAGCACGATCGCGGTGGATCAGATCGATCCGGACGCGCTTGCAGATCCAGGCACTGAGACGCCGCCGGAAGAGCCGGCGACCTCGGCCATTCCCGCGCCCGCCGCTCCGCAGCCCCCCGTTCATTCGAGAGCCATCGATCCTGAAACGGTGGCGCCGCCCGCTCTTTCGGACAATCAGCTCGAACGGGTGGAACCGCGCGCGCCGCTCAGCGATCTGGCGCTGGCCGGGCCGCCCAAGCCGCCCAAAACGAAGATGCCAGGCGACTGGAACGGCACGAAATTGTTCCAGCCGGTCGCCACCGCCGCCGGGCTGATCGAATCGAAGGGCTACGCGGTCGCCGTGTCGGGCGTGGATGTCGTCAAGGCGGACGAAACCTGCAGCGACGAGGGCAAGAGCTGGGCCTGCGGCGCGCGCGCCAGGACAGCGTTCCGCGCTTTCCTGCGTGGCCGTGCCGTCGCCTGCACCGTGCCGCCGGAGGGCGGTCGCGACACCATTTCCGCCGAATGCCATATCGGCAATCAGGACATCGGCCAGTGGCTGGTCGAGAACGGCTGGGCGCGCGCCGCGCAAGGCGGCCCCTATGTCGAGGCCGAGAGCAAGGCCCGCACCGCAAGGAAGGGTATTTTCGGGCCGGCGCCGAACCTCGACGGCCTGCCGGCGCTGCCGGCCGCATCGGAACCGGCGCCCGTGGCGCCGGACTCGATCCTGCCGGCCGATGGCGGCGACGTTACGCCGCCAGCTGACCAGCCAGCGCCCGCTCAATGAGCGCCCGTGTCTCGGCGATGCCGTAAAGTGCCGCGAACGAACCGAAGCGCGGCCCGCGTTCCTGGCCGATCAGCACCTGATAGATCATCTGGAAGAAGGCGACCGACACGCCGGGCCCGCCCTCCGGGCTCTGCTTGGAATGGTCCTGGTAGCGCTCGATCTTGCGCGCGACATTGAGCGCGGCGTTCTGGATCGCCTCGCCGTCGGCGCCTTGCGGCAGCGCGCCGAGCGTGTCGGAAAGCTTCGCCAGCGCCTCGCGCTCCACCTCGTCGGCGGCGCGGAAAACCTTGGTCGGCTTCACGAAGTCGTCGAAATAGCGGATCGCGTAGCCGGTCAGCCGGTCGAGTTCCGGATGCGTCTTCGGTGTCACGCCCGGCGCATGCCGCGAGATGAAGCCCCACAGCACCGACTTGTCATGCGCGTTGGAGGCGCTAACCAGGTTGAGCAGCAGCGCGAACGGCACCGGCAGGTCGATGGCCGGCGGGTTGCCGTCATGCATATGCCAGACCGGATTGCCGAGCCGCTCCTTCCAGTCCTGGCGCGGATAAGCGCCGAGGAAAGCGTAATACTCGTCCACCGCCTTCGGGATGACGTCGAAATAGAGCTTCTTCGCCTGCCGCGGCCGCTGGTACATGTAGAGGCCGAGGCTCTCCGTCGGCGCGTAGGTCAGCCATTCGTCGATGGTCAGGCCATTGCCTTTCGACTTCGAGATCTTCTGGCCTTCCTCGTCGAGGAACAGCTCGTAGACGAAATGCTCCGGCGCGCGCCCGCCGAGGATGTTGCAGATGCGGTCGTAGATCGCCGCGTTGGTCTGGTGGTCCTTGCCGAACATCTCGAAATCGACGCCGAGCGCTGCCCAGCGCATGCCGAAATCCGGCTTCCACTGCAGCTTCACATGGCCGCCGGTGACCGGCAGCGTCGTCTCCGTGCCTTCATCGTCGAAGGTGATGGTGCCAGCCTTGGCGTCGACATTTATCATCGGCACATAGAGCACGCGGCCGCTCTTCGGCGAGATCGGCAGGAAGGGGCTGTAGGTCGCTTGACGCTCCGGCCCGAGCGTCGGCAGCATCACGCCCATGATCTCGTCATAGTGCCCAGCGGCGCGCAGCAGTATCTCGTCGAAGCGGCCGGCCTTGTAGTACTGCGTCGCGCTGGCGAACTCGTAGTCGAAGCCGAACGTGTCGAGGAAGCGGCATAGCATCGCGTTGTTGTGGTCCGCGAAGCTCGCATAGTCGCCGCCGAACGGATTGGGCACCGAGGTCAGCGGCATATGCAGATAGGGCTCGAGCGCGGCGCGGTCCGGGACGTTCTCCGGGATCTTGCGCATGCCGTCCATGTCGTCGGAGAAGCACAGGAGCTTGGTCTTGACCTTGTCTTGCGTCAGCACCCGGAAGGCATGCCGCACCATGGTCGTGCGCGCCACCTCGCCGAAGGTGCCGATATGCGGCAGGCCGGAGGGGCCGTAGCCGGTTTCGAACAGCACGGTTTCGGGAAAATCCTTGCCCTTGTAGCGGGCGATAATCTTCTTGGCTTCCTCGAACGGCCAGGCCTTGCTCTCGGCCGCCGCCGCAAGCATCTCGGGATTGAGATCGATGAGGTTTGATCCCGTCATGTCAAAGGTCCAGTCATGGCCGTCTGCGCGGCGAAATAAAGTTTGTCGACCGGTCTCTAGGCGCGCGAGACCGGAGCGTCAACGATTTGCGCCGGTTTTCCTTGCGACGCCATAATGGGGTCCCTACGTTGGAGCGCGATTATCCTGTGCATGCCGCCCCAAAGTGCCTCGTGGTTTGGGGAAACGACATGCACGCTTCCAGGAGTTTTGAATGCCCTTATTGACGCCGCACGAAGCCCTGATCCACCTGATGGTCATCACCTCCGCTTCCGACCGCGACATGACCGATGTCGAGCTTGCGCGGATCGGCGACGTCGTCCGCTCCTGGCCGGTGTTCGTCGATTTCAACCAGGACAGGCTGGTTGCCGTGGCGCAGGCCTGCCAGAAGGCGCTGCATGAGAAGGATGGGTTGGAAGGCGTGCTGGCGCGCGTTGCCGATGCGCTGCCGGAGCGGCTGCGCGACACGGCCTACGCCGCCGCTTTCGAGGTCGCCGCCGTCGATCTCGAGATGCGCATGGAGGAGGTGAGGGTGCTGCAGCTCATCCGCCTCAAGCTCGATCTCGATACGCTGACCGTGGCCGCGATCGCGCGGGCGGCCAAGGCGCGCCTGCGCACGCTGACCTAGAAAAAGCTCACCGGAAAATAGCGTAGATAAAACTCGGCGAAGGTGCCTTTGATCGAGATCTCCTGCAGCGCGTAGTCGAAGGCGGCGGCAAGCGCAGTGTCGCTCTTGCGGGTGGCGATCGCCATGCCCGAGCCCAGATACTCTGGCGCTAGATAAGGACCGCCGGCGAAGCGGCAGCAGCCGGCGGCGTCCGAGCCGCCCAGCCAGAAGGAAAAGCGCATGCCGTCGCCGAAGGCGGCGTCGATCTTGTTGGCCTTGAGGTCGGCATAGAGGTCCTCCGGCTTGTCGAACGTAACCACCTGCACGGTCTTGAAATAGTCGCGCAGCATTTTCTCATGCGCCGAGCCGGTGACGACGCCGACCCGCTTGCTGCGCAATTTGTCCAGGATCGGCTCGGCGAAGGCCTTTGCCTTGGGCATGATGAAGCGCGCCGGGAATTGCATGTAGGAGCGCGAGAAGGCGTATTTCTCCCGGCTCTCCGGGGTCGCGGCGATGCCGGCGATGATCGCCTCGCCTTCGCCTTTCTGGAGGGCATCCTCCAACTCGTTCCACGGCAAGGCCTGGACCTGGCATTTCTCGACGACGCCCAGTTCCGCGCAGATCGCACGCGCCAGATCGATGTGGAATCCCGACAGGCGGCCTGAGCCGTCGAGGAAGTTGAAGGGCGGAAAATCGGTGGTGGTGAGGAATCTGAGCCGCGGCAGCGCCGAGAGGTCGGGCTTCGGCAGCCGCTCCTTGGCGTCCCAAAGCACCGGCACCTGCGGCTCCGCACCTTGAGTCGCGCCGGCAAGGGGCAGTGCGCCGCCCAGCACCGACATCAGGGCCAGAAATATCCGCCGCAACATCACGATATGGCTCCGCGCCTGTCCCCGTTCCTTGGCTTTTCGTATGAAAATGGGGCAGGCACAACGGTTTTTGATTTCAAGCGGCCAAATTAAGCGTATGGTTTAGCTCGTTTGCAAATGACCTGCGCGCCGGAAGGGGGAAGCTGCCGGCATAGCTGAGGAGATTGCAAAGTGGGGGTTGATGGCGACGGGGTGTTCGTCCATCTATCGTCGGTAATGAAAAAGCAGAAGCAACATGGGGTAGATGTTGCGATGGGCCTGTTCGACAGAACTCTGGAATACATAGACCAGTTGCAGCATGCTGGCACTGCGGCCGCAGTCTGCGAGCGGCTGCTCGGCGTCACCTCGAACTTCGGCCTGACCGCACTGATGGCGGGAACGGTGCCGCAGCCGGGCACGCCACGCGGCCAGCAGAAGCAGCACGTGCTGCTTTGCGATTGGCCAGGCAATTGGCTGGAGCGCTATGTGGCGCGCAACTATGTCGATCACGATCCGGTCGTCAGTCACATGAAGCAGCTTCAGGCGCCGTTCCAATGGCGGGACGCCTCCAGGAATACCCTGATCGACAAGAGCAGCGACGAAGTCATGGGCGACGCGCGCGAGTTCAAGCTGCGCGACGGCCTGGCGCTTCCGCTGGTCACGCTCGACGGCCAGATCGTCATGGTCTCGCTGGGCGGCGAGTCCGTCGAGCTGTCCGACGAGGAATTCGGAATGGTCTCGCTGGCGTCGACCTATGCGATCGGCCGCGCCATGCAACTGCACACCAAGGCCGACAGCGTCATCGATCACATAGAATTGACGGCGCGTGAGCGGGAGTGCCTGCAATGGGCCGCCGTCGGCAAGTCCGAATGGGAGATATCTCAAATTTTAGGCATCTCGGAACACACTTCCGAGAAACATCTTCTTAACGCCAAGAGCAAACTGGGCGCAGCCAACCGGGTCCAGGCAGTCGCGGAGGCGATTAGACGTGGCTATATTAGCTAGGTCGGCCGTGCCGACCTAGAAATTCTTGCCTGCGCATTCGCGCAATATTTTAAGGGACATCACGGCCGTATCTTCCTCTTAAGCCTAGGAGACGGCTAATGCTTTTTGCCCTTACCACTCAGGAACTGATGGAACGTCCCGACCTGTGGGAGGCGGTCCATCGACTGCGCTACAAGATCTTCGTCGAGGAGATGGGATGGACCGATCTCGATCGCCCGGACCATCTCGAGATCGACCAGTTCGATCATGACGAGGCCGAGCACCACCTCGTCATCCGCAACGGCGAGCTGGCCGGCTACCAGCGCATGCTGCCGACCACACGGCCGCATCTTCTGACTGACGTGTTGTACGACCTCTGCGAGGGACCATCCCCCACGGGGCCGAATGTCTGGGAGCTGACCCGCTACGCAGTGGCCCCGGGCTTTCGTGACGGCAAGCGCGGCGTCTCGACGGTCGGCACAGAACTGATCGCCGGCTTCGTCGAATGGGGCCTGAAGCGCAACGTCAACCAGGTCATCATCGAGTTCGAGCCGATGTGGGTCCTGCGCGCGCTGCAGCTGCACTTCCTGGCCAAGCCGCTCGGCTACCAGCGCACCTACGGCAACCAGCAGGTCGTGGCGACGCTGCTCACCTTCACCGAGCATACGCTCGATGTCGTGCGCCAGCGCCGCAACCACCATCTGCCGGTGCTGACCTGGGGCTATCCGGGCCAGCTCGGCCTCAGGCAGGCATCGTGATGGAGGCGGTCATGAGTTTCCATCCCGAACCGGAACTGCGCGGCCACACGCTGGTCGTCACGGTGTCCTCGCATGACGGCCGGCCGGTACTGGACAGGCACGCCTATGCGAACCTTGCCAGGACCTTGCACGAGGCGGCTGTCAATGATGAGGTCCGCGTCGTCATGCTGCGCGGCCTTGCCGGCTGCTTCTGTCTTGGCGGTGACTTCTCGGAGTTCCTCGACGCCACCAAGCACCGGGAGCTGATCGCCGCCGTCACCGACATGTTCCGCATGCTGGCGACCTTCCCCAAGCCGGTCCTTGCCTGTGTCGACGGCGATGCCGTCGGTGTCGGCTGCACCATCCTGTTCCATTGCGACATGGTGATCGCTTCCAGGGGCAGCACCTTCAGGGTGCCGTTCGTCGATTTCGGCCTGGTGCCGGACGCGGCGACCAGCATTTTGGCGCCCCAGAAGCTCGGCTATGCCGGTGCCTTCCGCTTCTTCTGCCTGGGCGACACGCTGGGCGTCGAAGACGCCAGGGCGCTAGGTCTGGTCGGCGAGATCGTGATGCAGGGCAGCGCCGAGGAAGCGACGCTGGCAAGGGCGAAACAGCTGGCCAAGAAGCCTGTGGCGGCGTTGCTGCAGACGCGCAGCCTGCTCAAGGGCGATACGGACGTGCTGTGCGACCGCATCGACCATGAGATCACGCTGTTCCAGCAGGCGCTTCAGGACGACACCACGCTGAAGCGGCTGCAGCGGATCGCTCGCCTGGCTGCCTGAGCGGCCGACATGAAAGTCTCAGCGCCGCGCGAGCCGAAGGCCGCGCGGCGCTGTAATCCGCGGTCTTTGCGTGGAGCATGTCGTCTTCCCAAAACCGCCGCGCACCCTCGGGTCGAGTCCGAGGGCATGCTTTCGGGAGATGTGCGTCAGTCTTTCAGGAATTCCGGTCCCTCGCCGATGATCTTCTTGTCGGGCTTGCCGACGGCGTCGAGGTCGCGGCCGTCATAGGGCAGGGAAAGCAGGATACGCTGGATCACCGCGAGCCGGGCGCGGCGCTTGTCGTTGGCTCGCACGATGGTCCAGGGCGAGAACTCCTTGTGCGTGCGTTCGATCATCTGGTCGCGCGCCTTGGTGTAATCTTCCCACTTGCCGACGCCGGCGATGTCGATCGGCGAGAACTTCCAGTTCTTCAGCGGCGACCAGCGACGGTCATGGAACCGTTCGAGCTGGGTCTCGCGGCCGATGTTCAGCCAGAATTTGAAGAAATGGATGCCCTCGTTGGCGATCATCCGCTCGAAATGCGGCGTCTCGTCGAGGAATTTCTCGTGCTGCTCGGGCGTGCAGAACCCCATGACCGGCTCGACGCCGGCGCGGTTGTACCAGGAGCGGTCGAAGGTCACGAACTCGCCCGAGGTCGGGAAATGGTCGACATAGCGCTGGTAGTACCATTGCCCCGCCTCGGTCGGCGTCGGCTTGGTCAGCGCGACGTTGCGAGCCGTGCGCGGGTTCATATATTGCCGCAGCACGAAGATCGTGCCGCCTTTGCCGGCGGCGTCCCTGCCCTCGAACAGCGCCATCACCCGCTTGCCGGTCGCCTGCAGCCAGGCCTGCGCCTTGACCAGTTCGATCTGCAGCGCCTCGAGCTCCTTTTCGTACTCCTCGCCTTTCATCTTCTTGTCGTAAGGATAACCGCCGGTGGTGAGCTTGTTGTCCTCGATCCAGTCAGGGAGTGCCGGATTGTCGATGTCGAACTCGCGCTCCTTGCCGCCGATCTTGATCTTGATCGGCGCCGTGGCCGGCACCGCTTCAGCTGCTTCCTTGGCCTTTTTCATCCAGACGAACCTTTCCAGTTTGCGGACTCATGCTATGGAGCCTGTGCAGCGCAGCGCGCATTCGGGCGCAAACACGCTGTAGCATATTGATTTTGCGCATGAACCTTCGCGAAAATCGATCCTGATTTTCAGGGTCCCATGCGTCAGGCCGGTCCAGCAAGCCGCTGGCCGGTCGAACGGGATGCGGGGTGGCGCGGGGCCTATGGCAGAGACGGGCGCGGGACGAAACAGCAAGGGGCAAGCCTTGGCGGCGCGGCTGTCGCGCAACCGCTGGCTGCTTGGCGCGGGTGTTCTTGCGGTATTTGCCGTCTATTTTTTTGCCGGCGCCTCCGTCTATGTGCTGGTGCTGGCCCTGGCCGCGCTGGCGGCCGCGGCGATGCTGCCCGCGGATGCCGGACGCCAGCCAGCCGATACGGGGGCAGCGATCGAGGCAAGCGGGCTGCAGAGGCTCTCCGGCGAGTATCTGGCGGCCGCGGTCGCCGATCCGCTGATCATCTTCGAGGATTCCGCCGCCATCGTGCACGCCAACGCCGCCGCCTTCGCCGCCTTCGGCGGGCTGGCGCCCGGAATGTCGCTGGCATTGAAGTTTCGCGCGCCGGAAATGCAGGCGCTACTCGACGGCATCCTGTCGGGGCAGGTCGCGGCCGATGCGGTCGACTACACCGAAAAGCTGCCAGTGGAACGCACATATCGCGTCAGCGCGTCCACGGTCGGCCATGCCACCGGCCTTTACGTGCTGGTGTTCAAGGATCAGAGCGAGACGCGTCGCATAGATCGCATGCGAGCCGATTTCATCGCCAATGCCAGTCATGAGCTGCGCACCCCGCTGGCCTCGATCGCCGGCTTCATCGAGACGCTGCGCGGGCCGGCCCGCAACGATCCGGCGGCGCGCGACCAGTTCCTGCAGATCATGCAGAACCAGACCGGCCGCATGGCCCGTCTGATCGACGACCTGCTCTCGCTGTCGCGGCTGGAGATGAAACCCTATCTGAGGCCGGGCACGGAGGTCGATCTTCGCCAGACGATCGACAGCGTCATCGATTCGCTCGGGCCGCTGGCCAGCGAGAACGGCATCGTCATCGAGCGGGAGTTCGCCAATGGGCCGCTTGTTGTTCCCGGCGATCGCGACGAGCTGTTCCAGGTATTCGAGAATCTCCTCGAGAACGCCTGCAAATACGGCCAGTCGGGCGGGCGCGTCGCCGTATCGATCGCCAGCGCCGAGGATAGCCAACAGCCGGGCTTCGACGTCACGATCAGGGACTATGGTCCGGGCATTGCCGAAGAACACATCCCGCGCATCACCGAGCGCTTCTACCGCGTCGATGTCGAAAACAGCCGCACCCAGAAAGGCACCGGGCTTGGCCTTTCGATCGTCAAGCATATATTGACCCGTCATAACGCAAGACTGTCCATCAAGTCGGAAGTCGGCAAGGGCGCGGCGTTCACAGTTCATTTGCCGGCTCGCTGATCGTGTACAGGTTGCCAACCGGGATTTTCTTCTTTCTGTCATGCGGTTCGCGTATCAGCGACGGATTGAGGGAACGCACCAGCCGGTAAAAACCGGGAAGGCATATCCATGCAGTCCGTCCATATCGTCAGTGCCTATGATGAAGAACTGAAATTCCTGTCGAAGCGCATCGCCGCGATGGGCGGGCATGCGGAGCGCATGGTCGAACAGGCGGTCGCGGCACTGGTGAACGTCGACCATGGCCTCGCGCAGAAGGTCATCCAGGACGATCTCGTCCTCGACGAGGGGCAGCGCGAGATCGACGACAAGGCGATCATCATCATCGCCAGGCGCCAGCCGATGGCGACGGACCTTCGCGAGATCGTCGGCGCCATCCGCATCTCGGCCGATATCGAGCGTGTCGGCGACTTGGGCAAGAACGTCGCCAAGCGCGTGGCCTCGGTCGACGGCCGCCAGCCGAACAGCCTTTTCCGCGGCCTCGAGGCCCTTGCCAACCTGGCGCTGACGCAGCTCAAGGAAGTGCTCGACATCTATGCCTCGCGCTCGGTCGAGAGGATCGGCTTCGTGCGCGACAGGGACGATCAGATCGACGCCATGTACACCTCGCTGTTCCGCGAGCTTTTGACTTACATGATGGAAGATCCCCGCAACATCACGCCCTGCACGCATCTTCTGTTCTGCGCCAAGAATATCGAGCGCATCGGCGACCATGCCACCAATATCGCCGAGACGATCTATTACATCGTCACGGGCGACCAGATGCCGGCCGACCGGCCGAAGGGCGACAAGACCGACAAGGTCGTGCTTCCCGGCCCGGTGCCGGCTAAGTGAACCGGCGCCTCTCGAACGGTTTCCTAATATAGGCTAAGCTTCTCCGAGCAATTCCAGGAAAAGTGTAATACGGTTTTCCGTCCGGAATTGTGTGAAACAGGGAGGCGGAGCGGTTCGCCGTTCCATGAAACGGTGAAACGTTCCAGGCACAGCGATTTGTCAGTCGCAGTCTCGGGAGGTTTGCGATGGAGCAAGTTCGGAACCTGACCCCGGCCGCAACGTCGGGCATCATAGCGTCCAGCGTCTATTCGGGCGGCAAGCGCATCGCAGACATCGCGATCGAACAGGCCGGCGAATGGGCGGCTAAACCCGGCCATGTCGTCTGGATCGGCCTGCTCGAGCCCGATCGCAACCTGCTGCTCAGGGTGCAGGCGCAATTCCACCTGCATGACCTGGCGATCGAGGACGCCGAGCATCCGCATGCGCGCCCTAAGATCGAGCAATATGGCGACGCCCTCTTCATCGTCGCCCGCACCGCGCAATTGATCGAAGGCCGCGTCACGTTCGGCGAGACGCATCTGTTCGTCGGCACCGGTTACATCGTCAGCGTCCGGCATGGGCCGTCGACTTCCTATGCCGCGGTGCGCCAGCATTGGGAGAGCTGCCCGCATTCGCTCGCCAAGGGCGAGGACTTCGTCCTCTACGCCATCCTCGATTTCATCGTCGACAATTACATGCCGGTGCTGGAGCAGATCGAGGACGAGGTCGAGGCGATCGAGGACAAGGTGCTTTTGAAGCCGATGACCGGCGCCGATATCGAGCGGCTTTACATGTTGCGCCGCGATCTGCTGCGGCTGCGCAACGCGGCCCTGCCGCTGGTGGAGGTGTGCCGTCGGCTGACCAGCGCCGACCTGCCGCAGGTCCATGCCGCCATGCATCCGCTGTTTCGCGACGTGACCGACCACATCCGCACCGTGCAGGAAAAGATCGATAGCCTGCGCGAGGTCTTGGCCTTCGCCTTCGAAGCCAGCCTTCTCGTCGGACAGAGCCAGGAAACCGCCATCTCCAAGAAGCTCGCTTCATGGGCCGCCATCCTGGCGGTGCCGACGGCTTTCGCCGGCATCTACGGCATGAACTTCTCAGACATGCCGGAGTTGAAGATGGAATATGGCTATCCCGTCATTCTGCTGGTGATGGCCTCGATCTGCTCGTTCCTGTACTGGCGGTTCAAGAAGAACGGATGGCTGTGAGCGGAAGCGAATAGCCAATAGGGAGCGGCGAATAGGGAGCAACGAAAACGGCTTGCTCCCTGTCGCAGAAGCCAAGCCGTTCTATTCGCTATTCGCTATTCGCTCAGCGTGCCCGGCGCCGTTCCGCCGCCGGCTGGAACGCAACCCGGGAATGATATTTGCAATACGGTCCCGTTTCGGCGGCGTCGTTGCCGCAGAAGCTGAAGCTCTCCGAGAGCGGATCGCCATTCGGCCATTTGCAGGTGCGTTCGGTCAGCTCGACAAGCTGCAGGTTGCGTGAGATCGGCACCACGACGTTCTCGACCGGGCGGAGGTAATGACGCGCGACCGGCTCGGCGTCGAACTGCACCTGCAGCGCGGTGGCGCCGATGGTGGCCGTCACATGCCGTGTGGCGCTTGCGGCGCGTGTCACCGATTTCTGCATCGAGGCGCCTTGCGTCGTCTTCTTCTGGCGCGCCGGGGCGGCCGTCGCGCGGCCGCGGCCCGACAGCTTCAGGCGATGCACCTTGCCGATGACGGCGTTGCGGCTCACTCCGCCAAGCTGTGCGGCAATCTGGCTGGCGCTCAGACCCTCCGACCACAATTTCCTGAGAAGTTCTACCCGCTCGTCAGTCCAATTCATGGGGCCGCGCTCCTGCTGAGGCGTGCGTAGTCAGAATCCATTCCCGACCCGGCTCCCGCCGGGCAAACAACACCACATATATCGGGTGATTTAGGTCCGCCGCACGAAATCTAGTTATTTCTCGACTACAAATACCTTATGCGCTGACTCGGTGACAAGAGTCCCCAGGGCAACACGATTCGGTTTTTTCGGTTTTCCCCAACTTGCCGGTCTACTCATGAGCCGGCGTGACGTCGGGGGTTGGCCACGCGCTTCTGCGTGACGTTTTCGTTGACTTCATGGCCGAAAAACATGATAAGCCGCAAAGGCCGCCGCATTGGCGGCTTTTTTGATTTTCCGGTTCCGGAGACGCATATAATGAGCGGTTCGGCGCTTTACGAGACCTTTGCTCGCGCACCCCTGGCTTTCGACCACGGGGAGGGGACCTGGCTGGTCACCGACAAGGGCGAGCGATATCTCGACTTCGCGGGCGGTATTGCGGTGAATTCGTTGGGCCACAGCCATCCGCATCTGGTCGCAGCGCTCACCGAACAGGCCGCCAAGCTCTGGCACGTCTCCAATCTATACGAGATCCCGGAACAGCGCCGGCTGGGCGAGCGGCTGGTCGATGCCACCTTTGCCGACAAGGTGTTCTTCACCAATTCGGGCGCCGAGGCGCTGGAATGCGCCATCAAGACGGCCAGGCGCTATCAGTTCGTCAAGGGCCATCCCGAGCGTTTCCGCATCATCACCTTCGAGGGTGCCTTCCATGGCCGCACGCTGGCGACGATCGCCGCCGGCGGCCAGTACAAGTATCTCGAAGGCTTCGGCCCGAAGGTCGAAGGCTTCGACCAGGTCGCTTATGACGACATCGACGCGGCCGAAAAGGCGATCACGCCGGAGACCGCGGCGATCCTGATCGAACCGGTGCAGGGCGAGGGCGGCATCCGCCCGGTGCCGACGCAATCGCTGAAGCGGCTGCGGCAGCTTTGCGACCAGCATGGCCTGCTTTTGATCTTCGACGAAGTCCAGTGCGGCATCGGCCGCACCGGCAAGCTGTTCGCGCATGAATGGGCCGGCGTCACGCCCGACCTGATGGCGATCGCCAAGGGCATCGGCGGCGGCTTCCCGATGGGCGCCTGCCTTGCCACGGATGAGGCGGCGGCCGGCATGACGGCCGGCGTGCACGGCACCACCTTCGGCGGCAATCCGCTGGCGATGGCGGTCGGCAACGCGGTGCTCGACGTGGTTCTGGCCGATGGCTTCCTCGAGGACGTGCAGCGCAAGGCGCTGCTTCTGAAACAGGGGCTGGCTGGGGTCGCGGACGAGTTTCCCGATGTCATCGAGGGCATCAGGGGAACCGGCCTGATGCTCGGCCTGAAATGCGCCATGCCAAACACCAAGGTGAACATGGCGCTGCGCGACCAGCACCTGCTTGCCGTGCCGGCAGGCGACAATGTCATCCGCCTCCTGCCGCCGCTCACCGTTGCCGACGGGGAGATCGGCGAGGCGCTGGAGCGCATTCGCGCCGGCGCCAAGGGGCTGACCGACGCGATTGCGGCCGAAGCCGCGAAATAATTTCTGGAAACCTGCCGATGAGTGTTCGCCACTTCACCGATCTATCCGCCGTTTCCGCGGGCGACCTGCGCATCATGCTGGACGACGCGATGGCGCGAAAGACCAGGCTCAAGGCGGGTGAGCGTTCCAAACCGCTCGACGGCAAGGTGCTGGCCATGATCTTCGACAAGCCGTCGACGCGCACGCGCGTGTCCTTCGACGTCGGCATGCGCCAACTCGGCGGCGAGACCATCATGCTGACCGGCACCGAGATGCAGCTCGGCCGTTCGGAGACCATCGCCGACACAGCAAAAGTGCTGTCGCGCTACGTCGACGCCATCATGATCCGCACCACCTCGCATGACCGGCTGCTGGAGCTCACCGGAAACGCCACCGTTCCGGTCATCAACGGGTTGACCGACGACACGCATCCCTGCCAGCTCATGGCCGACATCATGACCTATGAGGAGCATCGCGGTCCGGTGGCCGGCAAGACCTTCGCCTGGACCGGCGACGGCAACAATGTGCTGCATTCGCTGCTCGAAGCCTCGGCACGGTTCCGCTTCAATCTCAATGTCGCGGTGCCCGAAGGCAGCGAGCCTTTCGAGAAATATGTCGACTGGTCGAAGGCCAATGGCGGCAAGGTCAGGTTTTCCAGGTCCGCCGAAGAGGCCGTCGACCAGGCCGACTGCGTCGTCACCGACAGCTGGGTCTCGATGGGCCAGGAGCATCGCGCCCGTGGCCACAACGTCTTCCTGCCCTATCAGGTTAATGCGGCGCTGATGGCCAAGGCCAAGCCCGATGCGTTGTTCATGCACTGCCTGCCCGCGCATCGCGGCGAGGAGGTCACCGACGAGGTGATCGACGGGCCGCATTCGGTGGTCTTCGACGAGGCCGAGAACCGGCTGCACGCCCAGAAGGCGGTGCTGGCCTGGTGCCTGGGCGCTTGAGAAGGGCCGACCCGATGGCTCCGGCCCGATCGGTGTAAACTTGATCCGGGGATATGTGATGCCTATTTGCGGGCCATCACGTAAATTGAACGCGCTTCGACGCATGCGGCTCATCGGGTTGCATGGCTGCGCCCCGGAGTTTTGTCATGTTGGAAACCCATACCTTGGCTGAGCATAAACCCCAACTCGGTGAATTCGGCTTCGCCGGCGACGATCACGTCGTGCCCTATGAGGTCGCGCCGCTCGATGTGCGCGGTCGCACCGTGCAGCTCGGGCCGATGCTCGACGCCATCTTGAGCCGCCACGATTATCCCGAGCCGGTCGCCCGCCTGCTGGCGGAAGCCTGCGTGCTCACCGTGCTGCTCGGCACCTCGCTGAAGTTCGAAGGCAAGTTCATCCTGCAGACCCGCACCGACGGTCCGGTCGATATGCTGGTGGCTGACTTCAGCACGCCGGATGCGCTGCGCGCCTATGCGCGCTTCGATGCCGACCGGCTGCAGGCGCTGATCGCCGCCGGCGAGACCTCGCAGCAGGTGCTGCTTGGCGACGGCGTGCTGGCTTTGACCATCGACCAGGGCGCGCATACGCAGCGCTACCAGGGCATCGTGCAGCTCGACGGCACCTCGCTGGAGGATGCCGCGCGCACCTATTTCCGGCAGTCGGAGCAGATCCCGACTGAGATCAAGATGTCGGTCGCCAAGCTGGTCACGCCCGGCCCGGCCGGCGCGCGCGAGCAGTGGCGCGCCGGCGGCATCCTGGCGCAGTTCCTGCCGCAGGCGCCGGAGCGCATGCGCGTGCCCGACATTTCGGGCGGCGACGGCGATCCGCGGGACGTTACGCATCAGCCGGCCGACAATTCCTGGCAGGAATTGCTGGCGCTGCTCGGCACTATCGAGCCGACCGAGCTGATCGACCCGACGGTGGGCGCCGAGCGGCTGCTCTACCGGCTGTTCCACGAACACGGCGTGCGCGTCTTCCGCGGCGTGCCGGTCGCCGACCAGTGCTCCTGCTCGCGCGAGAAGATCCACGGCATCCTCGAAGGCTTTTCGGCGCAGGAGATCAAGGACTCGACCGAGGACGGCGGCATCCATGTCGCCTGCGAGTTCTGC
This sequence comes from Mesorhizobium sp. BH1-1-5, assembly GCF_020165615.1. Taxonomy (NCBI): domain Bacteria; kingdom Pseudomonadati; phylum Pseudomonadota; class Alphaproteobacteria; order Hyphomicrobiales; family Phyllobacteriaceae; genus Mesorhizobium; species Mesorhizobium sp. BH1-1-5. Next base: position 173,937 of record NZ_JAIUIM010000001.1, read on the forward strand.
TCGACGCAATACGACTTCGATCCGGCCGAATTCGTGAAGTAAGAAAGCTCCGGTTCCTCTCCCCACTTCGTGGGGCTAGGAACTCGAGTTCTTTAATTCACCGTGCGCCTCGTCCCCGGCATGTCGAGCGAGAAAGCCGGAATGGCGATATCGAACGTCTCGCCGCGGCCGTTGCGCATCGTGTAGTGGCCGACCATGATGCCCGACGGCGTCGAGAGCGGGCAGCCTGAGGTGTACTGATAGCTGTCGCCGGGATTGAGTTCCGGCTGGTCGCCGACGACGCCGGCGCCGCGCACCTCCTCGACCCGGCCTCGCCCGTCGGTGATATGCCAGTAGCGCGACAGAAGTTGCACGAATTCATCGGAACGGTTGTCGATCGTCACCTGGTAGCCCCAGACATAGCGGTTCTCGGACGGATCGGAGCGGTCCTCCAGATAGAAGGGCCTGACCAGGACTTCGATGTTGCGCGTCACTGCGCGATACATGGGCCACTCCGGTTGCCGCCGCGGAACATTCGTCGCGCTTCGCTGTTTGACGCGCAGCGCCGACCGTCCTGCCAGCCTTGTAGGCGCAGGTGCCGAAAAACAATGTCATTTAAGTGACACATGACAATGTTGGTGTGCACAAACCGTGCCGGGCGACTCGGACATTCTGTCGACGGATGAAACGGCCGCTGTGGCCTGAAGCAATTGCAGGAAAAGTGTGAGCGGTTTCCCGTCCGGGATCGCGTGAAAACAAAGAGATAGAGCGGTTCGCCGTTTTCGCTGAAACGGTGAAACGCCCTGTCGGGAGTGACCAGATCTCGATGGAACCGACTATCGCAGCCGGCCTGGCTTCGTCAGCCCTTCTCCTATCCAATCTCGCCAGCATCCTGCTCGCCTCGTCGCGGCTCAGACGGCGGCGTGTCATTGCGCCGCCCGCAGCAGGCACCCAGCCGGTCTCGATCATCGTTCCCTTGCGCGGCGTCGAGCCGTTCGCGCAGGAGACCTTGCAGCGCGCCTTCTCGCTCGACTGGCCCCGCTATGAGCTGATCTTCTGCGTCGCGCACGCCGAAGACCCGGTCGTCAGGCTCGTCAATGCGGCGATCGCGCGCTACCCGAAGGTTCCGGCGCGGCTGCTGATAGGAGACGACCGCATCAGCGCCAATCCCAAGCTCAACAACTGCGTCAAGGGTTGGCAGGCGGCGCGGCACGATTGGGTCGTCCTCGCCGATTCCAACGTGCTGATGCCGAGGGACTATGTCCAGCAGCTGATGGCGGCGTGGCGCGCGGATACCGGCCTCGTCTGCTCGACGCCGATCGGCTCGCGGCCGGACGGGTTTTGGGCCGAAGTCGAATGCGCGTTTCTCAACACCCTGCAGGCGCGCTGGCAATATGCCGGCGAGGCGCTCGGCCTTGGCTTCGCCCAGGGCAAGAGCATGCTGTGGAACAAGCCGATGCTGGACGCCAATGGCGGCATCCAGGCTTTGGCCGCCGAGATCGCCGAGGACGCGGCCGCCACCAAGCTGGTCAACAGCCTGGGCTTGCGCGTCAATCTCGTCGCCTCGCCTTTCGAGCAGCCGCTCGGCCAGCGTTCGCGCGCCGAAATCTGGTCGCGCCAGGCGCGCTGGGCGCGGCTGCGCCGGGTCACCTTCCCGCTGTTCTTCGCGCCGGAGATCCTGACCGGTGCGGCGATGGCGCTGCTGCTGGCGCTGGTTGCCGCGGCAGGCGCCGGCGTCAGCCTGCCCGGCACGGCTTTATGCGTGCTGGCGATCGCCTATTTGCCGGAATGCCTGCTGGCGTCGGCCAAGGGCTGGTACCTGTCGCCGCGCAGCGTCACCGCGATGATCGCGCGCGACTTCATGCTGCCCGCCATCTGGGCGCGCGCCTGGTTCGGCGGCGCCGTGGAATGGCGCGGCAACGCCATGACCATCCGCACCAAGGCGATGACCGAACTGGAAGAGCTCGCCTGAAGCAATTCCAGGAAAAGTGTGTGGCGCTTTTCCGCCCGGGATTGCGGCTCTGGAAGGCTCAGGCCGCGACTGGCAGTGGCTTTCTATTTGGCCGCCTTCAGCGCCTGCTCGATGTCCTCCAGCAGATCGTCGGCGTCCTCAAGGCCGACGGAGAGCCTGAGCGTGCCTGGCCCGATGCCCAGCTCTGCCCGCGCGTCGTCGCTCAGGTTCTTGTGGGTCGTCGTCGCCGGATGGGTGATCAGGCTCTTGGCGTCCCCGAGATTGTTCGAGATCAGCACGATGTCGAGCGCGTTCTGCAAGGCGAAGGCCGCCTGCTTGCCGCCCTTGACGTCGAGGCAGATCAGCGTCGAGCCGCCCGACATCTGCTTCTTCACGACATCCGCCTGCGGATGATCGGCGCGGCCCGGATAGATGATGCGTGCGATCTCCGGCCGTCCGGCCAGGAAATCGGCGATTTTGCCGGCGCTCTCGGTCTGCTGGCGCACCCGCAGCGGCAGCGTCTCCAGGCCCTTCAGTAGCGTCCAGGCGTTGAAGGGCGACAGGCTCGGGCCGGTGTGGCGGAAATAGTCGTGCAGGTTCTCGTCGATCCATTTCTTGTCCGACAGGATGACGCCGCCGAGGCAGCGGCCCTGGCCGTCTATATGCTTGGTCGCCGAATAGACGACGATATGGGCGCCGAGCAGCAAGGGCTTCTGCTGCAGCGGCGTTGCAAAGACATTGTCGACGATCACGCGCGCGCCGATCGAATTGGCGAGCTTGGCGACCGCGGCGATATCGACCACTTCCAGCGTCGGATTGGTCGGGCTTTCCAGGAAGAACAGCTTGGTGTTCGGCCTTACCGCCTTTTCCCAATTGGCGATGTCGGTGCCGTCGACCAGCGTCGCCTGGATGCCGTAGCGCGGCGCCAGCGTCTCGACCACCCAGCGGCAGGAACCGAACAGCGCGCGCGCCGCAACGATATGATCACCGGCCTTGACGCTGCAGAGCAGGGCGGCGGAAACGGCGGCCATGCCGGAGGCGGTGGCGCGGGCATCCTCGGCGCCTTCCAGCGCGCACATGCGCTTTTCGAACATATCGACGGTCGGGTTGGCGTAGCGCGAATAGATGAAACCCGGCTCCTCGCCCTTGAAGCGGGCTTCCGCGGCCTGCGCCGTTTCGTAGACATAGCCCTGCGTGAGATACATCGCCTCGGCGGTCTCGCCGTACTGCGAACGCAGCGTTCCGCCATGCACGAGTGCCGTTTGAGGTTTCCAGTTACGCTTCTTGGTGCTCATAGCCCTGCTTCCAGACACAAAAAAACCGGCCGCGAAGTCGCAACCGGTCCATATAGCCTTGCGGCTCGACGGTCCTTTAGCGACTTGTTTTACGTGGCTGCAAGCCGACCGGCCAAATCACCACGGGATAACGACCCTTTAAATGAGCGCCGCGCTTGCGTCAATTGCCGGCTCCATTAAGAGGTTTGTACCAGCAGAGCGGAGTAAGACTTTGCGGCAGACAGGCATTCTCCCCGACCAGGATATTTCCGCGCTGTTCCAGTCCGGTGCGCTGAAGTCGCCGCGCGCCCTCGATGCCGATCAGATCCAGCCGGCCAGCCTCGATCTCAGGCTCGGCGACAAGGCGTTTCGCGTGCGCGCCTCCTTCCTGCCTGGTCCGGACCACTTGGTCGCCGACAAGCTCGAGCGGCTGAAGCTGCACGAGATCGATCTCACCGGGGGCGCGGTGCTGGAAACGGGCTGCGTCTACATAGTGCCGCTGCTCGAAAGCCTGGCGCTGCCGGCGAACGTATCGGCCTCGGCCAATCCGAAGAGCTCGACCGGCCGGCTCGACATCTTCACCCGCGTCATGACCGATCGCGGCCACGAGTTCGACAAGATCGCCGCCGGCTATCGTGGGCCGCTCTATCTCGAAGTCAGCCCGCGCACCTTCCCGATCGTCGTGCGCGCCGGCTCGCGGCTATCGCAGATCCGTTTCCGCACTGGTAACGCGTTGCTCTCGGAGAACGAGCTGCGCGACCTGCACCGCGCCGAGATGCTGGTCGCCACCGAGCCGCCCAACATTTCCGGCGGCGGCATCGCGCTCTCCATCGACCTCGACGGCGATAAGGACGGCCTTGTCGGCTATCGCGGCAAGCACCACACCGGCCTGGTCGATGTCGACAAGCGCGCCGCGCAGGATGTCGTCGATTTCTGGGAGCCGATCTACAAGAGCGGCGCCGGCGAGCTGGTGCTCGATCCGGACGAGTTCTACATCCTGGTCTCGCGCGAGGCGGTGCACGTGCCGCCGCTCTACGCCGCCGAGATGACGCCCTTCGATCCGCTGGTCGGCGAATTCCGCGTCCACTATGCCGGCTTCTTCGATCCGGGCTTCGGCCACTCCGCCGCCGGCGGCACCGGCAGCCGCGCCGTGCTCGAAGTGCGCAGCCACGAGGTGCCGTTCATCCTCGACCACGGCCAGATCGTCGGCCGTCTCGTCTACGAGCACATGCTGAAGCGGCCGCAGGCGCTTTACGGCACCGATCTAGGATCGAACTATCAGGCGCAGGGCCTCAAGCTCTCCAAGCATTTCCGCGCCGCGCGCTGATCCGCTGGCCTTGTCAGCCGCGAAACAGAAATTCTTTCGCCGCGCCAAGGCAGGCATGGAAGTCGCTGACAAAGAGCAGCTCGCGTTCAGTCAGGCGCTTTCTGCCCCAAAATCCTTTGGTCTGCTTAGTTTCATCAAGCGGTGAGCCTGGGCCCGCGCTTAACGGGAACAACTGCTTGTCGAGGCATGCGAGCACATAGGCTCGCGCGGAGTCGATACCGCAGGCCCTGGCTTTGTCGTTTAGCTGGTCGGCGCGCAGCGCCGACGTCATGCGATCCGCGTTGCGCATCAGAAAGATCGCTTGCGGCTTCGAGTAACCGGTGGCCAGAAGCCGGCTCGTCATCGTCGCTTGAGCTTGGCGGTAGGACTGCGGGCTGCATTTCGCGGCGCCGTAAGCCGCGGAGGAAGTGCAGGCGAGGGCAAGCATCACCCCCATCAAGACAATGCCGATCCGCTTGCGATCCATTTATCCTCCAGGCCTGGCGCTACCTCACAGCGCCTTCACCGCCACCTTCACCGGCTTTTCGATCTCCAGCGGGTTGCGCAGCGGCAGGCCGAAATCCTGCGCATCGATCTCGAACGTGTCGCCGGCCTCGGTCCTGATGCCGTCGGCGAAGGAGAGCGTCGCGGTGCCGAACATATGCACATGCACGTCGCCCGGCTGGCGGAAGGCCGAATATTTGAAATGGTGGTGCTCGAGATTGGCGATGGTGTGCGACATGTTCGCTTCGCCTGAGAGAAACGGCTTTTCCCACAACAGCTTGCCGTTGCGCCAGATGCGCGATGCGCCGCGGATGTCGGCAGGCAGGTCGCCGATCAGGATCTCGGGGCCGAACGAGGCGTTGCGCAGCTTGGAATGGGCGAGGAACAGATAGTTCACCCGCTCCGTCACATGGTCGGAGAACTCGTTCGACAGCGTAAAGCCGACGCGGAACGGCGCGCCGTCGTCGCCGATCACATAGATGCCGGCGATCTCCGGCTCCTCGCCGCCGTCCTGCGCGAAGGCCGGCGACACCAGAGGCGCGCCGGGCGCCACCGCCATCGTGCCATTGCCCTTGTAGAACCATTCCGGCTGCACGCCGGCCTGTCCCTTGGCCGGCTTGCCGCCTTCGAGCCCCATGCGGAACATCTTCATGGAATCGGTGAGCTGCTCTTCGCCGTCATTGAGCTTCTTGTGCATGGAATCGCGCGTCGCCGCGGAACCGAGATGCGTCAGGCCGGTGCCCGTGAGGTGCAGATGCGCGGGGTCCGGATGGTTGATCGGCGAGACCAGCCTGCCCCTCTTGTAGGCGGCATCGAGATCGACCGTCTCGCCATAGCCTTTGCGTTCGATCAGCGCTTCGAGCCCCGTGCCGGTCCGCGCGGCCTCCATCGCCAGCGAATAGACGCTGCGCGCGCCGTTGATGACCCTGGTCTTGCCGCCGCCATTGCGGGCGACGACGCGGATCGTCTCGGCGTCGTCGAGGATCTGGGAGATCAGCATGTTTCGAATCCTCTCTCATTTAGCGGCTGCCTGCGGGGCAAGCCTTACCCGGCGTGGCGTGGAGCGATCCACGACACGGTTGAAATTCTTCGTCCGGATTGCGCTCGCGAGCCTGGTCCTTGTCGGGACTTCTTGATGCCGACGGGTTGCCGGCAGCTTCGCGATCTGAAACCCGTATGCCTCCTGAACTTTGTTCCGGCCCTTAAGCCTTGTTCTTGTTGTAAACGTCGAAGATCACGGCGCCGAGCAGCACCAGGCCTTTGACCACCTGCTGCCAGTCGACATTGACGCCCATGATCGACATGCCGTTGTTCATCACGCCCATGATGAAACCACCGACCACGGCGCCGATTACCTGGCCGACGCCGCCCATTGCCGAGGCGCCGCCGATGAAGACGGCCGCGATGACGTCGAGCTCTGAGCCGAGACCGGCGGCCGGCACGGCCTGGCCGAGGCGCGCGGCGATGATCAGGCCGCCCAGCGCCGACAGCACGCCCATGTTGATGAAGACGAGCAGCGTCAGCCTTTCGGTGTTGATGCCCGACAGCTGCGCGGCCTTGGCGTTGCCGCCCATCGCATAGATGCGGCGTCCGATGGTCATGCGCTTGGTGACGAAGACGAACAGCGAGATCAGCACGCCCATCACCAGGAGCACGACCGGCAGGCCCCGGTAGCTCGCGAACTGGAACACCAGGAACAGCGCCAGCGCGCTGCCGACCAGCGTCTTGATGACGAACAGCGGGAAGGGCTCCGCCTCATAGCCATGGCGCTCGCGCTTGCGCCGTGTCCTGAAGCCGAAATAGGCGTAGGCGAGCACCGCGATCAGGCCGAGCACGATGGTCGTCATATGCAGCGTAAGCCCACTGCCCAGGATGGTCTTGCCGGCGGCATTCACCGTCGGCGGGATCAGCACGAGCGGGCCGATGACGTCCGGGATAAAGCCGGAGCTCAGCGCCTTGAAGCTGTCCGGCAGCGGGCCGACCGAGGAGCCGCCGCCAAGCAGCGCCTGGCAGATGCCGCGGAAGATCAGCATGCCGGCCAACGTCACGATGAAGCTCGGTATCCGGTGATAGGCGATCCAGTAACCCTGCGCCGCGCCTATGAGGCCGCCGACGATCAGGCAGACGATCGAGACCACCAGCGGATTCGAGAATATCCCGAGCGGCCAGATCACCATCATCATCGCCGCGAGCGCGCCGATGAAGCCGGCGACCGATCCCACGCTGAGGTCGATATAGCCGGCGACGATCACCAGCAGCATGCCGAGCGCCATCACGATGATGAACGAGTTCTGCTGCACCAGGTTGCTGAGGTTCACCGGTTTGAACAGTGTTCCCGACGTCGTGTACTGGAAGAACAGCATGATGACGATCAGCGCGATGATCAGGCCATATTCGCGCAGGTTCGTCGTCAGCGCCGAGACGGCGACGCGCTGTCCCTGCTTGACGTCCTCGGCGACGCCGCTTTGCGGCGCGGGAGCGCTGTCTGTGCTCATGATGCTTTTCCTTCTCCCCGAACGATGGCGCGCATGATTTTTTCCTGGCTTGCGTCGCTCGCCGCCATTTCGCCGACGATACGCCCTTCGTTCATGACATAGATGCGGTCGGAGATACCGAGCAATTCAGGCATTTCCGACGAGATGACGATGATCGCTTTGCCCTCGGCGGCGAGGCGCGCGATGATCGTGTAGATTTCGTACTTGGCGCCGACGTCGATGCCGCGGGTCGGCTCGTCGAGGATCAAAACCTCCGGATCGGCGAACAGCCATTTCGACAGCACCACCTTCTGCTGGTTGCCGCCCGAGAGGTTGCCGGTCAACTGATAGACGCTGGAGGCGCGGATGTTGGTCTTCTTGCGATAGTCGTTGGCGACGCTCATCTCGCGCATGTCGTCGATGACGCCGCGGCTCGAAACGCCGCCCAGATTGGCCAAAGTCACATTGTGCTTGATGTGGTCGATGAGGTTGAGGCCGTAGGTCTTGCGGTCCTCGGTGACATAGGCGATGCCACCTGCCACCGCCTTGCTCACTGACGAGAGGTCGATAGGCTTGCCTCGGAGCGACACCTCTCCGCTGATATGCCGGCCGTAGGAGCGGCCGAACAGGCTCATCGCGAATTCGGTGCGGCCGGCGCCCATCAGTCCGGCGATGCCGACCACCTCGCCTTTGCGCACATTGAGGTTGATGTTCTTGATCACCTGCCGCTCGGCATGGATCGGGTGGTACACCGACCAGTCCTTGACCTCGAAGATGATCTCGCCGATCTGCGGCTCGCGCGGCGGATAGCGGTCGTCGAGCGAGCGGCCGACCATCGAGGTGATGATGCGGTCTTCCGAGATATCTTTCCTCGGCAGGGTCTCGATGGTGCGCCCGTCGCGGATCACCGTCACCTTGTCGGCGACCCGGTTCACTTCGTTCAGCTTGTGCGAGATCAGGATCGAGGTCATGCCCTGGCGCTTGAACTCGAGCAGGAGGTCGAGCAGCGCCTGGCTGTCCTTTTCGCTGAGCGAGGCGGTCGGCTCGTCGAGGATCAAGAGCTTCACTTCCTTGCTGAGCGCCTTGGCGATCTCGACCAGCTGCTGCTTGCCGACGCCGATATTGGTGATCAGCGTCTTGGGGTCCTCGTTGAGCCCGACTTTCTTGAGCAGGGCGGCCGTGCGCGTTTCGTTGGCGTCCCAGTCGATGACGCCGTAGCTGGCATGCTCGTTGCCGAGGAAGATGTTTTCCGTGATCGACAGCATCGGCACCAGGGCGAGCTCCTGGTGGATGATGACGATGCCGATATGCTCGCTGTCGTGAATGCCCTTGAAGTTACATTCCTGGCCGCGGAAGATGATCTGGCCGTCATAGGTGCCGGATGGATAGACGCCCGACAGCACCTTCATCAACGTCGACTTGCCGGCGCCGTTCTCGCCGACGATGGCGTGGATCTCACCTTCCTCGACGCTGAGGTTGACGTTCGACAACGCCTTCACGCCGGGGAACGTCTTGGTGATGTCGCGCATCTCCAAAATCGTCGAGGCCATCAGGATCTGCTCCCTGGCGCACGGCTCCCAAATCGGCATCGATTGTGGAAAGGCCTATGCGCGAAATCAATACACTGCGGCGGGCTTCGCGTTTTCGGTTCGGCGCGTGACGCTGCAGAAGCCGGCAAGACAATACCGGGGTCGCTTGTGAACGAAAAGGGGCCCTGCGTCGCGCAGGACCCCTTCCTTTGAGGCTGTATTACTTCAGCTCGTCGGCCTTGATGTAGCCGGAGTCGACCACCTGCGCCTGGTAGTTCGACTTGTCGACCTCATGCGGCGTCAGCAGGATCGAGGGAACGACCTTGACGTCGTTGTTGTAGGTCTTTTCGTCGAGGCCATCGGGTTTGCCGCCGGAGAGCACCTTGTCGACCAGCTGCACGGTGGCCTTGGCCAGTTCGCGGGTATCCTTGAACACCGTCGAGTACTGCTCGCCCGAGATGATCAGCTTGACCGAGGCGGTCTCTGCGTCCTGGCCGGTCACGATCGGCCAGGGCTGTGCATCCGTACCGTAGCCGACGGCGCGCAGCGAGGCGGTGATGCCGCGCGACAGGCCATCATAGGGCGACAGAACGCCATCGACGCGGCTGCCGTCCGAGTAGTTGGCGGAAAGCAGATTGTCCATGCGAGCCTGGGCGGTGGCGGCGAGCCAGCGCAGCGTACCGACCTTGTCCATGCCGGTCTGGCCGGACTTGATCTTGATCGAGCCGTCATCGATCAGCGGCTGCAGGACGGAAATCGCGCCATTGTAGAAGAAGAAGGCGTTGTTGTCGTCCGGCGAGCCGCCGAACAGCTCGACATTCCACGGCTTGGTGTTCGGGAAACGCTCCTTGAGGCCCTTGACCAGCGAATTCGCCTGGATCACGCCGACGCCGAAATTGTCGAAAGTGGTGTAGTAGTCGACATTCTTGGTCTTCTTGATCAGGCGGTCATAGGCGACGACGACGACGCCGGCGTCGTTGGCCTTCTGCAGCGCGTCGGCCATGGTGGTGCCGTCGATCGAAGCGATGATCAGCGCCTTCGGGCCCTTGGTGATTTCGTTTTCCAGCTGGCTGAGCTGGTTCGGGATGTCATCCTGCGCATACTGCAGGTCGACGGTGTAGCCGAGCGCTTCGAGCTGGGACTTGACGGCGTCGCCGTCGTTGATCCAGCGCTGCGAGGTCTTGGTGGGCATCAGCACGCCGACGAGACCCTTGTCGGCGGCATGCGCCGAATAGGTCGTGGCGGCAATGCCAAGGGCCGCGATGGCGGCCAGCGTCTTGATGATCTTCACATTACTCTCCCTGGTTGATGGACGCGACACCTCGGGGCTTCGCGGGCCGCGCAGTCGAGCAGATGCGCAGGCGCGCAACTGTCGGCTTTATCGATCTCCGGTATCCTCCCAATCGGTCCCGCGACGCAGTTTCAATCGATACGAATTTGCTCGTTACCGACCCCTGCGCCTCGGAACGCACGAAGGGTGGGTTCCTTTGACATAACTGTCAAATGCGATCTTTGCTGGTTGCTATATCGAAACCGGTATAGATAAAACGGCAGATGGAAACACGGCGGAGAGGCTTCAATCCATGGCGGCACTACGCGATCCAGAAGCGATTTCAGGCAGTTACGAGAAATTGCCGGGAGACGGCGAGACCCTGCTGCGCAGCGGCCTCAGCCTTCGCCACATGCGCATGATCACAGCGCTTGACGATCACGGACGGGTGAGCGCCGCCGCCCAGGTCATGAACATCTCCCAGCCGGCCGCCTCACGCATGATCGCCGAGATGGAAGCGGTGCTCGACGTCAAGTTGTGCGAGCGCCTGCCGCGCGGCGTGACGCTGACCCCCTACGGCCAGGCTCTCGCCCGCCGCGCCCGCTCGATCCTGCTCGAGATGCGCGAGGCCGACCGCGAGATTTCCGAGCTCAAGGCCGGCAAGGGCGGCTCGGTGTTCCTCGGCGCGGTGACGGCGCCGGCGATCGAATTGGCTGTGCCGGCGATCCGCGAGATCCGCCGCATCTACCCGCGCATCGAGATCACCATGCAGGTCGAGACCTCGAACGTGCTCGCCCGCGAACTGATCGCGTCGCGCCACGACTTCATCATCGCCCGCATCCCCGACGACCTCAATCCGCGGCTCTTCGAATCGCGCGTCATCGGCGTCGAGAAGGCCTGCCTCATCGTGCGCCGCGGCCACCCCTTGGCGAGCGGCAAGATGGTGCGGCTGGAAGAAACGGCGGGCTATGATTGGGTGTTCCAGTCCGGCGGCTCGCCGCTGCGCCAGGCGATGGAAAGCAACTTCTTGAACCGTGACATTCCGCTTCCCGACCGTATCCTCAACACCTCTTCGCTCCTGCTCACCTTGGTGATGGTGGCGCAGTCCGACGCCATCGCGCCGGTCTCGATCCAGGTCGCGAAGTTCATTCAAGGCGGCGACGGGCTGGCCGGCGCTATCGACGTCGTGCAGACCGAGTTCGATATCGAAGTCCGGCCCTACAGCCTGATCACGGTCAAGAATCGCGTGCTCTCGCCGGCCGCGAAAATGTTGCACGACTTCATCTTGCGCGAAGTGGGGTAATGGAACGACAATGCTACTTGTACGTTCAAACCGATCGGCCGCTCGCTGGAGCCCGTTGCGGGTGAGGGAAGAGCTGCCGATGCTCAACAGCTCGGGAGGTTTTGATGGAACGTCGATTGTTTCTGACTGGAATGCTTGGCGTTGCGGGGGCGGCGGCACTTGCAAGCCTTGCCGGACCCAGCAAGGCCGTTGCCGGTATTCCCGCCGGTAACGGAATTCTGGACGAGCTCGACAAGCCGGAAAACGCGGTCTTCGATGGCGAGGATCCGGCTGAAGTGGAATTGGTGTCGCACCATCGTCACCATCGCCGTCACGGACACGGGAATTGGCGCTGGCGCCACCGTCGTCGCGGTCGCCGGCGGGGCTGGAGGCATGTCTGCCGCCGCTACTGGCATCATGGCCGTTGGCGCCGCCGCTGCCGGCGTGAGCGCTTCTGGATCAATGTCTGGCTGTAACGGCGTCACTCGCCGGGGTACGTTGAGCTCGGATCTTGCGCATCTGCGCAAGATCCGAGTTTCCTTGATGTAGACCGTCATCACCCTTGCCGGCGCCGGCATCCGGCGATCTGCCTGTCGCTCGCGCCTTGTCTCGTCAGTTGGCATTTTGGCCAATATGCCGGCTGCGAGCCGGCATGCTATACGCGCATATGCATATTTCGTCCTTTTTGAAGGATGTGTCAGGCCAGCCCGGCATCGGGGCTGTGTCGGCCCTTCAGATGTCACGACGCGCCGCGCTGATCGGCGGATTCTGCCTCTGCTGTTTGCCGAGCAGCACCGCTGCCGCGACCATGACGGAGGTGGGGCCGGGTATTTTCATTCGCGCAGCCCCGCACGAGGAAGCCGCGGCCGCCAACCACGGAGGCATTGCGAACATCGGCTTTGTCGTCGGGCGCGATAGCGTGCTGGTCACCGATTCCGGCGGCAGCCTCACGGATGGCGAGTGGCTGAGGGCCGAGATCAGGAAGCGTACGGACAAGCCCATCCGCCATGTTCTGATCACCCATGTGCACCCGGATCATTCTTTCGGCGCGGCGGCCTTCGCCGCGGACCGGCCGGCCTTTGTCGGACACCACGCGCTGCGGTCGGCGCTGGAGGCGCGCGGCGAGTTCTACCAGAAGCGACTTGCGGAGATCCTCGGCGCCGAGAGCGCCGGCAGTGTTGTCTATCCCACCCAGGAGGTGAAGGACGGCGCGGAAATCGACCTGGGGGGCCGCATTGTCCGGCTGAGCGCGCACGCGACGGCCCATACGGATTGCGACCTGTCGATGCTGGATGTCGAGACCGGGTTGCTCTTCCCGGCCGACCTGCTTTTCGTAAACCGGGTTCCTTCGCTTGACGGCAGCTTGCCGGGATGGCTCGCCGAACTCGACAAGCTCAAGACGCTCGGCGCGTCTCGAGCCGTGCCGGGCCATGGCCCGCCGATCGTGGATATGGCTCCCGCCATGGCTGACCTGACACGTTACTTGTCCACCTTGAGCGACGGCACGCGCAAGGCGATAGCCTCGGGCGTTTCGATCGAGGATGCCGCCCGCTCCGTCGCGCAATCGGAGCGGGACCGCTGGGTGCTGTTCGACGACTACAACGAGCGCAATGTCATCCAGGCCTACAAGGAGCTTGAGTGGGAGTAGGCCGACGAGGAGGAGACCATGAAGATTCTGCCGCTTGCCATATGCCTCGCCGTCCTTGCCGGGGTGCCGCTCACGCGAGCATCGGCCTCGGAGCCGGTCAACATGGAGCCTGAGCGGCAGGAACGCTGGAACCAGATCGCTCAGTATCTGTTCGGCGACCGCAAGATCGAGCCGACCGAAACGCTGATCAAGCTCGACGCGCCCAAGCGCGCGCAGGACGCCGCGCTCGTACCGATGACGCTGACGATGCCCGAGAAGAACGAGATCAAGTCGGTCTATCTGGTCATCGACGACAACCCGGCACCTTTCGCGGCCAAATTCACCTTCGGTCCTGCGGCGGATGCCGGGTCGGTGCAGTTGCGCGTGAGGGTCGATACCTACACGAATGTTCACGCGGTGGCGGAGACCAAGGACGGCAGGCTCTTCGAGACGGCCGCCTTCGTGAAGGCCTCCGGCGGCTGCTCGGCGCCGGTTGCGGCGAGCGACGAAAAGGCCATGGCGGGCATGGGCGAGATGCGGATGAAATTCGCCGAGGGCGCCGCGGCAGGCAAGCCGGTAGAGGCGACGCTCATGATCCGCCATCCCAATTTCAACGGGATGCAGAAGAACCCGATAACGCAATACTTCACGCCGCCGCGCTACATTGACAAGATGTCGGTCTCCTCCGGCAATGCCAAGGTGTTCGACCTCGAAGCCGATATCTCGCTCTCCACCAATCCGGTCATCACTTTCTCCTTCGTCCAGAACGGGAGAGAGCCGCTGAAGGTCGTTGCTTCCGACACCAAGGATGGCCATTGGGAGCAGGGTTTCGACATGCCGGCTGCGATGAACTGATCGGGCCCGGCGATGCGTTCCATTGTTGAAATTGCCAGGATGGCGGCCATCGTTGCCGTGGTGGCGCTCCTCCCTAATATGGCTCGCGCCGATCCGGTCGCAGAGCCCAGCGATTTGTGGAGTGGGCCGATGCATGGCGAGACGCCGGCGACGCTCTCAGGCGCAAGGGTGCTCGACCTCGCCGCCCTCGAGGCGCTGATGACCAGGAAGCCGATCCTTCTCGATGTCGGTCCGGCTGACAGGAAGCCGGACGATTTCCCCAAGGACGGGCTCTGGCTTCCAACCCATCGTTCAATGCCCGGGGCAGTGTGGATGCCGGGCGCCGGAGCGGCGTCTCTCGGGGATGGGCAGGAGGAGATGTTCTATCGCCGCATCGAGGCTCTGACGCAGGAGGACAAGGCCAGGCCGATCGTGACCTTCTGCCGCCCGCAATGCTGGGGCAGTTGGAACGCCGGCAAGCGGCTGGTGATGAAAGGCTACACCAATGTCGGCTGGTTTCCCGCCGGCATAGACGGCTGGCAGGAGAAGCACGAGACCGCTGTGGTCAAGCCGGAGGCCGGTTGGAGCGCAGCCGCGCCCAAATAAGAGGCGCAAATCCTGCCCGCCAGCTGGAGCGGGTAGCGGGAATCGAACCCGCGCGTTCAGCTTGGGAAGCTAGCCCTTTCAGAGCGATTCCAGCGACTTGCCTGTAAAACAGAGCAAAATCCGCGCAAATCAAATCAATGGGTTACGGAGGTTCTGTAAAACGTTGCCGCGCCTGTTTTCACCGACCCAACATCGCCGCCGCGCCGGCGTTGCCTGGCAATGAGATGCCGATCGCAACGTCGTGCGAGCCGCACATCGGGCAGCGCACCTTCCGATGCAAATCTGAAATCAGGCAGGCGCGACCGCGCGTGATCATCAGCGTCATAAGGTCGAGATCATAGCGGAAGCCGCACTCGCGAATTGTCTTTAGCCCAGCCCGACGGCCCCAGGTGCAGCGGAAATGGATGCGGCCTCCCGCCTGCCAGACGTCCCTGACCGTCTCGATCGCCATGTGTGAGCCCGGCCAATCGGGTGCATTAGCTTATCTTGGAACTCGGCGGCGGCAGGCCGGGCCCTGACATCGGCGCGGCGTGCGGGCGCTCGTAGTCTATCGGGCGGTCCATGAGCAGGTTCATCGCCTCGACCATGTGCCGTTTCAGACCGGTGATCGCATCATAGTGCGGCCGGAATGGCGTCAGCGACAGCTGCGCGCTGTCCAATGCGCTGCGAAGCCGGTGCATCTGCTGCTCGATCGATGCGAGATGACCTTCCGAGATATCGTCATGGCGGCGCCTGCGGGGCATGGTTCGTTCTCCTGACATACATGAACGAAATGAGAACAAATTCCTTGCTCGTCAAGCCGGTTTGTGGAATCTTTTCGCCATGAGCGACGAACCCATAGGCGCTGGCGAACCGGCAATTCCGCGCGAGCGCGGCCCGCTTGGCCATGTGTGCGAGCATGCCGGCTGCGGCAAAGATGCCGGCTGGGGCTTTGCCAAGCCGAAGCGCCCATCTCACTGGTTTTGCTACGAGCACCGCGGCGAAGGCGAGCGCTTTTTGTGAGGCAAGCATGGCGAAGAAGCCAAAGGATGAAATGCTCCCGGCGGTCAACGGGTTGCAGATCGATATCGACGACAAAAGCCGGCCGACTCAATGCCTAATTGGTCTTCGAACGGCCGAAGGCGTGAAATCATTTTCTCTGCACGCTGCAGGCGCTAGACTGTTGATCGCAGGGCTGCAGACATTCGTTGATAGGGTCGACAAGAACGGCAACTACTAGTCTGATTTGGTTACCGCGCTCTCGTCAAGCTCGGCTTCCAGCCCCTCGCTCACCGGCTTTGGCTCGCTCCCAATAGGCACGCCGTCAAAGCCCTGCAGCCACGCTCCCGCATGCTCGGCCCAATAGTCAGGCACGGTCCGTTCCTTGCCGTCCTTGCGCGCCTGGTGGCCATACATCCAGGCATAGGCGACGCGCTCCTGGTCCTTCTTAGCGACCGCCATCATCTTCCTCCCAGAAATCCTTCAGCATTGCGTGGCGAAGCATCTCTTCGCCCTTCAGGAACCGCACTCTGCCCGAAAGGCCGGGCTTCAGCCACTCCGCCTTTTCCTTTTTGAGGCCCTTGGGCGGCGGCGCGCCGACCTTGCCTTGCACACGGTCCCAGAGCGCCTGGCGCTTGTCCGCCTTGAAGGTGACGAACGCGCCGCCCATGTAGCGGCCCTTGTCGGCCATCAGCACCATGGCTGGCTTCCCGCGTTCGCGCTGCACGCCGATGATGTCCATCACCTTTTCGTCGAAGCATTTGATCTTGCGCCAGATCGTCGTCGGCCCGCTGCGATAGGCGCTGTCCAGCCGCTTCGAGACGATGCCTTCGAGATTGGCTTCGCAGGCAAGATGGTAGACCGCGTCGCCAGTGCCCGGCAGCGCTTCGGAAAACTGGATATGGCCGCCGGCCGGCACAAGCGCCTGCAACACCTCGCGACGGTCCTTCAGCGGCATGTCGCGCAGGTCGTGGCCGTTGAGGAGGAGAAGGTCGAAGGTGACGAGATAGAGACCCTGCGGTCGGCGGGTGATGGCCGAGCGGAGCGCATGGAAGTCCGAAAGGCCCTTCTCGTTGAGCACGATCGTCTCGCCCTCGATGATGAAGCTTTCGGCGTTCAGCTTTCCGGCTTCGGTGGCGAGCGCCCGGTATTTTGCCGTCCAGTCAATGCCGCTCTTCGTGTAGAGGCGTATGCCGTCGACATCCTTGATCACTTGCGTCCGGTAGCCGTCGAATTTGATTTCGTGGCTCCACTCGGCGCCGGCCGGCGGATTGTCAAACCGCTCGGGCTCCATCGGCTTGATGAACTTCAGCCGGACATCTTCGTTACGCATGCACAGCACCCAACAACCGCGATTCAAGCCAAGACGGCTCCAACGGTTCCGGACATTTTAGCAAAATTGTATGTGTGAAGCGTTATGACGAAGCTTTCTGATCTCGGGCCGCCGATCGTCGGCCGGCGCCACGGCGGAGATTCGCCGTCATCGCAGGATCATTTCTACAGGTGCCGCACTTGCGGGCAGCCGGTCGATCGACGGGATTTGCGCCAGGTGATCTGGCATGAGCAGCCGCAACACGAGCCGCTGGAAATGGATGCCTGAAACGCAAAAGGCCCGCGGCGGGTGAGCAGCGGGCCTTTTCGCCTCAAGAGAGGACAATCAACCGATCGGCGTGAAGTCGACGTAGTACGTATCCCCCTGCTTGTATTTGCCGATCAGCGCTGGATTGGCGACCGTCAGCTTCAGCTCGCCGGACGGCGAGAACTTGGCATAGGAATTGTCCTCGTCGCTGCCGTCGGATGGATACGGGCCATCCTTGGCGACGGCGTGGAACTGCAGCGTCTCCTGGCTGGGTTCGCCTTCGGCCGGATAGGGCGTGACGGCGGTGATGCGCATCTTGGCGCGCATTCTGGTCATGGTGTGTCCTTTCATGGGAGATTGCCCGGAACCGCCGGGCGCGGATGGTCAAGGTGGCGGCCGGCCGGTCAGGTAGGTGTAGACACTGAGTGCCCATCCGGCCGCGCCCACCACGCCGATACCGATCCGGATCAGCCAGCGGCCGAGCGTGCCGGCGCCCTGCGCCTGGCTGCGCAGCGTCACGACATCGTCGGTAACGGACTGGATGGCATCCGTCTTCCGCTTCACCGAGGACATGTCGGCCTCCAGATGCGTGGTGCGCATCACCACTTCGTCGAGCCGCTTGTGAATGCTGGCCCGGCTCTCGTCGGCCCGCTCAAGCCGATCCTCGATCGCCTCAAGCTTTCCCAGTAGGAGTCCGAGCGTGCGCTCGACGCTGCTTTCCGACATTTCCCCGCCCGATGCACTGCTAGGATTTCAATTCGGCCCGGCGTTCGGCGCTGGCCTTGGTCTGCCGGTCGCATTCGGCCGGCGTGTAGAACTTCACCGCGCAGCCGGAGGCCATCGTCTCGTCGATCTTGTTCTGGTCGACGAGCGTCTTGCCCTGCGCCCCGGCGAGGCTGCTACCGATGGCCGAGCGCAGCGCGGGAACACCGCTGACGCCGGAAGTCCCACAGCCCGCCAGCATCGTTGCAATCGCGAAAAGACCGGCTGGCCTCAATGCCCTTGTTGACCGCATCCTGGTTCTCCTTGTCGATCTGGGCGCGGACCTCGTCGGCGCCCTTGTGCTTGATGAGCTCGTAGACGCCGACGGCAGTGCCGGAGGCGGCTAGCGCGATGACGCCCCACGCGATGATGCCGGCGAGCATCCGGTTGCCGCCGACCAGGGCGGCGATGAGGGTGATTGCCGTGCTCACAGGAACACCCACCACATGAGGCCGATGCCGGCCGCCACACCGACAAGGAAGCCGGCGACGACAGGCAGCGCCTGTTCGATCAGCGCCTCGAGGATCGGTCGCATCAGCGTCGCGCCCCGGTCTGGAACGCCTCGACGCCCTTGGCCTCGCCATGGCGCGAGACGAGCACCAGGGCGCCGGCAATGCCGGCAATGCCGGCCAGCCACACCCAGCCGGGAACGTCGCTGGCGATCGAGGTGAGCGGATCGATGTAATCCCGGGCGACGGGGATGTTGTCGAGCGATCCTTTGAGCAGCGCGCCGGCAGCCGCCGGAATGCCGACGATATAGCCGCCGACCTTGGACAGCCAGTTCGCCTTGACCTCCGGCACCTTGTCGCGCACGACCTCAGGCGCTGCATTGGCACGCTCGGGCGCGATCGTACGCGGCCTGGCTTTCTGCAGGGCCAGCAGCATGTCGTCGTCGATGCCGTCGCCGGCCGGCAGGCCGTTGTCGGCGCGGAAGGCGCGAATGGCCGTCGCCGTCATGGTGCCGACCTTGCCGTCGACGCCGCCGACCTCGGTATAGCCGAGATCCTTGAGCTGCTGCTGCACGCGCTCGACCGTCGCCTTGTCGGGCGCGGTCACCGCGGCGACATCGAGGACAGGCGCGGGCGCGGCGGCCGGCGCCTTCAGCTTGTCGAGCATCGCCTCGACCCTCTCCGGCGCCACCAAGGCCTTGTTCAAGCCGTCGCCGGCATAGTAGCTCTGGCCGCGCTTCAGCGTGCGGGCGGCCTTGCCCGCGCCCTTCACCGTCGGCGTCAGCACCGGGAAGGATGCCCATTCCTGGGCCAGGCCAAGGCCAAAGGCGGTGCGCGACTTCGAGCCGGCCATGAACTCGTCGAAACCGCGTTCCTTAAGCAGCTCGTGGCCGAGCGCCATCTGCATCGGCCCGTCGAGAAGTTCCTTGCCCGAGAGGCGGAGCTTCTTCTTCAGGCGCAGCAGCGTGGCGCGCATGAACTGCAGGAAGCCGGCGGCCGAGCTGCCGAACGACCTGGTCCAGCGCGGCCCGGCGGCGATCACCTCGTCGATCGTCATCGAGGTCAGCGGCTTCGCCAGCTTGGCCTGGTTGTTGCCATACACGGTATCGAAGCCGTGCGGCGCCTCGATGCCGCCGATGAAGGCAAGCAGCATCGCCGCGCCCGAAGGTACGGTTTTGTCCATGGCATGTCCTTTCCGCCCGCAAGGGCAGTTTTCAGGGGGTGAGATTTCGGAGTTTCAGGCGCATGTCCGCCCGATCTAGACGAGCTTCCAAGGGAGAAAGGACCGCCGCTTGTTAGCCTGTCAGACGGGTTACAAAATGCCGTCGCGGCGTTGTGCTAATTGGCGAAACCAATAGGCACAGGCGATGCATTCGACTTTGGTTCGCTGTTGCGAATGCGATCTCTTATCGGATCGATAAAGCGGGTCTGGAAAGTCACCAGTATCTGTGACAGCACCAGCATCAGAAACAGTGAAACAGAGAACAGGATAAGGCCGCGAGGCAACCCGTTCAGCAAAAGTTTATGCGCGACAATGGCTACAAGATAATGTGTCAGGAAGACCGGATAGGCCAGTTCTCCCAATGCCTTGTCCAAGCCGCCTGACCTAAGGCCGCCAAGTGCGATGACAAGGGCGGCCATGGTTGCAATGCCGACATATGAGACGACCTCAGGGGCCAAACGATCGATGGCGCCGAGGTGAAAAGTCAACGCCAAGACAGCTGCCCAAATAATGCCGATGACAATCCTCCAAGACCTGCCGAGTGCCTTGGCGAACCAAGTTACAGCCTGTTCTCCATGGAAATAAATGAGGGCGCCGATCGAGAAAGGCAGCATCGCTGCATACCAAGGAAAATAGCGAACGTTGTGATCAGCCGTTACGGCAAATGCGGCGATGTGAACTGCCGTCGAGATCACAAAGGCCACCCAGGCACCACGCGAGCTGCGGGCCGTGAAGGCCCATAGGATCGCATAGTTGACCAACTCAACGGCTATTGACCAACTTACTGGCACAAGGCGAAACGGAGGCATGTTGACAGTCGGCAGGAGCAGGAAGCTCTGCAGCCAAGGCCAAACTCCTTCAGGCATATAATAGCGATTGTTAAACTCTCCTGGGCTTGGCAGCCAAAGCACCGCAGGCACCGAGAGAAGGGCAACAACCAAGTACATCGGGTAGAGCCGCAGAAACCTGTTCAAGGCGAATGGTCCCGCTCGGAACCTGTAGACATCATTCAGGACGCGCGTCATCAGATAACCGGAGAGCACGTAGAACCCAAAGACAGCATGCTTTCCCAGTGACGAACCGTGAGGTGGCCCGATATGGGTGTAGACTACCAATATTGCCAGAAACAGTCGCAGGGCGCCGAACATCGCCGGCACCTATAGCAGCCTTGGAGATTCTGTTGAACACTAAGTTTCGGCGCCAGATGAAGCAGCCGCCAAATCGGCCAGCAACTTGTCGTTCGCCTCGGACAGCGCAGCCGTCTTTTGCTCGGCCGCACCGATGGCGCTGTTGAGGCTATCGATCGTCTTCCTCAGTTGCGCTCCCTCAGCCCTGCTTGCTTCAAGCTCGGCCAAGGTCTCTCTGTTAATGGCCGATAGGATCGCGGGGACATCCCAGCCAGAAGCAACCGCTTGTTCGGAAGACATGATCGGCAGCGGCGGATGCGGTCGCCCCGCCGGATCGGCTCCCTCAAGACCAAGGATGACATGCCATGCTGTCGGACGTTTATCGTCGCTGCGTCGGCCACGGTAAAGGAATTCTTCAACGTAGTAGCTAGGATTTGCCAAGTGAGTTCTCCTTAAGAAACGACGATGCCATCGGGCCAGCGCCAATTGGTTCCGTCGCTGATGGCGAGGCGTTTGTTCGAGGTACCGTCAGAGACATAGATCATCTGCGCCGACACGGAGGCGCTTGGGACCGTGGCCACTGTGTAGCTACGCAGATGGAGATGAGAGTTGGCATCAACGATGACCTGCGCGTTGGCCCGATGGCTGATGACGCCGGCATTGTCGATCCGAAGGCGCTCGTTTAGCGTGGTTGAGCCGTCCTGCGTCGTGGCCAATTCGATGCGGCCGGGCATGTCGCCTGCACCAGGAGTCCCATCAACAACGACCTGTATGCGAGCAGCAGGCGGGAAATTAGTTCCGTCATCGCCAAAAGCCTGGATCGAGCCAAGCGTATCTCCAGAAGAGACAATGCCTCTCGTCCCGGCGGTCGCGCCGCGTGACTTGGCGAGACCTAGCGTCGCGCCGCCTGTCGATGCAGCCCAGCGGTAAATGTCTGCCTGCGCATCAGTCCCTAGGCCGTGGACTTGTAGAATAGGGGATTGGTTGTTGGTCGCGCCCACAGGCACCGAGGCGATATGGCCGAAGAGCCATTGGCCGGCCGCCGTGAGCCGACCTTTGATGGTGGTTGCCGTCCCGCCGGAATTCGTGCGGAAATTGATAGCAGCAGGCGTGCTATCGACTGCTTGAGCGCCATCAGCAACAGCCTGAATACTAATTCCGTCGATGAACTTTGTGCCATCAGACAGGGCGGCAATCCAAGAGCCGATGCCGTCATCATTCGAAAGCGCAGCGTGGGCGCCGATGGTCGCGCTCTTGCTGTGGTTAAGATAATGTTGGACGCCGGTACTGGTGTTTTGCCAGCGATATTGCGCAATTGTCGTAGTGTCTGTGTCAGTACCGTGGACTTGCAATTTCGGATGCGAGCCAACGATGTTCATTGATATCGATTCGTCGTTGCCGAGATTAAATCTCCCGGCCGTGTCGATAACGCCTGCGAGGACGCCGGCGGTCGAAAAACCAATTATGTCAGCGTCTGGAGAATATATGCCCGTATCGGCATCGCCATCGAAAGCCAAACTTGGCCCTGATGCCGACCCCGGCGACAGCAAGACCGTGTTAGCCCACTCGGCGTCGCCATCGGTCCCGCTCGCCTTGAGCAGAAACTGTCCGGTCGCGCCTCCTGCTGGCAGGCCATAGCCACCCACGCCAACGCCCGGCACGCCTTGCTCACCCTTGGGGTCGAACGGCCCCTCCCATGCCGTTCCGGTCCAACGGTAATAGGCGAAAGCGACACCGAATTCGGCATGGCAGAACCAGAAGCCCTCGTCGTCGGTCGAAAGCACAAGCGCGTCACGCTCGGCGAGCGTTCCAGATGCGTCCGGGTCTATCGATACAAGCGACAGTGTCACCAGGACGCGCGAGAGCCGGTCATAGAGATCGACCACGCTGGCGGCGTCGGAATTGTCGCGCTGGATGGCATAGGCAGCACCGGTCGCCGTCGTGCCCGGCCACGGATAGGCAAGCGTCAGCGACGTGTCGCTTTCGACCGAGAGGATCGGCACCGACACGCCGGCACTGGAAAACATGCCGCCGTTGACGCCGGCAACGGCCCACGCCGTGCCGGATCCTGTCACCACGCCGTCGCCGTTCGTCACGGAGACCGTGCCGTTCAGGTAGATCGATATCATGTGAAAAGGCCTCTGAGGCTGCGATGTCAGTTCGGCACGGCAAGGACGTAGTAGCGGAGAACCCAGTTGCCGTTATCCTCGTCGTAGACGGTGAACTTCACCTTGTCCGCCGACGCGTCATATTCCCAATAGTAGGAGAGCCAGAGCGGCGCGCCCGTGAATCCTGCCGTCCAGCGGCCATCGATCAAGATATCGCCGTCGTTCATGTTGGCGCTGGCGCCGACTTTCTGGATCGCGGTCAGGATGATCGGCGGATTGTCCAGAGCAGGGATCGTCAGGTCATAGGTGCGAAGCGTGAGGCTTCCCGGCGTTCCGGCGAAAGACGTGCCGGCGATCTTTCCATAGGCGACGACAGGGCAATATTTATACTGGCTCCAAAGCAAGATGTCGGCCGGCACAGGCGCCGAGACATCGGCGCCGGGGCGCATGATCTTGATCTCGCCGTCCTCGGTATAGAGGATCTTGCCGCCACCGCCCGACGTCGGCGGGTCCTTGCTTTCGACAAGCACGAGATAGAAGCAGGAGACGGCCTGGTTGTTGCGGTTCGTGATCTTCACGTCGTTGCCGACGATCTCCGCCTCGAAAGCCATGCCAGGCGTGACGAACGAGGCGGTCGGCGTCGAAAGCGACGCCATGTTGCCGGAAGAGTTCGCGCCAATCAGGAACGGAAACGCGCCGTCCGGCACATCGACGCCCGTCGGGATCGTCACCGTGGCGCCGGCCGCGATGCTGGATGCAAACCCTTGCGTGACGACGCCGATCGGCCGCTGGTCCTCATGGATCATACATTGCGTCCGCGAGGCCGTGCGGGCGTCAAAGCCGCCGCGCGCGACCCGCGCCTTGCCGGTCTTCTCGTCGAAGACGGCAAAGCAATCGCCGGGAACCGGCACGCCCGTCAGGGCGGTGTAATCCCGATCGCATGGAAAGCGCGTGACGACGGACATGTTGGCATAGCCGAAGTCCGTCAGCGGATAGCCGCATAGCATCTCGTCAGGATGGCCGGTGCCGCTGCTGTTGAAGAAGGCCGAGAGCCACGCCGACGACGTGATGTTCTTGACCTTGCCCATGGCAAGCGGATTGCCGTTGAGGCCGGCGCTGGTAAGCCGGAAATAGTAGATCTTGCCGGTGGCCGGATCGTAGCTGCGATGCAGAATCAGCGGCAGGAAGCCATAATAGGCAATGGCGCGCGCCGCATGACAGAACACCCAGTCGTAACCGCTGATCACCTCGTTTTTCAGGACGTAGTTCGATGAATTGGAGCCGGGTGGATAATAGGTCGTCGTGCCCATCGGCCATTCGATGATGTCGTCGATATAGCTGTATTCCGTCGTCTCGGAATTGAAGCGGAACTTCTCCCAGTCCGTGTTGCTCGTCGCCTCCGGATCGTCGGCGGCGTCCGCCATGATCTTGAGAACCGGAAACCCGCTCTTCAGCCCCAGGAACCCGCGCGTGGCCATCAGGCGAACAGCTCGATCTTGGCTTCTGTGCCGCTACCGGTCAGAACCAGCTTTTCGTTGGCCGACTTCAACACTTCGAAGATTGCGGTCGCCATGCGCGCGACCTGCAGTTTCAGTTCGCCATCCTCGTACACCAGCGGCGTACCATCATTGGTTCCGTCGGTGACGATGAACTGATCAGCCTTGACGACGAAGCGCGAGAAGGGCTGCAGCGGATCGCCGCCGACAAAGCCCGCCTGCCAGAGCGTCGAGGCCGTCACCCAGTCGTCATCTACTGACGCACGCACCTCTAGGAGCACCTGCGCCACGACATCGCCAGCGCCGGCCGTCGCGCGCATGCGCCACAGGATGCCGGATGAGGCATCGCCGACGGTCGCCTGCACGGCGTCGAGGATTTCCGCCTGCGCGACAAGGCCTGCCTCGGTTTCCTCGATCGAGGCCGACATCTCGCGCAGCGCCGTCGCCGTGGCGTTGCGGAAGCGAACCGCGACCGAATTGTCCTTGGCGACCCGGCCGCCCGCATCGATCGCCGCCGCGGCGAGCTGGTCGAGCCTGTCATAAGCATTCTCGATATCTGCGACCAGCGACTGGAACAGGCCGTAGATATCGGCCTGCACCTGGCCGAGCCCGACCGACACTGACGGCAACGTCGCGGCCGGCGTGTCGACCGTCGCCCAGTCGGTGAAGAAGGTCTCTCGCGGCGGATCGGCGATGATGCGGTGGCGATACTCATAGGTGGAGTTCGCCAGCACGCCGTCGCTGGTGATGAGCAATTGCGACGGCACGTCGGCCCGCTTGACGATGCTGTTGGTCTGGCCTTGCGGCCGGTATTCGACCTCGACCGCGACAATGGTGATGTCGGTGAAGGCATTCCAGGTGAAGCGCAGGCCGGGAATGCGCTCGGTCGAGCCGGCGATCTGCTGGCTGATGCCGGCGGCGAGGAAGTTCACGGCAGCGGTCTGGTAATCCGGCGGTCCGGGCAGTTCCGGAACGGGCGGCACCGTCGTGTAATCGGTGCCGTCGAAGATGCCGTCGCCGACTTCCTGCAGCGTCAGATAGATGTTGCGTGCCGCCTTGTCGCCGAGCGGGCCGAGGCGCTTTTCGAGAATCTGGAACTTGCGGTCGCCGAACTCGGCTGAGTTCCATTCCACCCAGCGGCCGACCTTTGCATCCGCCAGATATTTCGGGTGGATGCAGATTTCGCCATTGGCCTGAAAACGGCTGGCCTTGAAAGCGATATCTACCAGGCGATCGGCAACCGCTGCCCTGTTGACCGCGCCGAACGGGATCGAGACGGCCAGGCGCTCGCCGTCTTCGGCAAGCGCCGTGGGGTCGATGCGCACGGCGAAGGGCGTCTGCTCATAGAAATTGTCGGCATCGCGATAGGTGCCGGACAGCGTGTTGATCAATTCCGACGTCGTGCGCTTCAATGAAAAGCGGAACGGCTCGTCGATCATGACATCGTCGTCGGTGAACGTCAGCACCGTGGATTGCGCGGCGCCTACGATCGGGAACTCTCCGGACGCGTCCTCGACCCATGTCGCGGCACAGGCCTCGAACAGCGGTTGCATGTTCTGGTCGTGGGTTACGCCCGCGCCGGCCGCTGCGATGATGCCGGCCGAATAGCGCCTCAGCAGGCCGATCGTCTCGTCGCTAACGTTCGCGCCAAGCGTCCATTCGCCGAGCGGCAGGCGCGCTGCCGGCGCGCCCTTGCCGACCATCATTTCGGTGCCGTTGAAGAAGCCGCGTTCCAGCGCGTATTGCATCAGCACCGGGTTTTCGCTGAATTCCCAAGTCGACTGGTCGTTCCAGCGATGCGCGCCGGTGCCACCGACGGAGCTATCCTTGCGCCAGTCGTAAAGCGGCGCGCCCTGTACTTCGAAGAAGGCGTCCCAGGGCTGCTGCATCTTCTCGCGGTCGAGCTGCTGGGTGACGACGGCATAGGCGACGCCAGCGCCGCGATGATCCTCGGTCCAGCGGCCGGCAGGATTGGCCTTCTGGATAAGCTCGGGATCGGCGGCCTGGTCCATGGTGCCGATATAGACCTTGAGCCAGATTTCGCCCTTGGTGCCCTGCACGCGAAAGCCCCGAAGCGCATCCTCGACGCCGCCGAGCGAGCGCCATTCGCCTTCGGCCCGCACGCGCGTGACGCCGGCAATCCGGAAATGTGACAAGACATAGACGTCCTGCACGGTCCGGTTGCCGCTGCCATAGGCATTGCGATAGACGTGCTGCCCGGCGGTGCCATAGAAGCCGAGGCCGACGGTGCGCGCCAGGTCCTCGCCATAGCTGGTGTCGAGCTGCGCCGCCTGCGCCTGCGGCTTCTGCTGGCCGAGCACGGCGCCAAGCGCATATTTGAGCGCCAGGCCGAGGCCGAACTTGGCAAGGCCGGCGATGACGCTCGATGCGCCAAGCCAGCTGGCGACGCCGCTGATGGCCGTCGTGACGACCGTGATGAGCGGGGCAAGGAACGGCATCGGTCAGCCGACCTTGAACGCCGATTTGATTTCGGTCTGCGGCAGGAAGAGCAGGCCGGTTTCGACCTTCATGGCAAAGCCCCTATCGCAGATGAAGCCCGCCGCCAGCATGCCGTCACGCTCGACGATGCCGCCGTCGCCGCGCTGCGCCAGAAGCCGCCCGACCGGCGGAAACAGGCTGGCAAGCACTGCCTCGACATCGTCGAAGCCTTTGCGCTTGATGAGACCGAGCGCGCCCCGGGCTGTCTTGTAGCTGCCCCTGATCGACGCTGCAGGATCCGTGCCCGTCACCGCCTCGACGGCGTCGGCGAAGGTGAGCAGGCAATCGGCGACGCCCCATTCGCCGGGCAGGCTGATGTGTCGATTGACCACGCGCGCGAGGCGGCGGTCCCAATCGGGCAACCGTGTGAGGTCGAGCATGGAAACTCTCAGTCGAACTTGATGTCGAAATATTCGTGCTTCACCGTCGAGGCGAACTCGAAGAAGCGGTCGCCTGGCGAGACGAGCTGCTGATCCTGATGGCTCGCCGTGCGGTAGCCGTCGCGATGATTGGCGATGGCGCCGGACCGCACATTGCCGATCAGCTTCTTGTCGCCGTCCTCGCGCGAATGGTCGACGGTATCCATGAAGCCATAGGCGCCGGGCTCGGCATGCAGGAACGACCGATCGTCGGGATCGAAATAGAAATCGAAGACCGTGACCGGCCCGTTCTTATAGCCTTCATCCTCGATCAGCAGCAGTTTGTCCGGCGTCAGGCCGGAATCGCGCTTGGCTGGCAGCTCGGCGGTGAAGGTGGAAGCGGCGGTGCCGAGACCGTAGACCGGCTCGGAAACATCGATCAGCGAATTCGGCCAGTAGACCAGGCCGTCGACCGTGACATCGCCCTTGCCGTTCCAGAAGCCGTATGTGCCTGTCGTGCAGGCGATCTTGATGCCGGAACGGATCACCGCCCGACCTTCGGAAAGAAGCGTCTGCAGGCGCGTCGGGAAGCTCATTTCGGGATTTCCACAAGCGTGAAGGTCGCAACCGGCTTCGGCTCGTCGGGAATGGAAAACGATCCGGGCATGAGCCGCATGTTGGCGACGGGGTTCTTGAACGCTATGACGGCGCTGGCCGTGATATAGGCAGGCACGGCCGGCTCGACCGTGACGGTGATGGCGTTGCCGGCCGCCATGCCGCCCGACTGGATGCGGAACAGCGAATTGTAATCGCCCGTCGTCGCCGAGATCAGGTCGCCCGGGCCGAGCGTCAGACCGTTGTCGACGCTGTTGATGGCAAGCTGGTTGCCGGTGATCGACACCAGGTTGCCGGCATTGGCGAGCGCGGCGTTGCCGGCATCACCCCAATAGGCGCGCGGCACGCACATGTGCTTCGGCGTATAGAGCACAGTCGTCAGGCCGCCGCGACAGGCATCCTTGAAGGCCTCGACGAGCAGGCGTTCGGAAGCCTTGAGCGGCTTGGTGCGCATCTGGATCGACCAATAGGCGTCGGCATATTCGACGAACGCCATGGCCTTGGTGCCCGAACGCGACACGGACACCGATTCCACCAACTGCGGATAGGCATGCTGGAAGCCGACAGCAGGAAGCGCGATTGCCATCAGCCGAGGTCCATGCCGCGAATCTTGGCCTGGCGCAGCGCCTTCAGCGTGCGCGGCAGGAATTCCTTGTCGAGGAACTTGCGCATCTGGCTAAGCACCGCCTCCGTATCGCCATTGCCGTTCATGCTGATCTGCGGCGCGAACACGGGGCTGATGGTGGCGCCGGAGGCGGAGCTGCCGGCATTCTGCACCGATGGCACCGACGGCAGGATGGTTCCCGACTGGTTCGGCACGAACAGTTCCGGCCGCTTCTCGCCGACGATGTAGGGCTTGCCGGCCTGCACCGGGCCGCCGGCCGCGCGCAGGCCAAGCGCCGAGATGATGCCGGGATCGCTGCCGCCGCCGAGCCCGAGAGCGCCGAGCAGGCTGCCGAAAATGCCGCCACCGCCGCCCGCCGCGCTGTTGGCCTGCAGGATGGCATCGATCAGATCGTTCTCGATCTTGTCGATGATCTTGTCGAGCGCGTTGAGCGCGATGTTGCCGAGATCCTGCCAGTCGAGCTTGCCGTCATCGAGCGCACTGCGCAGATCGCCAAATGCGCCTTGCAGGATATCGCGCTGTAGCGCCTGCGCCTCGCGCGCCTCCTTCAACGCCTCGGCCTGCTGCGCATAGGCGTCGGCAACGGCATTGATCGACGCAACTTGCTCGGGCGAGAGGTGGATCGAATCCAGATCGGTCTGCCCCTTGCGGACGGCCTCCTCGCGCAGTTGCTTCAGCGCCTGCTGTTCGAGATCGAGCGCGATCTTTCGGCGCTGCTGCTCCTCGAAGGAGAGCCCGAGCATCGAGGCTTCCTGCTGAAGCGCCGCCGTGCGGTCGCGGATCGACTGGATGTCTTCGTTGATGCGATCGTCGGCGGTTGCTCGCTGGCCCCTCGAAGCCCTTCGAGCAGCTGCAGCCGCAGCTTTCTCCTGTGCGGCAAGGACATCCTCGCGGTTCGGCGCGCTGTCGGGCGTGGGCGCGCTATCCGGCAGACTGAAACGCGGATCGTATCCAAGCGTCTTTCCAGTCGGCGAGCGGCCATTCGGAGACCCCGAACCACCGAACACCTTGTCGACCTCGCCGGCAAGCGACGCCATCGTCGGTATCAAGGCCGCGGCGCGCCCGGCGAGGCTTTCCAGCATGGCGATGAAACCGTCGCCGTTGAGCTTCGCATCGGCGAATGTCGACCTCGCCGCGTCCATGACGTCATTGAAATCCTGCTGGGTGACAGTGCCGTTCTCGACCTGCTTCTTCAGCTCTTCGAATTTGTCGCGGAGATCCTGCGCGGCAGCGTTCTGACCGAGCGTGTTGAGCTTGTCCTGAAGGTCTGCAATCTCCGCAGTGGCATCAGCGAACCCCTGCACAAGCGGCTCGCCCGAATTCTCCCTGGCGGCGATGAGAGCATTCAGCTTGTCCTGCTGGTCGGCAAGCCGGGCCTGCTCGTCGGCGTAAGCCTTGAGCGCAGGCAAAGCAGCGCCCCACTGCGAGGCGACCTTCTGGATAAGGTCGGCTTCGCGCTTCAGCGTTTCCTCGGACTTCTCGCCCCCGGTTGCCAGCGACGCGAAATACTGGATGGCCGTGCCGCCAAGCGCGATGATCGCGATCGTCGCCAGCCCGACAGGATTGACCAAGGAAGCAAACGCGCCGCCAACAGCGGTGATTGCTCCCTTGGCGCCGGCCGAGCCGAGCGCCTGCTGAATCTGTGTTCCCTGTTGGATGGCGATCAGGAACGGCGACTGGCCGCCGGCAAGCTGAACACCGATATCGTTGAGCTGCGCGGCAAGATTTCCGGTCTGGAACGAGGTGTTCTGGATCGATTTCGACATCTTGTCGAAACTTGGCGTACCGCGCGAGCCGACGCGCGCGAGCGTGTTTTCAGCGCGCGTGCCAGCCGCCTCGATACCGGCAAAGTTCTCGTTCGCCGCCGCGCGCGACTTGGCCAGGGCCTTGTCAAGCGCGTCGAACTTCGCTTCAAAGATCGCCAGCAGACGCTCGGCTTCGATCGCCATGGGGGAGGATTACCTTGGAAAGTTGGTTGAAAGCGCTGATCGCGGCGGCGTGCATCGTCATCATCGTCGCGGGTGGCTATTTTCTTGTCGGCGAGCTTCGGGCCAAACGGGCGCGCGACGCAGCCGAACAACGGGCCTTGGACGTCCTCGCTTGCAATGGCGCTCTGCAGGCAACAAGCGATACACTGATCAAACTGCGCGAAGACTGCCTCAGCCGAGGCCTGATCACCGCCGACGAATATTGGGCCTCAAAGCAACCCAAGAGTTGATCAGTTCAACATACCCCTCGCCTTGGCATAGGCGAGCTCGAATTCATCCACCGTCGGCGGCGCTGGCGGCGTATCTTCCGATGCATGCGCGGCATTCCATGCCTTGACGATTGCCGTCCACTGGCCGAGCGACAGCGCGCCGACGTCCGGAATACCCATCAGGACGGCGTTGCCGTGGATTGCGCCGAAGTCGAGCCGCTTGACTTCGGCGCCTGCTGTTCCCCCGGCGCGTCATCCTCGAGCGATGGCGCGTGAACACGTTCCATCGCCGCACGCAGGATGACCTCGCCGAGCGCCACGCTCTCGGCGAGCGGACGCTCGTCGACATAGCGCTTGACCAGCATCCGGGCCTCGACCGGCTTCATGCCGCCGCCCATCAGCCCGAGCCGGATGGTCTCGGAATAATGCTTCAAGCGTGAGAACGGCACCTGCGCGTTCATGGCGGCATAGAGCAGGAAAACCGACATATCGACGGACGCTTCCAACTCCTCGATCTCGGCAAGGCCGAGGCGGAAGGTGTGCGACCCTCCCGCCCATTCGAGATCGATTGCGGCGTGCCGGCTCATCAGGGGTTCGCCGTCCAGGTGACCGCGCCGTCGGAGACCAGCGTCACGGTCGACGTCGCGGTATCCTTGTTGCCGTCGGCCGTCACCTCAAACTGGGTGAGCTTGAACGCACCCAGCCAGTAACCGGCCGTGGTGACGTTGAAACGGACGTTCTTGGCGTCGTCGCCATTGTACCAGTCCCACCACTCGCCGAGCGAAGCGGCATAGAGCATGCCGGCCCCGCTGATCGTAGCCTGCAGGCCATCCTTTGTGACGGACTTCCACGCCGGATCCTCCGGATTGTCGCAATCCGGCATGATTGTCTCGTTGGTTTCCGACGTGAACTGCACGCCACGCTTGGTATTGATCAGGCAGTCGTGATCGAAGACTTCGGGGACTGCGCCGTTGCCGATCTGGACGAGCAGCTTCGACCCCGTAACGCGAGGCACAGCGGTCATGATGGTTCTCCTATGGTTGTGCCCGTCCGGGCCGGGTTATGCCGGGTCTATCAAGGCCCGGAAGGAAACGACGGCATGTTCTGTCAGGCCGTCTGGGTCGCGGAAAAACCGCGTCGTCTGATGCTCGATCTCCACCAGCGTGAAGCCGGCTACCGCGGTGATGCCGAGCACGGCAGTCACGACCTGCGCGGCAATCGTCTTGACCTCGATCTTCGACCCGCTTGCCGGTCGCGACCAGCAGTGCACATCCGAAAAGACTTCCCACGCGGCCT
The DNA here is from genome assembly GCF_020165615.1 of Mesorhizobium sp. BH1-1-5. Classification (NCBI taxonomy): domain Bacteria; kingdom Pseudomonadati; phylum Pseudomonadota; class Alphaproteobacteria; order Hyphomicrobiales; family Phyllobacteriaceae; genus Mesorhizobium; species Mesorhizobium sp. BH1-1-5. The sequence goes on from NZ_JAIUIM010000001.1 coordinate 205,885, forward strand.
GGCAGGTGTTGGTGTCGTCAATCACCTGCTCATCGCCGATCGTGATGCGCGGGAACGGGTTGCTCTCGGGCACTTGGTCGAACACGTTAGCGCCGCAGTCGGTCGCGCCGCTTAACACGGCGAACTGCGCCTTCTGGAATTCGGGGCCGATCATTTGCCGAAGGCCTTCCTTGCGCCGTTGCGGATGGCGCGAGAGAGCCGATCCTTCGCCCGCTTCTTGCCGAACCGGAAGCCGGGGTAGAAAAATGGATTGGCCGCCATCTTGACCGTGCCGAATTCGTTCCAGCGCGCCCAATAGGCTTCGCTGCTGCCGGCATACATCGTTACCGACAGGCCGCTTTCGGCCTTGGCTGCGCGGGCGTTGGCGGCTGTCGTGTTCAGCGACCCGGCCGGTGCATCACCAAAGCCATAGCCGATGCTCACCGCCAGCCTGCCGGTGCGCTTCGGCGCGAAACGACGCATCAGATCGGTCGTCTCTTCCGCCGATGTTTCAAGCGCCTGTGCGACCTCATCGCGGATTGCCTGCGGCAGCGCCGCGATCTGCTCCAGAAACTGGTCTTTGCCCTTGATTTTCACTGCGCAACGCCCTTCTGGCAGAGAAAGTCGATGAACTGCCTATCGAGGCCCGGCGTTATGTCGCGGATTGCGAAGACATCGCCGTTGCGCTTGTCCCGAATCCGCCAGTCGGTCGTGACACCGCGCGTTTGCGTCGAGGCGCGCACGCGGATCACCTGTGGGTGCTGTCCCTCGAGGCGCGCCGCCTGGACGCTCTCGCCGCCGCGTAGATGCAGATAGGCGGCACGGCAGGCGAACTGCTCGGTAAACGCCGTCGTGGTGCCGCCGGCGCCGTCTGACGCCGTGCCCTTCTTGTCGAAGGCGACGCTGTAGAAGAGCTCACCGGCCGTCGGCTTGCGCATCGCTCACTTCCTCGAAGGCTGCATCCTTGCGCGGCTTCCGGCCGGCGACGGCCTTTCCGGCGGCCTTGGCCGCGGCGGCGCATTCGCGGGTGACGTTCAACTCCATGCCGGCCTTGTAGGCCGTGGTGCTCCGGCCGCCGAACGTGGCAGGAGAGAAGTCGAAGTCAGCCGTGAAGCGGACCCACGCCATTTAGTTCGAAACGCCGGTATACTGATAGTCGAGCGCAAGCACCGAAGCGGACTTGGCGAGCCCGACGAGCTGCACATATTCCCCGGTACCGATGTCGGCGACCGGGCAGATGCCACCTGGCGTATCCGACAGGTAATAGGCGACGCCGGGCGTCAGCACCGCGCCGATGGTGATGTCGCCGCCCTTCTGGAACTTGACCGGCTGGTCGAGCGCAGCGCCGTTCAACGCCGTGCCGATCGCCTTGCGGGCTTCGGCGGAAGCAGCATTCGAATCGGCCTTCATCAGCTTCTTCGAGGTGCTGTTGAGATAGACCTGCTGCCCGGCCGTGATGGCCTCGCCGGCAGATGCGCTATCGGTGACGGCATTCGCGCCAGCGACGACGCTGGCGGCGGTGATGGAAAGGTCGGCCATGGGAATGGTGCTCCGTTGGAGGTGAGGAAATAGCTAAACGCCGACGCGGCGATAGGGAGCGATTAGGGCGTCCACGGCCATCGGAAGCGGCGCGGCGGAATCGCCAATCGCGACGGCTTCGCGGTTCGCATACCAGTGAGCGGCGAGCATCATGATCGCGACTTTGATCGCGGACGGCACAGCATCTACGGCGCCGAACCCGGCAGTGAATTCGATGCGTACCGGATCGGAGCGCTGATCGTTCAGAGCCGGTGCATCGAAATTATCGCGCAGCCGTATGAAGGCGCCGCGCGCATCCGACAATGTCTCATAGAGGGTGTTCGAAACCGTCTGTTCGGCATCGGCCGTGTCGGAATACTTCACGACGATGTTGGCCACGTCGGGAAACGGCAGGCGGAGATCGCGACAGGCCGGCCAGCATCCGAAATCCTGCCGCCAGCCTTGATTGACGATGCAGCGGCCCAAGACACCGGTCCACCCGTCAAGATGGTCAGTCGCCGTCTGCACCAAGATGCCGAGAAGCTCGTCGTCATCGGTGAAATCGACGGCATTCGCATGCCGTTTGATCTCATCGAGGGAGACGGCAGCAGTCGGCGCCGTGGTGCGGACGGGTCGAAGCATGAGGAACGCCTTTCCTTACTTGCCGCGCCGGCCCTTGGACGGCTTGGCATCGTCCGTGGTTTCGTCGGCTGCGATCTCGGTGGCGAGTTTTTCGCGGACCGCGACATCGGCGAGGTTGCCCTCGATCTCGGCGCCGACCTTGAAGGTTTCGGATTCGCCGTGATCGTCACGGCGGCCGACGAATTCCTTTTCGACAATGGCTTTCATGGGTTGTCTCCTTGGCAATGGAGACCGCCATCACGCTGGCGGCCTCATCGCTGGTTTGGGGTTGATCAGGCTGCGTTCGGCTGCGGATTGTTGTATCCGCTGCCCTTGATCACGGCGGCATAGAGCGGCGTGCCGGTGCCGTGCGTGCCGCTGAAATCCGCCAGAAGCTTGAGATACCGCTTGCCGCCCTTGTAGCCGTATCGGCACGATTCCGCCGCCGCATGAGCGGCGACAAGCGACTTGATGATGCCGTTGGCGATACCCGACACGCCAAGCATGTCGGCATCGGTGACGGCCGAATAGGACACATTGTCATCGGAGTGGGTGAGCTTGAACTCGATCTTGTTGGTGGCATCGAATGTGATGCCGCCGACGCCGATCGCAAGCTCGATTTCGGCGGCATTGAAGCCCTGCAGGTCGATGGCGGCCGGCGTATTATCCGCCGCAAGCACCACAGGGCCGAACGCGTTCACGATTGCGAGTTTCGAATGCAGGTCCTTCATCGGACTGCTCCTTCTGGAATGAGTGGAGAGCGATGGGCGCCGCCGACTTGCGGCGCCCCAGGAAGCGTCACGTTGCTATCAGGTGCTGCACTTCAGCAGCTTGATCGCCTCGAAGTTCGAGACGCCGCCGCCGACACGCTTGGTCGTGTAGAAGTGGACGTACGGCTTGTTGGTGAACTCGTCGCGCAGGACGCGGACGCCCTGGCGATCGAGGATCAGATAGCCGCGCTTGAAGTCGCCGACAGCAACCGGGAAGGTGTTGGCGCCGACATCGTTCATGTTGTCGTCGGTGTAGACCGGCTTGCCGAAGATGGTCGGCACCTTCTCGGTGGCGGTCGGCGGTGCCCAGATATAGTCGCCCTGGGCATCCTTGAACTTGCGGACCTTGCCCTGCGTGATGTCGGTCATGAGGAAGGAAGCGTTGTTGCGATAGCCCTGCTTCAGCGAGTAGAGCAGGTCGAGCAGCGCATCCGCCGGGCTCACCGTCGTCGAGGTAGCAGCGAAGTCAGACGCCGCGCCGGTGACGACGAAACCGAGATTGCCCCACGAGTAATTGGCATTGGCCACCGTCGGATAGGCCAGGATGCCGCGCGGACGCTTCACGCCATTGCCGGTCACGAAGGCAGCGCCTTCCTGCTCGGCAAAGGTGATGTTCACCTCGTCGGCCAGCCAGGCGCCGATATCGATGATACCGTCGTCGAGCATGTTCCGGGTCGTGGCCGGATTGGCGTAGAGTTCCATGATGGTGAAGATCAGTTCGCGCAGCGTCGGCGTGCCGGTCTGCGGGCGCGCTTCCTCTTCGCCGACCCAGCCGGAACCGGCGCCGCCCATGTTCACCAGTTTCTTGTATTCATTGGTGCCGATGGGAAGGATGGTCGCGAGCTGGCGCATGATGGACGTCGTGCCCATGATGCGGTCGATCGTCTTTTCGGTCTCGGTTGGCACAAGATAGCCGCCGTCCGGATCCGACTGAGTGGTGAGCGCCGCCTTGACCTGCAACTCGCCGAGATTGCCGACCTCGCCCTTGCGGAAATAGCGATTGAAGGCCTTCGCGTGCTCGCCGTTGGTCGGATCGGTGTTGCCGGCCGTGCCGCCAACCTTCAGAGCGGCGAGCATGACATTGGTTTCGTCGATCGCCTTCTGCAGCTTCGCGATGTCGGCGTTGATGCGGTCGACCTTTTCGGTCTGGACCACGTCGGCCTGACCCTTCTTCAGGTCGGCGATGGCCTTGTCGTTCTCCGTCTTGAAAGCCTCGAAGGTCTGCTTCAGCTCGTTGAGGATGGCGGTCGCGCTCGCGCCGCCGTCATTACGGATGGCGACAAGGCCGCGCGCGCGGTGATTGAGAACAGGAGCGCACATCATGGCCATGCTGGTGCCGACGCCGTGCGGCACCAGGCCGGCGACGTGGGAGAGATGATCGGCCGGCATTGCGAACGAGACGCAAACGACCGCGATGACGGCGCAAAGCACCGCCAGAAAGAAAGCCTTTTTCATGGCTTGGGTCCTATTTTTTGAGGGTGTTGATCAACTGCCGGACGGCAGCTTCATCGATGCCTGCATCTCGCGCGGCGGGTTTGCGGCTTGCATCACGCGGGGCCGCCAGGACGCCCATCTCCGAAAGGAGTTCAGAGCGCTTGTCTCGGGAAAAGCCGGCCTTGGCGAGCGCGGCTTCCGTCTGTCTGCGGGCCATGAGCCCGCGATCCATGTTCTTGGTGTTCGAATCGGGCACAGTAATGCCCTCATCGACGGCGTCAGCGAAACCATTCTTCACGGCTTCGGACGGCCCCATGAAGGTCTCTGCATCCATGAGCTTCTCGACGGCCGGGCGGTCCTGTCCGCTGCGCGCCATATAGATGTCGACAATGGCGCTGTCGAAACCGTCGAACAGGGTGGCAGCGTCGCGCATGTCATGCCGATTGCCGATGACGACGCCCCATGCGTTGTGCACCATCATGAAGGTGCCGAGGCCCATGCGGATATCGTCGCCGGCCATGGCGATGATCGAGGCGGCCGACGCTGCCCATCCCATCACCTGAATGTTCACTTTTGCCGGGTGTTCGCGCAGCAGATTGTAGATCGCGATGCCCTCGAACATGTCGCCGCCAGGCGAGTTGATCTGGACGGTCACATCCTTCGAACCGATCGAGCGCAAGGCGGCCGACATGCGCTTCGCCGTGAAGCCGCCGCCGGTCCACCAATCCTCGCCTATGACGTCGAAGATGGTGATGGTGTTCGGATCGTCCGCAGCCGCGGCGTGCGGCGTCTCCGCCCACTTGGCGAGCACATCCGACGGCGCGTCCCACTGAAAGTTCTGTGGGCGCTGGAAGGTTTTGGCCTCAGGCAGCTTGCGCAGGGTCATTTCGTTACTTCCTTTGACTTGTCGACGGTGATCAGGGGGTTTTCGTAGACGTCGCCTCCCTCGATCGGATTCATGTCTTCCATCGCGCGAACGTCGTTCGCCGACATGACCTTGAGCTGACGTCCGATGCTGTAGGCTTCCCACCTGGTCTTGATATCACCCCGCACCAGGGCCGCCCGGTTGAACCGAACGTAAAGGTTTGGCTCGTCTGCTGGGATCAGATCCCGCGTGATCGTCTCTTCCCAAGTGGTGAGATCATCTTCGGCGCTGAAGGTGATGAAGCCTTGCGTCTGCTGTTCAAGGCCGGTGCCCCAACTCGTCGACTTTTCCGTGTCGCCGATCATGTGCGGCGGTACGCCAAAGAACATGGCGATGTCGGTGCGCGAAAATTTTCGGCTCTCGATCCATTGGGCATCTTCTGACGTCATCGCCAACGGCGAAGTGTCCATGCCCTCCTCGAGGATGAGCGCTTTGCCCTCGCTCTCGCCGCCGCTGCGATAGTCATCGAGGCTGGCCTTGAGGAAATCGAGACCTTCCTTACCAAGCTTCTGCGGGTGCTTGAGAACGATGCTGACGCGAGCACCGTTCTTGAAGATCGTGGAGCCGTGATTTGCCATCGACTGATCCAGTCCGATGGTTTCGCGGGCATAGGTCAGCACGGAAACGCCGTTGACGCCGTCCAGCGTCAAGCCGACCAGGTGCATCACCTCCTTCTGCGACAGCGTGACCTGGCGACCGTCCTTACGGGTGTAGACGTAGCTCAGTGACAGATCGTCGGCCTGTTTGCACTCGACGCGATCCGGATGCAGTGGGATCAGTTCTAGTGCTTCGCCACGCGACCAGACGATAAGCGAATAGGCGTTGCCGCGAAGCAGGAGATGCGTCTCTTGCATGCGCTTGAATTGGCTCGGCGTCTGCCAACGGTTCGGCCGGCGGCGCAGCAATTTCCAGAGCCAGTGATCTGACGCGTCCTTGCGCGTCCGGTCATCCACGCGCAGCTTCACATCGATCGGCAGATTGGCAACGACGCTCGATCGAATCCGAGTGCAGGCATAGACAGCCGCCGAGCGCATGGCCGTATCAGCCGTGACCAGCGTGCCGGAAGAGCTAAAGCTGCCGGCACGCATCGCCTCTTCGAGTTCGGCGGACGTGGTGATGAGCCGGCCAAGGCCTGCGCTCTGCACCGCGGCGCGCGGCTCAGCTATTGCGACCGCGCTGCCTTTTCCGAACCAGCCTGACCAGAAAGCCATTTGGTCTCCTAAAGGGCCATGATGCCGCGTTCGCGGTAGACGCTGTTGCCGAAGGCTTCCGGGTTCCAGCTCATCAGAATCGCCGCGCACAGCATGGCGATTACAGGATCAATCTTGGTGCGGCCGGCGGCCTGCTTGGTCGCCATGTTGCCGTTGCCCTTGATCTCGATCTTCACGTTTCCGACCGCCCACGCCATCATCGACGAGCCGTCATGGCTGATCGTGTCGTCGGAAAGCTTGTGCTCGAGTCCCCATAGCGCCGGCGACAACGCCGGGCCCTGACGGAGCCGGTGCAGCATCGGGCCGGCGATACCTTTCAGCGCCAGAGCGTCGACGAGCGCGGCGATGTTGTTCGGGTCGAAGCCGAAGGCGTTCTTTTCCGGAAGCAGGCCGGCGTCGCGCACCTGCGCGACAATCTCGGCGATACGGGCGATGTAGGTCGACACCCCGCAGATGGTGAGCGAGCCTTCGGCCTCGAAGTCACGCAGCCGCGGCGCGATCTCCTTGCGCACTTCAAGCACCTTCGGATGGGCAAAGGCATGTGCCCACACCAGCCAACGGCGAGTGACCTTCTCGCGGCCGATGACGCACACGCCGAAAAGATCGTCCAGGCCGCCGCCGTCGGCACCGACAACCGCCACCTCGCAGCGCTCGATCAGGGCTTCCAGCGACGCCAGCGACGGATCGGCCCGGTCTTCCCAATAATCGGCGCCGCGCCAACCGTCGTCGCCGAAACCAACGCCGATTTCGATGTTAAGATGCTGCGAGAGCCAAATCTGCTCGGCTTCCTGCGTCGCCCGACCGTTGTTCTCATAATCGGCAATCAACCGTTGCGGGTCGATCGAGCGGCCAATATTCGGTAGCAGATAGCGCCAGTTGCGCTGGTCGCGCCAGAACGCCTGGTCGCGCTGTTTGTCGGCCGGAAACTCGTACAGCACTGGAAGCAGGATCGGCGCTTCGCCGCCCTTGCCGTCACGGATCTTGCGCGCCTTGTCGAGTTCGGTCTTCCAGATGCCAGCCGGCTGTTCGTCGGACTGCGTCGTGATCATCAGCAGCTGGCCGCCCTGCATGGTGATGCCGCCGCCGCGTATCTGCTGCATGACGGCGGCGGCTCCCTTCTTCTTGCCCAGTTCGTGCACCTCGTCGATGATCGTCAGGATCGGGATTTCGCCGGTGACGATCGAGGTGTCGAAGGACTTCACGTCGAGCTGCGTGCCGGTCTTGCGGCGCTCGATGCATTTCAGATGATCCTGCACCTTGAAGATGGCGTCGAGCCGAGGATCGAGCCGGATCATTCCTTGCGCCTGGTCGAAGCACCGCTCCGAGATGTTCTGGCTCGGCGCCACGATCAGCATCTGCCGATTCGGCGCTTCCTCCATGAACAGCGCGGTCAGGCCGAGCGCAGCGACGTAAGTCGTCTTCGAGTTCTTCTTGGGAACCATGCAGAGCAGTTCCCAGACCAGGCGCTGTTTTGTCTCCGGATCCTCGCTGGCGAGGAAGGCGACGAGGATTTCGCGGAACCACTCGCCGCACGCGTCCGCCAGAGGCGGGTTACCTGGAACGTCGGGCAGCTTGAGCCGATTGAAGAACGCCAGCGCCTTTGCCGCTTTCGCCTGGTTGAGCGGCACGTCGGCCATCGGCGTCTGACCGGCCTTGATGCGCTCCCACCAATCAGGGCAAGCGAACCGCGGCGTTGTCTCAGTGGCGAGCATTCTGTGCCGCTTCGCTTTCAAGCTCGGCCATCAGGTCAGCATCGGCGGCATGGGCCCGCTGCTCGTCGATCTTCTTCTTTCCGAGCCTGTCGTTGGAGGCAGGCGCAGCGCTGTCGCTGCCTTTGCCCATGGAAGCCTCGATCGTCATGCGATCGTTGCGGTCGATCATGGCGCCGAGTTCGCGCAAGGCGGTGACGTTGCCGGCGTTCGCCTGCTCGAAGGCGATCTCGAAGCGCCTGGCATCGAGCCGATCGCGCATGGCGTCGCGTTGCTTCATGTCGGCTCTAAAATACCGCTTCAACGTCGCCGGAGAGACCCCGATCGCGTTGGCGATCCGGCTATTGACCCAGCCCAAGGCCATCAACAGCTTGACTTTGTTGCGATCTTTTTCGGTCGGCTCATACGGCGGACGGCCGCGGTTACCGAAGCCCTCACGAACCGGATGACCGAACAGGTCAAAATTCGGCTCCATCAGAAAAAAATCTCCGAATGTGGGGGACGCGGGTCCAGGCGATCCATGGTCGGGGAGTTTTGACCCACCCCCCTCCATGCGAGGGTGAGCCCTGACAAGGAGCGTCGACGCTGACAAGGCGAGGCGATGGGGCTAGTACCAGACGCCGCGGTGCTGCAGGCTGGCCTGCTCCGCCTTCTGCGCCTCGCTGTCGTGCCATTCCTTCGAGACAGCCATCAGGTTGTCCTCATCCCAGAAAAGCAGTTCATTGCCGCGATGCTCTTTGTCGTGGTGGATGACCGGGCTGTTCGGTGCAGGGTGCTTACCGATCAGCAGCACGCCAGTCTTGCGGCAGGTGTACATGTCGCGAAGCAGGATGCGCTCGCGCAGCCGCTGCCATCGCACCGTCTTATACCAGCGCCGCCAAGGCGCTGCGTTGCTGCTCATTGTCTGGAATCTTTCCCATCGCGGGGAAGCATACCGGGCCGTGCCCTTCGCTTCGCCTGGGTCCTGCTGGCGCTTCCACCGTGTACGGCGTGCGACTCTGTCAGGGCGTCCTGGGACGGATTCGCTACTATCCTTTGTCGATCTGATCAAGCCCGAGCGTGATCGGCACCGCGCGACCGAAGATGTACACGTCGACACCGACGGTCCCGGCATCCTCGTCCCACTCGACGACAGTGCCGTTGTGACTGGCAAACGGGCCAGCATTCACCCGCACCATCTGACCGAGCTGCAGCACCGAGGCGATCTCACCCATGGCAAGGACATTGCCTTCGAGGAAGACCTGCAATTGCAAGACTTTCTCGTGCCTTACGGGAAACAGCTTCTCGTTCGCACCGAGCACGCCGACGACGCCCTTGACGGTCAGAAGGCCCGCCCAAGCTTCTGGTTTGGGCACGATGCGGACGAACATATAGCCTGGCCAGGCGAGCATCGAGACGGCCTCTTTCGCCTGCTTTTTGCGACCGCCGCGGCGCCGCTTTTCCACCTTCATGAACGGCAGCCAGTGCTCGACATTGGCATCCTGCAGAAGTTTATCCACAGCGATTTCGGCATGCGGCTCGGTCCGGAGCACATACCAGTGCATCGCCGATTCGCTCTGACCAGCCGCCGCAAGCAGCGCCTCGGCGCGCCTGGTCATCCCTCTGGCGCGGTCGAGCGCGGCTGTCTGCCTGTCGGTCGGGCCGACACTCTCAGCCTCATTCAGCCGCTTCACGTCCGCCCGCATCATGGTTCCCTCGCAATGTCTGTTCGAATGCTTCAAGCCCGTCCGGTCCGCCAACCGGGAAGTAGGCGACGCGGCCAGGATCCGGCAGCCAGGGCCAGCCGCGTTGCTGGAAACAGGCCTTCCAGTCGAGCCACTGTTGCGTGTCGACGGGCACGGCCATCATCTGGCCCTTGAGCCCATGCCAGCGCTCGCCAAAGCGGTAGCCCTTGCCGTGGCGCGCCATGTCGAACAGCTTGAAGAGCTGCGGCCAACGCTCAGCGAAGGCGCTGGCGTTCGGATTGGCCGGGCCGTCCAGCATGTGGCCCATAACCCATGCCATCCATACCGGCCCGAACGGCGCCGCGTAATCATCCGCCGCGGCGACAGGCACGGACTTCGCCGGCAGCTTCTCCCAGCGCTTCTCGTCGAGGTAGACGGCAAACGAACAGATCGTCGTGCGGCCCGCCGCCTTGCCGCTGGCCTTGGCCGTCTCGACGTAATCGGCGAGCCTGCCGGCCGCGGTGTCGCGCTCGTCGTCGGTCAGCTTCATCGCCGCGACCAGCGCCTTCACGTCGCTGTCGTTGACATAGGTCGGCCATGCCGGATGCGTCTTCTTCAGCCAGCGTCGAACCTTTTCCTCCTCGTCACGCGCGCTCTCTCTCAGATTCGTTCTAAGAGAGTCGTTCTTAGGTGCCGGTCCAGGACCGGCAGGGGGTGCCGATATACCGGCAGGGGGTGCCGACTGGTCGGCAGGGTCAGCGCTGTCCAAATCGTCATCCGGCTCGGGTCTCAGATCGCCGAGCGACGGGTGCACGGGATCGAGGATGACGCGATAGATGTGCGGCGCGTCGCGCCCGTTCGACTGCTCGACGACATGGCGTTCGAGATAGCCGGCGGACACAAGCCGCTCGATCGCCTCGAACACGGTCGAGCGTGCGCAGCCCATTTCGACCGACATCTTGACCTGGCTGCGCGTGCACCAGCCGAGTTCATCGGTGTGACGCCCGAGCACGCAAAGAACCTGCAGGTCGCGCGGCTTCAGCGCCTTGTCGGTGGCCGCGCGTGCCGGGATGATGGAAAGGCGAGGCCCGCTCACTCGGCAGCCTCCAGCACCAGCTCGCGGCGCACGTTGCATTCCGCCAACAGCTTGATCATCAGGGGCGGCACGCTGTTTCCGACCAGATGGTATTTCTCGGTCTTGGTCAGGCGGCGCGTCTTGCCGTCGATGGTGATCTCGTCCGGCAGCGCACCGGGCTTGAATCCGTGGGCGGCGGCGCCCTCTTCCGGCTCCAGCATGCGGATACCGATATCGTCGATGTAGTGCGGCACGCCCTTGACCATCACCTCGACGAGGCCATAGCGCGCCTTGCCGGTGAGCGCGCCGAGCGGCTGGCGCACGTCGTCATCCTGCTTGCCCGAGCCGAAATAGTGCTGGAGGAAGCCAAGGATGAGGTGCGCATGGCTCCCGCCGGCGGAGACCGTCGACAGGGGCTCGTCGATCGGTCTCCCGTCCTGATTGGTGCCGTGCATGTTGCCGAGCGTCGCTGCGACCATCGCGGTCTTGCCCGCTCCGCCGACCGTGACGGTCGGCGCAGGCTCCTCGGCGTCCGCGCCGACACTGGCACCGAACTGGCGCTGCAGGCTGACGGCAGCAACGCCCTGCGTCGAGCCGAGCGTCACGATGGTCGACAATGGATCCTCGGCCGATCGGCCAGGCTCGCCCGTGTTATGTTGCGCCAGGAAAGCGGCAACCATCGCATGCTTGCCGCCGCCGGCAACCTGCGCGCCGATCGGCTCCTGGATGTCGAGGCTGCGTGGCGCCTGCTCCTCGCGCTCGCCATAGCCAGCCTGGATGAGATTGGCAGCCACGACGGCGTGACGCGGTGCGCCGGCCATGACGGTGTCCAACGGTTCGGTCGGCATATAGCCGTCGCCGTTCTGGTTGAACTTCGTCATATGCGCGGCGACGAGAACGCGGTCTTCCTTGCCCGTCGTGGTGCCAAGCGGTTCTTCTAGGTCGCGTGGCGACGACTGCGCTGCCCGGCCGCCGGCGCCGACGATGGTCGCGCCCATGACGGCGATGCCTGACGATGTGTGGAGCGTGTTGACAGGTTCTTCCGCCGACTGGACGCCGTTGCGCTTGGCTGCGCTCTGCTGGTCGGTTCGGATCAACGCCGGTGCCACAACCGACATCTCGCCGCGGTGCGCCGTCGTCAGTGTCCGCAGCGGCTCAGTCGCGTCGTGGACCCGATCGCCGCCGGAATGCGTGATCGGCACGATGAACGGCTTCGCCGCATCGACGACGTAGCGCATGACGCCGCGCGCGGTGCGTCGCAGCGTTGCGTCGGCAAGCGGCTTCTTGCGACCGAAGATAGACTTCACCGGCAGAGACCAGTCGATGATCGTGTGCGCGCCGATCCATGGCTTGAGTCCGAGCTGCCTGGCCACCTTGCGTGGCGCATGCGTGCGCTCCGGCCATGCGATCGGCCCGCCATCGGCCTTCGCGACACCGAAGAACCGCTTGCGGATCGTCGGAACGCCATAGTCGCCACAGACAAGCACGCGATGCTCGAAACTGTAGCCGAGCCCGCGCATATGCTTCAGCCAGGCGCGCCAGATGCGGCCCTTATGGCGAGGATCCGGTATCAGCCATTGCTCCTGCACCGGAACGCGCTCGCCTTTCGCCGCGACCGTTCCGTCGAGCCTCAGCACCCGGCCGGTCGCCGGATCGCGTTTGGCGATGAGCGGTCCCCAGGTCGTGATCTCCTGCACGTTTTCCATGGTGATCACTTCCGGCCGCACGGTGCCGGCCCAGCGGCAGATCACCCATGCCAGCGAACGCCGCCGCTTGCTGACCGGCTTCGAGCCCTTGGCGACCGAGAAATGAGTGCAATCGGGAGAGGCATGCAAAACGCGGACGCCACGGCCATTGGTGACCTGTCGCGGATCAGCCTCGAAGACATCGCAGCGCAGGTGTCGTGTATGGCGGTGCCGGCGCTCGTGCACGGCCACGGCCACAGGATCATGGTTGATGGCGACATGCACATGGAAGCCGGCATCCTCCAGCCCGTCGCAGCCGCCACCCATGCCGGCGAAAAGGACAGCCGTCATTCGGTTATCGAGCAAAAATCCAGCGTTCATCTCTGCGCCTTCAGCCATGCGGCAAAATCGGCCCGCAGCGCTTTCCACGCTTCGGCCGGCTTGCCGCCGTCGTTGAGTTGTTTTCGAGAGGTGACGCCGAGCAGCGTGCGCACGCGCTGCGCGGTGCGTTCGTCTGTCAGCGGGCGCTCAAGCCCGTGCCGCTCCTCGATGTAGACCTTGAAGCGCGCGTCCTGGCATTTCAGCGCGCATTCGGCCGCGAAGTTCTTGTGCGCCGCCGGCTCGCCCGCAGCCTGGTTGGCTGGCGGCACGCCCTTGAGCTTGCGGATGGTCTGGAACGAACCGTCCAGCAGCCGCAGCAGAAAGCGCACCATGTCGGGCGCGTCGGTTGCGAAGGCCATTTCCTCGTTCGTCGCGCCGGGATCGAAGCGCGCCAGCACGAACAATTCGCCCATGGCTCCGCGAATCTCGATGAAGGCGCCGCTCTGGTCGTGCACGCGCGTCCAATCGGCCGGCGCGATCGAGTCGAGTGCGTCCCTGATCTCGCGGAGGCGCTTGGCGTCGGGTGAAAGGGCGTGCGCGTTCACTCCCGTTCCTCCGTCAATTCACGGAAGACGGATTGCCCGCGCCAGGTCAGTTTCCAGTGCCGGTTCTTCAGTCGGCCGCTCACCTGCTCGACAAGGCCGCGCTCGACCAGCACCGACAGAATTGAGGCGACATGGTTCTGTGAACCCTTGCCGAGGATCAGCCCGATCTTCGTCGCCTGGAAACGAAACACACCGTCATCATCGGCATGAAAGCCCAGCACGTAGATCACGCCGCATTGCAGCTCGGTCAGCGTACCCTGCACATTCTGGAACGACATGCGGCCCTGGCCGACTGGTTCGGGTGCCGGCGCATCGACCTGCGGCGCAAGCAGCGTAGCGGCCATGTCGCCGTCAAGCACCCGCCGCACCAGCTCCGCCACCATCGCCTGCGGATGATCGCCGCGCGTCTCGGCCAACTCGCGAACCTCTTCGGCGAGGTTGCCGGGCAACGCAACATGCAGAGGCGGCGGGGTGACGTGGCGGCGGGCATGCGCGTTCATCGTGCCGCCTTTTCCAGAATGCCGAGCAAGGTCGCCGTGGCCCCCGACATCGGCATGGTGCCGCCGAGATTGCCGCGATGGCGTTCCTTTGAAAGCGTATCGGCCAGCATATTGAGATAGTGCTCGCCATCGCGGAAGGCGGCGCGGCGGCAATAGGTGACGAAGGTCGCGCGCCAGCGCATCAGCGTGAACACGGGCGCAGTGAGCAGCACGTTGGCGCGCTCGGCATCGTCCTCGGCATCGCGCATCGCCCTGACATGCGGGTCGAGGCTTTCGGTGGAATGCGTCATCTGGAATTGACCCTCAGCTTGGCGATCTCGTCACGCGTTTCACGTTTGTCAGATGGTGTAACCATATGATCTAGAATGGTTTTTACCGTCGTTCGGCGGCGCGGATTGCGCCCGAGATAGAGGTAGGGATCGAGCCCGGCATACTCGCAGAGCAGCAGGAAATTGCCGGCCGACAGCGTCTTGCCGTTGATGGCGCGCGACAGCATCGCCCGGTCGGTTTCCGGCCAGATGTCCTCGGCCTTGCGCAGCGAATAGCCGAGCTGATCGAGCCGCTGTTGGAAGGCGTCGGCGAAGCGGTGGAAGGCGATTTCAGCCATTGGGGCCCCCGTCAGCGACGAGCGCAGCGAGCGAGCTTACGGACGGGGCAGAGGAGTCCTGCCCTCCGTGGGTGAGCACCACGCCGAAATCGGACGGGAAGTGACCGAGCACCGCCCACAGCCGCGCGCGCGGTTCCAGCGTCGGCAGTCGGCCCATCCAGGCCGAATGCATCTGGTTGACGGTGACGCGGGCCAGCTTGCGCAGCCGGGCCTTCTCGCGCTCGGCGGCGGTCTGGAATTTCAGGCGCGGCGAGCGCGCCTGCGCGGCAACGCAACGGGCATAGAGGAAGAGCTGCAGCATGGCGGGCGAGAAGGACGGGACGCTCATGCCGGCACCTTCCCGATCAGCCGGACTTCGATAAGGCGACCTTCAGCCATGGCCCGCTGCATTCCCTGCAGCATCCCGCGCGATACGCCGAGATCGGCATAGACGACGGTCACCTCGGCAAGGGCGCCCCACACAAGGCCGGCCTCGATCCCGAGCGCGCGTTCGTCGGCGATCGTGTCGTCGAGCACGCCGGGTTGCGTGTAGAGGAGATGCGAGGCGATCGGCGCCTCGCCGCGCAGGAGGCAGTCACGCAACGCGCGGCGCGCATAGGCCTCATTGGTCGCGACGTCGCCGGCATAGGGACTTTCGAGGATGACATGCTTCATGCCGACACCCGCGAAAGCAACGGCGCATCGTTCTCAATTCGAGATGCGGCAATTGAAGTGTATTTCGGGTCGGCCTCGATGAGCACCGCATCAATGCCGTGGCGGCGCGCGACGACGCCGGTCGTTCCCGATCCAGCGAAGCAATCAAGGACGGTGCCGCCAATGGGACAGGCATAGAGCAACAGCGGCTCGACAATCTCGATCGGCTTCTGTGTTGGATGTTCGGCGCGGCCATGCTCTGAGCGGGCGTATATGACGCTACGCATGAGGCGCGGGCCGCCATCCTCGCTACGGTAGGCACTATCGCCAATCTCCCCCATGTGCGGCGGGCGGCCCTTGCGGCGCACCGTGCGCGCCGTCGCGTCGCTGGTGAACTGCGGAGCCTTGTAGACCCGTGCCCATGCAGCGTCATCGCGATAGAACTGCGCGGCGCATTCGTGGACACGCTTGAAGCGGTCGGCGTGTAAGCCGCTACCGTTGTGCTTTTCCCAGACGATGTCTTGGGCAAGGCGCCAGCCGGCGAACTCGCCGATGTTGTCGAGGAACATGCGAATCGAGCCGAAGACCCACATGCTACCGGTCCGCTTCAACACACGGCGAGCAGCAGCCGGCCAGCCATCAGGCCACTTATCCCAGGCAAGAGAGGTTTCGCCGTATGGCGGGTCAGTGACGATGCAGTCGAAACTTTCGTCGGCGAACTCGGCCAGGACGTCACGGCAATCGCCTTGAAGGATGCGCGCGCTCATGCCGGCACCGTTGCCCGGTCGAGCCGGATCAGTTGTCCGCGCAGCTTGGCCGCATCGATACGCCGGATGGCTTCACTGCCATACGCAACCAGAACCGATGGCGCGCCGCCGTTGGCGGACGCCTTCTGGCCGCTTGGATGGTGAAACGTAAGGCGGCCTTCGAAGAAGAACACGGCGTCAGCCCGCCGCCATACCGTGCGATGGAACTCCACCGTTTCGGTGCGCGCAAATACGAGCGCCAAGGCATTGCCATGATCAGCACAACGGTCCAGCCAGAGACCGAAGAATTGGTCGTAGGGCGGATTGCACCATACGAAGCCATTCCACGGGGCATGAAGTCCACCGAGCCCGCCGGCCGCGTCTGGGCCATAGTGCGTCGCTGCCGTTGCCCATGGCCTCGGCTCGGAGAAGCAAGGATCCAGATCGAATGGACCAAGCGCGCGGATCAACGCCGGCGGCGTCAGCCACACGGCCTCGCCGTTGCCGGCATTCTGGTGCCCGCCCATGCCGAAATTGAGTGCGGCCTGATTCATGCCGCCTCCGCCTCAAAGCCCCAACGGTCCCAGCCGGGCCGCGCCTGGCGGGCGTTGAGTTCGATCTTCGGCGTGTTCGGCCAGTGCTTCTCGATCCAGGCGGCGAACACGGCCGGCTTGGAGGAATGCGCGCCGACGTCGGCCGGCACCGCCATGTCGTCGCACCAGCTTTCGAGCTGGTCGCCCATGGCCGGCGCGACCGGCTTGCCACGCGTGGCGATCAGCAGGATTTCGTGTTTTCCCCGCGTCCAATACCCGGTGCCGACGCGGTTCTTCAGCCACGCCCAATGCGAGACGTAGCGGGCATGCGCCTTGTTCGGCGCCAGATAGCCGGTGTTCTTGTCGCGCTCGATCCAGGCGAAGCCCCAGGCGTCGAGCACGCAGATCGCCTCGACCAGCATCGGCACCGTCGCCCACAGGAACAGCACGCAATCCTTGGCGGCCAGCGCGCCGACATCGCGCTTCATCAGCGTCTTGAGGTCGCTGGTCGGGTAGTGATTGTCGGCGGCGCGATCCATGCCGGTGTCGGTCGAATAGGGATCGAACTGCCATTCCGGATCGGCGTAGATGACGCCGTATTTCTTCGCTGGAAGCGCCGCCTGACGCGCCGCAAGCTCGACCTCGCGCGTCGAGCGGCGTTCCTTTTTCGCGGCCTGCTCATTCGTGCGCAGCGTCTTGACGGCCGGCGCGATGGCGCGCTTCAGCGCTGCCCGGGTCGGCTCATCACCGCTGGCCAAAATATCGTCCAGCGCCTCGCGCACGATCGTCGGGTTGCGGGCAATCGCGCTGCGCACCTGGCGCGCATCGTGGATGTCCTTGCGACGGATGCCGATCTCGGCTGCGCTCGCCGGTTCAAAGTTCCCGTCTGGAACTTTGATCTTGCGATTTCCGCCGGCCCTATGGACCTCGCCGCGTTCCTGCGCGGCGTCATATTCGTCGGCGAGCCGGCGCTTTGCCATCGCCTCGATCTCAAGCGCATCGGCCTCGGCGCGATGCGTCGCGGCGATGATCTCGTCATGCGCGCGCTTCGCCTTCTGCAGGCGTGCGGCGCGCTTGGCCGCGTCATAGACGGCGCCAGCCTTGTCGCGCGCGTCGAGCACTTCCGCGGCGGTCGTGGCGCGCGAAAGCGCCGCCGCCGCCTCTTTCACAAGAGACGGCAGCGGCTTGGCAGCGATGGCGACGGCCTTCGCCATCAGGCCGGCGAGCCGGATTCAGGCGCGCCCTCGAAGGCGGGCAGGCCGGTTTCTTCCGAGGCGCGCTTGAGGTCGTGGCCGACCTGCTCGCGCAGATAGAACTCCCAGCGGTAGAGCTGATAGAACCAGACGACCTTGCCGCCGTTCACCCGGTAGCGCAGACGTGCCGGGATGCGCACCGCATCGCCATCGAGGAAGGCCGGCACCGACACCATGAAGATGCCGGGAACCACGATAGCCTCGCCCTTGGCGTTCATATGCTCTTCGGCGAACTCCACCGTGCGCTCGCCGCTTTGCAGGCGGACGCCCTGTTTGGCGCGGGCCGCGACGAACACCTCCAGATGCCGCGACAGCGCAATGACTTCGGACGGCGTCGCCATCTTCTCCTTGAACAGCCGCTCATATTCGGAAACCTCGCCGTCGGTCGGCGCGGCCAGTTCCGCCGCATGCTCCTCGAGGAAGGCGGCGAAGATTTCCTGGTCCATCGGCTTGGCATTGGCGCCGACCCACGACTTGAACTCTTCGGTCAGCGGGAAGGCATAGACGATGCGATGCGAGCGGTTGCGCGCCGGCACGCCTTCCATGTCATAATCGAGCACCGCCGTAATCTTCGGATCCGGCCACATCGTCTTGCCGAACAGGGCGGAATGCTCATCCTGGTGCCGCTTGGTCAGTTCGATGAAGCTCGCCAGCGTCTCGACCGTGGCGGTGCCCTTGCGCCGGTCAGGCGCCTGGCGGAATTCCTCGATCAGGCCTTTCAGCGACTTGAACGTCTGCCCCTTGCGGTCGAAGGCCAGCGGCAGGTTGGACGGCAGGCCGTCGCCGAGGCCGCCAGTGGTGATCGATACGGTGGAAGCAGAGGCCGCCTCGGTGGCCAGGGCCTTGACCAGTTCGATGCCGTGGGCATCGAGCGGAGCGTCATCATTCTTGGACATGCGAAATTCCTTTCAGGGTTGGCTGGGTTGCAGGCTTGGAAGGTCAGGCGGTTTCCCGCTCTTCGTCGTCTTCGTCCTCTTCGGACGGCTTGACGCTGCGAGGTGGGAACATGTCGATCTGGTTCGGGTGCTCGACCGACAGCGCGCCGTCGATCGACCAGAATGGCGTCTTCATGAACTTGACGGTGTCGGGCAGTTTCGACTTGGCCTCGGCCTTCACGTCGATGCGGCCGAGCTCGTATTCGAAGGTCACCTTCACGGTGATCTCGGCCTTGCACTTGTCGGACGGCGAGGCTTCCAGCGCCTCGATCGCTTCGGTGAGAAGCTTGTCGCAGTGGCGCGAGAAATCGCCCCGCGAAAGCAGGCCGATCATCTGCCGGAATGAACGAAGGACACTCATGGTTTTCCTCTCCGAGGGTTGGGGTTACGAAGCCTTGCCGATCTCGCGCTCGATGCGCTTGGCGCTGCGCTCAAGCTCTTCGGCGGCAGCCATCAACCGGCGTGCCTCTTCGAGCTGCGCCGTGGCCGAGCGGCAAAGGTTCTTCATGTCGGCGATGATGGGCGCGGCCTTGGCGAGGAAATCGTCGAACTCGGCGTTCGAGCCTTCCGGGCCGAACAGCTCCTCGCGAACCTGCGCTACCCAGGCGCGCGGCACGCCGAGGTCGCGGGCTACAGCGGAATCCGTCCAGGGCGGCGTGTAGCCGGTCTTGTCGTCGAGATAGAGTTCGTCGACCTTGGCAAAGATGATGCGGCGATCCTCGCGCGACATGTCGCGCGGCGCTTCCGGCTTCGCTTCCATGGGAACCACTTTCAGGACTGGTTTGGAGAGACGGGTCGTGCAGTCCGGGCAGCGGTCTGCGGTGGCGCGCGCGCCGACCGTCCAGCCATGCGCCCGGAAATAGTGTTCGGCGGCTTCCGGCGGCTTGCGCGTCGCGCCGGTCTGCTTGAAATGCGCCACGACCCCGCATTTGCACTCGATCACCAGCGTGGCGACGGTGCGGTCGCCATGCTGGATCCGGCCGCCGGGGAAGTAACGCGTGGACATCTATTCGCCCACGACCTTCAGCCCGCCCGAGGCTTTCGCCCCGGCGAGGATCCTGCGGTAATCGGCGATCTGGTTCTCGACCTTCACCAGGGCGCGGTCGATGCGGGCGCTTTCGGCCGGCGTCAGCTCGCCATCGGCGAAGGCAAGCGCGCCCTCGGTCATCAGCTCGCCCATGCGCACCACGGCTTCGGCGTGCGCCGCCATCACCGAGCCGTTCGCGGCGGTGACCTCGACATCGGCGAAGCGCCGGCCGCGCGCCGACGCAATCGCCTCGCTCATGTCGTTGCGGCCGGTCTCTTCCTCCAGCGAGAAGATCGCCGGCAGTTCCATGATCTCGGGGCTGTCGGGATTGTACCAACGGCCGACGACGCTCTTCGAATAGGAGCAGACCAGCGCGGCGCGCTCGATACCGCCCGCGGCGGCGATCAGGTCGCGCTGCTTGGCCTTGAGAAGGAAGTGGCGGGCATTCGCGTTCGGTACCATCGTGGGCCTCCTCATCAGGCGCAAAAGGTTTCCCGCGCCGGGAAATCCCGGCGTCGTTTCCCGTGGCGGGAAAGGTTTTCTGGAGTCAGTGTGCAGGCGTCAGTTCAATGGAGGCCCGCAACAGGATGTGCTCATGGTCCGCCGCTCCGGAATCGGTTTGCCGCCTTGCGGGCGTAGCCCGGCAGGTCGGCGATATCGCCAATGTCCTCGGCGCCGCGCGACAGCAGCGCCGGAATGCCGATGGCGTCGCCCGCCTCGGCAATGATCCTGGCCAGGACGTCGCGTTCGCTCCGGCCCTCATGGGCGGCGATCAGCGACAGGATGAAGCGCGAGGCTTCGGAAATAGTGACCGCGTCGGATCCGGCGTGCTCCGGCGCGGTTGCCTGCTGCGAGGATGGGGCATCGCCACAGGTTTCGGTGAAATGATCGAAAGCCGCCGAGGTGCGAACGCTCACCCCGGCGGCTGCCACGCGGTCAGGCTCTTGGGAAGCCGGCGCGGAACGCGGAACCAGTCGGTCGTTGAAATCGGTGGAGGCGATGAGCGTCATGCGGCCTCGCCGGATTTGAGAGCAGGCCCAAAGATATCCGGCCGGAGCTGCTCCGGAGGAATGCCCGTGGCGCGCGATACGTCACCGATTCGCTCGGCGGGCACCCGCCGCCACATCGAGATGGTCGAGGGAGAGCAGCCAAGCGCAGCGGCCAGCGCCTGACGGCGCCCACGCTCTGCATCGAAGTACTCAATGAGCTTTTCCATGGCACCGAGATTTAAGTCCGACTGAAATTTCAGTCAAGCTGATTTTTCAGTCCGGCTCGGTCGCACTGTTACACCCGCAAATGAGAATATGAAGCATGACTGAAGAAGCCACACCGCTTGCCGTCCCGACATTCGTGCGAGAGAGGCGCAAGCTGAAGAAACTGACACAAGCTGAACTCGCCCATAACGCAGGTCTCAGCACTGCCGCGATCCATAATCTGGAAGCAGGGAAAAACGGCTTCACAGACAAGTCATTGGCGGCTATCGCCAGGGTGCTCGAATGCAGCCCGGTCGAGCTTCTTACCGATCCGAAGGCAGACGGCAGCCCCGCGGTGGGCGAGGCTGCCGTCAAAGTTCTTCTTCGTCGCATCGCTGGGCTGCCCGAGGACGCAATCAATCCCGCGTGGAAGATGATCTCGGGCCTTTTGGAAGACGCCGGGCAATCACAATCAGACAGTCTTCGTGGTCGATCTGAATCCGCCAATCGCCCCCGTGAAGAACAGCCATCGCAATCGCGATTTCAGCGGTCTTCCTCTTGATCGACATCTCCGGATCGATCGGCGGACCAGCGCCCGCCGAATTGCGCAGTTCCGCGACAATCTGCTCGTTTCGCGTCTTGTAGCGCGGCCTGATCTGATGCCTGATGGCCATCGTGCCCTCCCATCAGATCCTTTCCATTTCGCGGACTTCTTCCGGTACGGCGCCGAACGCCTCGATTAGCTTCGCTTCCTCCCATTCACCAGTCTTCGGATCACCTTCGCGCTGGAAAGCGACGACAAGGGCTTTCCGCACCGCCAGACGCTGAGCGACCGACCTGGCGTGTGAAGTGTTCTGCGCTTGAATAGGACTGTCAGCGACCAGCTGACCGCGCTTTCCGGCGATGAAGGATTGGACGACGTACATAGCACTCAATTTCGCCTCCTTGGCTTATGGTTGGGCGAGTAGGAAAGGCGTCCTATGACGTGGAGTCAATCTGGTGAGGCGGTATCCGCCCGCTGAGGCTCCTGACAAGTACCTTCAGGAGCGTTGCTGCGACAGCGATTTTAAGCGCGGTTGAACTTGACGTGAGGGCGAGAATTGAGCGTCCGGCCCGGACTTAATGGAAATTTCAGTATGGCTGAATTTTCCTCTTGATTGTAATTTCAGTGTGACTTAATTTTCTGCCTCACCTGGTCGAGCCGATCAGGTCTTGAGGAGAGAAAAAATGCTTACCTACGCCCTGCACGAAACCATGCCGAAGCCGGCCAAGCCGACGCTCGCCAAGAAGACGATTGTCGAGAGCATGGCCGACAAGATGCTCGAAATGGGCATGAACGGCATTGCCGTGACGGCCGACAGCCTGGCCGAGCATTCCAGTTTCACCCGTGCGCAGATCAGCAAGCACGGGCTGGACGCGGCCGACCGCGCCAAGTCGCGCGCCGTCCGCCGCGTGGCCTAACCGCAATGATGACGAGCCCTGACGATATCCGCACGATCCTTCAGGCTGGCGATCGTGTTGTTGCAGACGCCCCGGAAAAAGGATCGCCGGATTACTATCCCCATCGCACTGGCGTTTTGATCGCGCATCTCGATTTCGCCTTTGAAGACATCCAGGCCGCGATCATCGCGCTTGAGCGCAGCCGTTCCCCTGAAGGGCGTTCTGCTTTGGCGCGCCTCCAGATCCGCGCAAGCGTGATCGGCCCGATTGTTGCGGAGCACAGCGCCGAGCGCACGGCCCTTCTTGCCAAACTGGAGAAGCGGCAATGACCGTTATCCAGCACAGGAGCATCGCCGAAGACCTGATCGCCGAGGCCGCGAAGTCGCCCGAGCACGAGGCGTGGATTTCGCGCCAGCTCATGGCGCAGCGCCGCCCGTCCGAGATCCTGGCCGACCTTCATGGGGCGGCCACCGATCCCGCCAAGGTCATCGCCGCCGTCGGCGGCGACGGCCCCGCAGGCCTCGTCACGGCCTGCCTGATCGCCTTCGCCACGCCCTTCCTCGCGCTCGGCTGGTTGCTGCCATGAAGGCGCGATCTGCAAAAGTTCGGCCGCTGGAACCGCTTCGCAAGCGGCACATCGATCTTCCGGCCGGGCTCAGCCTCGCGCCGGCCGACGGGCGAATCATCATCCGCTGCAGCAACTTCCCTGAATGCATGTGCGGCGAGGATTGCATCGACCGTCCGGCGGAATCGCCGGCCGCGCGCCGCATCCTGATCGCCCTGATGATCGCCACCGCCGCTCTCGGCGTTGGCCTGCTCTATGTGGGGCTGCGCTGATGACCAGCTTTCGCATCCACTATGCCGACGGCAAGCGCATCATCGTCGATGCCGAGACGCCGAAGGACGCTACCACCAAGGCGGCACAGACCGGCTACATCGGCATCATCACCAAGATCAAGCTGGCGAAGGATGTGAACCGTGGCTGAGCGCGCGACGATAGCCGCGGCGCTTCAAGAAGCGCTCGGGCTTGCGAAACTCGCCGCAAGCCTGACCGGTTGCCGCAGCGACGATGATTACGTGGCCGGCGTGCGCGCAAAGATCGAGGCAGCCATCTCGCTCGGCGTCGCCCGACCGTTGGACGGGTATCATGAGGACTACGGCTTCGTGACGTGGTGGACATGGCGAGACGGCGAATGGCTCGGCGAGCCATCCTATGTCGGCTCGCCGAATTGTTCCGACTGGCCCGGCTACCACACGCATTGGACGCCCCATCCGGATTTTCCGGAGGCGCCGCTATGAGCGTCTACGTCGACAACATGCGCGCGCCCTTCGGCAAGATGGTGATGTGCCATATGTGGGCCGACACGCGCGCCGAGCTGTTCGCCATGGCCGACCGCATCGGCGTCCAGCGCAAATGGTTCCAGCGCCCGCCCGGCACCGGCCTGCCCGGCATGGATGCGTCCTGGGAGCATTTCGACATCGCGCAGTCCAAGCGCGCGCTGGCCGTCGCTGCCGGCGCGATCGAGACCGACAAATATGGCCCGGTCGAGTTCGAGGCCCGCCGCAAGGGCGACGAGGACAAGCTGAAGCAGATCGCCGAGCTGCGCGCCAAGGGCTTTGGCGACGCCTCGAAGCCGGACGACCCGAGGCAGAGGAGCCTGCTTTGATTCCGCGCCTCGCCCTCTCCGTTCGCCAGCCTTGGGCCTATGCCATCGTCATGGGCTGGAAACCGGTCGAAAACCGCAGTTGGCGTTCGCCCAATCCCGCGCTGAAATTTCGGGGCGAGTTCGCCGTGCACGCCTCCCAAGGCATGACGCGCTACGAATATGAGGACGCCGCGTCTCTATTCGCCGCGCTCGGCTATGTGTGCCCTGCGCCGGCCGAACTCCTCCGCGGCGGCATCGTCGGCACCGCCAAGGTTGTCGATATCGTCAAGGAGCACGATAGCCCCTGGTTCTCTGGCCCGCGTGGGCTGGTGCTGGCGGATGCGCGGACGGTCGATTTCGTGCCGTCGAGCGGCGCGCTCGGCTTCTTCGAGTGGAAGCCGATGAATGCAACTGACGTGCCGAAGCCAGCGCGCTGGATGCTGCCGCCAGGCACGCCGGTCACGATCGCGCAGGGCTCGCTTCTATGACGCCGTCGCAGATGCTTCAGCTTGCCTATCCGTACATCTTCCGTTGGGACCGGCATGGCCGCAAAGGCCAGGCATGCACCGTAACCGCGCGCAGCAAGGCGGCGCCGGGAACATTCGCGCTGCCTGGCTTCGGCCGGCCGGCATCGCCGCGCTTCAACTCGATCCGCGTCGAGTTCGCCGACGGCTACGTGATGGTCACCAGCGGCAACGCCATCCGGAGGCGGGAAGGGAAGGGCTGATGTCGCGCCGGCCGGCTCTCCGCCCGAACGACCTGGTGAAAGCGCTGTCCGCCTTGCGGCAGGCCGGCGTCGAGCCATGCACCCTCGACGTGCTGCCAGACGGCACGCACCGCTGGCACTTTACGAAACCCGCCAATGCTGATGAAGATGACCTTGATCGCGAGCTGGCGGAGTTCGATCTGAAGCATGGTCATGGTTGAGCTGATGGGCCTGCACACCGTTAAGGCCAAAGGCAAGGTCTACTATTACGCCTGGCGCGGCGGGCCGGCCATCAAGGGCGAGCCGGGAACGCCGGCCTTCCAGGACTCCTACAACGAGGCGATCGCAAGTCGCGCGGCGCCGGACGGCAGCAAGTTCAGCGCCTCGATCATCCGCTATCGCGCCAGCGCCGACTACAAGAAGCTCGCCGAATCGACCCGGCGCAATTGGGGTCCGTGGCTCGATCGCATCGCCGACCATTTCGGTGCGCTGTCGGTGCGCCAGTTCGACCGGCCGGAGAAGATCAGGCCGAGGATCCGGTCATGGCGCGCCAAATATGCCGAGACGCCGCGCGCCGCCGACTATGGCATGCAGGTGCTGTCGCGCGTGCTGTCCTTCGAGGTCGACCGCGGCGCGATCGCCTCGAACCCGTGCGAGGGCATCAAGCAACTCTATTCCGGTTCGCGATCGGAGATCATCTGGACTGACGCCGACATCGCGCGGCTGAAGGCCGTATGCTCGAAGGAGGTCGCCTTCGCGGTTGACCTGGCCGCCCACACGGGCCTGCGCGTCGGCGATTTGATCCGCCTGTCCTGGTCGCATGTCGGCGAGGACGCGATCACCATCACGACCGGCAAGAGCAAGCATCGGCGCGAGGCGGTAATCCCGCTTTATGACGCGCTGCGCGACGTGCTGGCCAGGATCCCGCGCCGCTCGCCGGTGATCCTCACCTCGAGCAAAGGCCGGCCGTGGACCAAGGAAGGGCTAGGCAGCTCATTCCGTGAGGCGAAGAAAGAGGCGTGGCCAGAAGGCGAGAACTTGCATTTCCACGACCTGCGCGGCACCGCTTGCACCAAATTCTATATCGCTAGCCTGACCGAGCGCGAGATCGCCGAGATGATGGCTTGGGAGGAAGAAACCGTGTCCCGCATCATCCGCCGCTATGTCAGCCGCTCGGCAGCGATGAAGGAGAGAATTCGGAAGCTGAACGAGGCGCGGCTCATGCCTGCCGGCGGCTGACAAAAGAAGGCCGCCGCGACGAACTCGACGCGACGGCCCTTGCTTACTTGCGGCCGGAGCCGTTCTTGGACGGGTCTACAAGGATGTAGCCCATGCCCGGCTTCGGGGTCGGTGGAAGAGGCTCGCCGCGCACCACCGTGCGCTCGTCGCCAGTTCGGCCCCCACGGGGCCCCACCTGCTCATATTGGCCAGATCTGGGAGCATTCTGGCCGGGTTTCAAAGGATCGCTCATTTTGACGCCTTTGTTGCGGCGCAACTTTTAGCTTGCCTTTCCCCGATCCGACGGCCTTAATGGCCCCTGCTACGGTTTCGGTGGGCTTTGGCAATCCGGACAAGGGTGCGCCAATCACCTTGCCGATCCAGTTAGGGCGGGGCTATTGCTCCGCCCTTTTGTTTCACATCTCACGCGGCCAAAAGGGCGGGATCCCGCCACTTGTTGTCCTTGAACTGAAGAACGATTGAATCGGAAGTTTCGTCGGCATCAGCCAACCTCTTGAGACGTTCGACCAGTCCATCCAGCAGAGCGGCTCGCTCTTCCACGGGAACAAGCGAGAGTAGGTAAATCGTCCGGAGAGCAAAAACGGCACCACCGTTTGCTTCGCAATGGCCCTTCTCCCAACGCGCTACGCTCTGATCAGAAACGCTTAGCACTTTCGCCAAGTCGGCCTGAGACATATTGAGTTCGTTCCGCAAGAACCTCAGTTCCTTCCCCGTAGGTGCCTTTCTGGCAAGCACAATGTGCAAGCCAATGGCCCGGTGAAGTCCGTCCATATCCTTTACAGACAGATATTTCTCACCATCCTCCCATTCCCACTCAAAGCCGTTCTTCAGATAGATGTTGTCCAGCCCTGACATGGTGTAGTGCAAGGGCTCTTTGCAGAGGTCTTCTCCTTTACGGTAAAAATGTTGGTTCATTTGAGATCTTCCCATTCCACAGTGCTGACGTTGATGCGATTACTTTTCACGAGAACTGCAATCACACCGACGTCTCGACGTCCTTTCACATTGTGGACGATCTTGGCCTTCCATTCACCAACGCCTTTCCCCGGTTCAACATTACCCACGACCATCCCCTCTCGTAGTACATTCAGCGCCACCCGTATCGTTATGTCGCGCTCGGCCATTCGATCGAGCGCATGTTGAGACCAGCGAACGTTTTTCGTGACCGCCGCCAAGGTTCGGATTCGCTTCTCGAAATCCTTGGCCCTTGGGGCGAACGCGATAAGCGAATTCGGCGGATCGTCCTTCTGCATACACCTATCAATATGATAGGTACGTATGAACAGTCAATGATCAAAGAAGGTTAAAGTTCCGTAATTTTTCTGCGCATCAGGCACGCGAGCCCGGAACCCACCGCGAACATAGGCTGTAAAACTGCCTGTAAAACCGCCCAAAAAAGAAGAAATGCCAATCAGGCCCAAACCCTTGCGCTGCAAGCTGGAGCGGGTAGCGGGAATCGAACCCGCGCGTTCAGCTTGGGAAGCTGACAGGCTACCATTACATCATACCCGCGCGAGCCCTCGTTACCATGATGGCGCCGCCTCAAGCAATCGGCAAAGCGAAGCCGGCGGCTCCATTGCTTGATGCCTTTCCGCGGAATGCGTATCTCTGGTATCGCGCTGCCGAATCGGGCGGCTCGAACCGGAGAATGGCCTTGTCCGCACTGACGCGCTTTCTTGGCGACACGCCGCTCAGGGTGCTCCTGAAGCTGCTCGTGGTCTCTTTCCTCGTCGGCCTCGTCATGCATGCCTTCGGCTGGTCGCCGATGGATGTCTTCTATGGCATCCGCCAGTTCTTCGTCGATTTGTGGAATCTCGGCTTCCATGCCATCGACCGCTTCCTGGGTTATATCCTGCTCGGCGCGGCGATCGTGGTGCCGGTGTTCATCCTGCTCAGGATCGCCAACTATAGGAAATAGCTCAGCCTGGCATCACGCATATCGGGACGCGATCTCGAACAATATGGCGTGGCGTGCGGCCAGTGCCGGCACGTCGGTCGAATAGCCGCCGCCGATGACGCCGCACAGCGGCACGCCGCGCTTGCGGAAATGGCCGATGACCATGTCTTCGCGGGCGCGGAGGCCGTCGTCGCTCAGCGCCAGCCGGCCCAGCCTGTCCTCGGCATGGACATCCACGCCCGCATTGTAGAAGACGGTGTCCCAGCGCCTTTGCCCGGACAATTCCGGCAGGATGGCGGCGAGCCGCTCGAGATAGGCGCCGTCGCCGGCGCCGTCCGGCAAGGCGACGTCGAGGTCGGAGGCGATCTTGCGCACCGGATAGTTGCGCTCGCCATGCATGGAAAAGGTGAAGACGCGGGGCTCGTCCTTCAGAATGTCGGCGGTGCCGTCGCCCTGATGCACGTCGAGATCGACGACCAAAACATTCTCGACGGCGCCTTCAGCCAGCAGCGTCAGCGCGGCGACGGCGACATCGTTGAAGGTGCAGAAGCCGGCGCCTTGCGCGCGCCGTGCATGATGGCTGCCGCCGGCCGCGTTGCAGGCAATGCCATGCTTCAGCGCCAGCCTGGTGGCCAGCACCGTGCCGGCGGTGGCGAGTTGCGCCCTGAGCGACACGCGCGGACCGACCGGAAAGCCGATCTCGCGCTCTATCTTCTCCGGCACCCGGCAGGCGATCACCTGGTCGACATAGTCGGCCGCATGCGCAAGCTTCAGCCGTGCGGCAGGTCCTGGTTCGGGCATAGAGAGCGCTCCGGGCATGGCCAGCCCGCGCGTATGCAAAGCCTCCATCAACAGCGGATATTTGCTCATCGGAAAGCGATGGTTGACGGCGAAGCCGGCGTCATAGTCGGGGTGATGGACGATCTGCAGCGGCATGGATCGGAAGGCCTGCGCCAGCCTGGAGCAATTCCAGGAAAAGTGTGGAAACGGCTTCCGCCCGGAATTGCGTAGGACCAGCAGAAAATTCGGTTGGCAGTCCGGCGGATGGTGGTTGCGTGAGGCCTGCAAACTGGGGCACATCGTGTCCTCGATCAAGCCGCAATCAGCCAGGCAGCAATGGACGCAACCCAAGCCAACGCCAGGTCCTTCGCCGTCACCAACCGCTCGGTGCTGGCGATTGCCGTGCCGATGACGCTTGCCTATCTGACGACGCCGCTGCTCGGCATCGTCGACACGGCGGTGGTCGGCCAGTTCGGCGACGCGGCCTTGCTTGGCGGCCTGGCGGCGGGATCGCTGGTCTTCGACGTCGTCTTCACCACGTTCAACTTCCTGCGCTCCGGCACCACCGGCCTCGTCGCCCAGGCGTTCGGTCGGGGCGATCCGTTGGAGGAACAGGCTGTGCTGTGGCGCGCCGTGCTGATCGCGGTCGTCGCGGGCGTCGTGCTTGCCGCCCTTTCGCCGCTCTTCGCCGTCGCCGGCCAGTGGTTCATGGGCGCCGAGCCGCGCGTCAGTGCGGCGATGTCGGTCTATATCCGCATCAGACTGCTCGCCGCGCCCTTCTCGCTGATCAACTACGCCATATTGGGCTACGTGCTGGGCCGCGGCGAGGGTGGGCTCGGGCTGATGCTGCAGGCCGTGCTCAACGGCATCAACATCGTGCTCTGCTTCCTGCTCGGCCTCGAGCTCGGCTGGGGCGTTGCGGGCGTCGCCTGGGCGACCGTCACCGGCGAGTTCCTCGCCATGCTGCTCGGCTTGGCAATAGTGCTCAACCGCTTCCGCAAGCTGGAACGGCCGTCGCGCCGTCGCGTCCTCGACCTGCCGGCCTACCGGCGCATGCTGTCGCTCAACCGCGACATCATGATCCGTTCCTTCTCGCTGCTTGCCGCCTTCGCGCTGTTCACCCGCCAGGGCGCGCAGTTCGGCACGGTGACGCTCGCCGCCAACGCCGTGTTGATGAATTTCTTCCTCATCGCCGGCTATTTCCTCGACGGTTTCGCCACCGCCGCCGAGCAGCTGGCCGGCCGCGCCATCGGCGCGCATGCGCCGGCCCCGTTCCGGCAGGCCGTGCGGCTGACGCTGATCTGGGGCTTTGGCCTCGCCGGTATCGCCACGCTCATCCTGCTGACCGCCGGTGCGAAACTGGTTGCGCTTGTGACGACCTCGATGGATGTTCGCGCGGTCGCCGACACCTACCTGCCCTGGGCGGCCTTCACGGCGCTGAGCGGCGTGCTCGCCTTCCAGATGGATGGCGTCTTCATCGGCGCCACCTGGTCGCGCGACATGCGCAACATGATGCTGTTGTCGTTCCTCGCCTTCAGCGCCGCGCTCATCACCCTGGCGCCCGCCTTCGGCAACAACGGCCTGTGGGCATCGCTGCACGTCTTCCTGCTGGTGCGCGGAGTGAGCTTGCTTGCGGTGCTGAGGCTCAGGCTACGCACGGCATTTTAGCGCTGGATACGTGCGTCTGAGGCGTTTCTCAACTCCAGAGGTCGGTCGAGAGGTATTTCAGCCCGGAGTCGCAAATCACGACAGCGATCGTCTTGCCTGATTGATCGCCCTTTAGCAGACGCAGCGCGGCGCCCACATTCGCCCCGGAGGAGAAGCCGCCGAAGATACCTTCGCTGCGCGCGAGCAACCGCGTGGCCTCCCGTGCCTCGTCGCCGGAAACCTGAAGATAGCCATCGACGGGCGCGTTGTTCAGGAACGCCAGGTCCGGCATGGCGTAGCCGCCGCCTTGAATCGGATGTTCGGGGCGGGTGACCGTCTCTCCCGCGGCGGCCGCGGCGCCCTGAGGCTCGACGATGAAGCACTTGACCAGGGGATTGCGTTCCTTGAGCGCCTTCGCCACCCCGGCATATGTGCCGCCCGAGCCGATGAAGTCGACGAATGCGTCGACCGCGCCACGGCTGGCGTCCCAGATTTCCGGTCCGGTCCCGTGATAATGCGCGAGCCAGTTCCCGTCGCGATGGAACTGGTCGGCGCGGTAGGCGCCTCGTTCCGCCGCCACCGCTTTGGCGGCCTGCTCGACGAGCGCCAGATCGCCACCCGAGACCTGCCCCGGCACCGACCCAGGCAACTGGTCCACGAGGATCACTTCCGCGCCGAGCGCCGTCATCATGCGGGCGCGCTCCTCGGAGTTGCCTTTCGACATCACCGCGACGAAAGGGTAACCCCTGACCGCGCAGATGATCGCGAGTCCCGTGCCCATGTTTCCGGAGGTAAGTTCGACCACCGTTTGCCCCGGTTTGATGGCGCCGGATCGTTCGGCTTCCTCGATTATTCCAAGCGCCGCACGGTCCTTCTTGGAAAAGCCCGGATTGAGATATTCCAGCTTGGCGAGGATTGCTCCGTCGACGCCTGCCTGCGCCGTCAGCCTGTCGAGCCGGACCAACGGCGTTCCGCCGATCGAGTCCACGACGGAGCTCAGAATCTCGGCCATCGTCTGTCCTCCTGATTCGGTGGGAACGCGTCAGAGCCGTTCGGACCAGCTTGCGCAGCCGGT
The DNA here is from genome assembly GCF_020165615.1 of Mesorhizobium sp. BH1-1-5. Lineage (NCBI taxonomy): Bacteria > Pseudomonadati > Pseudomonadota > Alphaproteobacteria > Hyphomicrobiales > Phyllobacteriaceae > Mesorhizobium > Mesorhizobium sp. BH1-1-5. Next base: position 237,259 of record NZ_JAIUIM010000001.1, read on the forward strand.
GTCGCGCAGCTCTCCGATGGATTTGAGGCGCTCTCTCTCCGCGAAGCGCGCCATGCCGGCAACGATGCGCCCGGGCAGCGCCGGTCCGGCATAGATCATGCCGGTGTAGAGCTGGACGAGGTCGGCGCCGGCGCGGATTTTCTCCAGCGCCGCCTCGGTGGAGTCAATGCCGCCGACGCCAATGATGGCTATGTTCGGGCCGAGCAGCTTGCGCATCCTGGCGAGCACTGCCGTCGAGCGCTCGAACAGCGGCTTGCCCGAAAGGCCGCCAGCCTCGCTGGCCACGGTCGCGCTTCGCAATCCGGTCCGCGCAAGCGTCGTGTTGGAGACGATGACGCCGTCGATCTTTTTCTCGATGACCTCGGCCGCGATATCTTCCAGCTCCGCCTCGACGAGGTCCGGCGCGATCTTGAGGAAGACCGGCGGCTGCGCCGAAGCGGCCGTGCGCGCGGCCATCACCCGCGACAGCAATTCGCCGAGCTGGTCGCGCGCCTGCATGTTGCGCAGACCCGGCGTGTTGGGCGAGGATATGTTGACGGTCAGATAGCTCGCATAAGGCGCAAAGCGGGCGACGCCGCGCTCATAGTCGGCGATGCGGTCGGCGCTGTCCTTGTTGGCGCCGATGTTGACGCCGACGATGCCCGGTCGCCCCTTGCGCGCGGCAAGCCGCTTTTCCGCGGCCGCGTGGCCCTCATTGTTGAAGCCCAGCCGGTTGATCACCGCTTCGTCCGCCGTCAGCCGGAAGATGCGCGGCTTCGAATTGCCGGATTGCGGCAGCGGCGTGATGGTGCCGACCTCGGCAAAGCCGAAGCCAAGCCCGAGCAGCGCGTCCGGCACCTCCGCGTTTTTGTCGTAGCCGGCGGCCATGCCGAGCGGATTGGGGAATTCGAGGCCGCAAAGGTTGAGCTTCAGCCGCGCGTCATGCGTCGGCAGCCGCGCGTCGCGCGGCGCCGTCGCGCCGACCGGCAGCCCGCAGCGCAAGGCCGCGATCGATAGGCCATGCGCGGTTTCCGGATCGAAGGAGAAAAGCAGCTTTTGGCCGATCCGGTCGAGCACGCTCATTCGCCCTCCAACGCCGGGAATTCGTGACCGTTGGCGCCGAGCGGCAGCGGCTTCGCCCACAGGACCGCATCGAGAGCGAGCGGGGCGTAGAGATGCGGGAACAGGGCGCCGCCGCGCGACACCTCGTATTTCAGCGCATCGCCCAGCTTCGCCCCGTCGATCGCGATCAGCAGCAGGTCCGTCTGCCCGGCGAAATGCTTGGCCGCCGTCTCGCGCGCTTGCGCGGCGGTGGAGAAATGGATGAAGCCGTCGGCGATGTCGATCGGCGCGCCGGTGAAGCGCCCGCTCGTCTCGGCTTCGCGCCAAAGCGCCTCGGGGGCGATCTTGTAGATAATCTGAGACATTGTCGCGCTATAGTCCGAACCGAAGGTGCGGGGAAGGCGTGAAGCTCGACTCTTCCCCATTTCCGGCGCAAACCTGTGATAGCCCGCCTTCACTGGCTCATGGAGGACAATATGCGTCTGCAGCACATCCTGATCCCCGCGGCGCTTTGCTCGCTGGTTGCCGCTTCCGCCTATTCCGAAGAGACCGACCGCTACCGGCTGGAAAAGTCGGCCGACGGCTATGTCCGCATGGACACCCAGACCGGCGCCATGTCGATCTGCGAGGAACGCTCCGGCCAGCTCGTCTGCAAGATAGCCGCCGACGAGCGGGCCGCCTACCAGGACGAGATCGACCGGCTGGACAGTTCGGTCAAGGCGCTCGACGCGCGCGTCGCCAAGCTCGAGAATTCGCTCTCGGCCCGGCTGGAATCGCAACTGCCCAGCCAAGAGGATTTCAACAAGACGATGGGCTACATGGAGCAGTTCTTCCGGACCTTCAAGGACATCGTCAAGGACATGGACAAGGAAGACGGCGACGGCGGCGCCAAGTTGAACCAGAAGACCTGAACCGGCGCGCGATTTCAGAAAAAGTGCGCGGCGGTTTTCCGTCTGGAATTGCGCAAAACAAGAGCCGAACCGTTGGGGAAAACCTTTCGCGCGGCCTTTGCCGCTTGAAAACGCGCCACGCCGCCGCATAATCATTCCGGTCCCCGCAAGAAGCACACAATGATGATGGGATCGGGGGAGGAATATTTGCCGTCGGGCCACACCTTCGTCATTGCCGACGACCATCCGCTTTTTCGCGGCGCGCTGAAGGAGGCGCTGGCCGGCATCGGCGACGTTGCCGCCATCCACGAGGCCGGCGATTTCGAAAGCGCCAAGGCGCTGGTCCTGGCCAATGAAGAGATCGACATGGTGCTGCTCGACCTGTCGATGCCCGGCGCCAGCGGCCTCTCCGGCCTGATCTCGCTGCGCGGCATTCATCCGGCGGTGCCGCTGGTGGTGGTGTCGGCGCATGACGATCCCGTCACCATCCGCCGCGCGCTCGATCTCGGCGCCTCCGGCTTCATCTCCAAATCGGCGAGCATGGAAGAGATCCGTGGTGCCGTGCAGGCGGTGCTTGCCGGCGATATCGCAGCACCTTCCGGCATCGAGCTCGGCGTCGAGCGCGATCCGGAAATCTCCGACCTGATCAAGCGCTTGCAGGCGCTGACGCCGCAGCAGACGCGCGTGCTCGGCATGCTGGCCGAAGGCCTGCTCAACAAGCAGATCGCCTATGAGCTCGGCGTCTCCGAGGCGACCATCAAGGCGCATGTCTCTGCCGTCCTGCAGAAGCTCGGCGTCGACAGCCGCACCCAGGCGGTCATCCAGCTGTCGAGGATCGGCGGCGACCCGCTGCGGCCGGTCGGCTGACCATCCGGTTCAGTCCGGGCGCTGAACCGCCTCATGCCGTAGCGGTCGTGCCTTGAAGATGGCAAAGCCGATCGCCGCCATGATCCATACGCCGATGCCGCCATAGAGCATCACCCAGCCAAAGCCGTTTGCCAGCGCGTTCTGCGCGACCTTGTCCGGCAGCCCCGGTACCGGATTGCCGGCCGCGATGGCCTGGGCGAATTGATAAAGCCTTGCGCTGTCGCGATCGGGCAGCATGACTATCAGATGCGAGAGCACACCGCTCGCCAGGATGAAGCCCATCACCGCGATGTTCACGGCAAGCGAGACCATGCGCGCGCTCATGTCGATGCCGGACGCCATCCCGGCGCGGTTGCGCGAAACCGAGCCGGTGGTGGTATTGGTGACCGGCGTGTTGGTGATGCCGAGGCCGGCGCCCGCGATCAGGCATCCCGGCAGCATGGTCAGCCAGCTGGCATGAGCCGCCGCACTGCCCCACTTCATCAGGAAGAAGCCGATGCCGATGGTTGCAAGCCCCGCCGGGATGATGACGCCGGGCCGGTAGCGAAGCGATAGCCGCTCGGCCAAAGGCGGCATGACCAGCGTCGGCAGCGTGTAGGCGAGCAAGGCAAGGCCGGTGGCGAAGCTGTCCAGGCCGAGACCTGCATGGAACCAGATCGGCAGATAGATCATGAACGGCCAATAGCTCAGGTTCATCGCCGCCGAGCCGACGATCGCGCCGGAAAACGGACGGATGCGGAAAACCGAAAAGTCGAACATCGGCCGCTTGCTGACCCTTTCGGCGACGAGGAAGGCCACGAAACTCGCGATCGACAGGCCAAGGATCGCCAGGGCGGCCGGGCTGGCGAAGCCAAGCTCCGGTCCCTGCGTGATGTAGAAGACGAGGCAGAAGACCGAAGGCGACAGCGTCAGGATGCCGGCGAGGTCCAGCCTGCCTGCTTGCGGATCCTTCGATTCACGGACGCCGCCCAACGCAAGCACGAAGGCGACGATCGCAAGCGCCACATGGATGAGGAACACCCACTGCCAGCTCGATACGGCGACGATGCCGCCGCCGATGATCGGGCCGAAACCGAGGCCGACGCCGAAGATGACGCCCCACCAGCCCCAGGCGACCGCGCGTTCTCGGCCTTCCTGGAATTCGTGCGACAGCACGGCGAGCTGGCAGATCAGCATCGCGCCGCCGCTCAGGCCCTGCAGGAATCGGGCGACGATCAGGGTCGAGATGTTGTCCGCCAGGCCGCAGATCAGCGAGGCGAGCCCGAAGGCGGCGATCGAGACCAGGAAGACGCGCTTGCGCCCATAACGATCAGCAATGGTGCCGACCGCCATCAGCACGGTCGTCACGGCGATGGTATAGGCGTTCATTACCCATTGCAGTTGCTTGAAGTCCGCTTTGAGCACCTGTTCCAGGGTCGGCAGGACGGTCGGGACGCTCGATATCTCCAGCCCGAACATCAGGCAGGCAAGACATGCGGCGAACAGAACGACGATGCCTCGGCTCGTGAGGGCAGGTGCCATGGTCAAACCTCTCGAATTCCTTGGTCTTGAATTGCTTGGGGCAGGGCGAAACCGGATGGCCGTTTGCCGTTGCGCCCAACCCACGTTAGGGCAGGCTTGATCATTTTAGAATTGCATGGTTGGCTATTTCCGAGACAGCAAAACAGGATAGCTGACATGACGCTGGACGTAGATGCGGTAAAAGCCTTCGTCACCGTCGCCGACTTGCGCAGCTTCACGCGCGCCGCCGAGGCTCTCGGCAGCACCCAGGGCGCGATCAGCGTCAAGCTTAAGCGGCTGGAGGATCGGATCGGCGAAAGACTGATCGAGCGGACGCCGAGGCTGGTGCGCCTTTCGGCACGCGGCGCGGTGTTCCTGGAGCCGGCGCGCGAGCTGCTTGCCGCGCATGACCGCGCGGTCGCCAGCCTCACGGCTGTTCGCCGCCATTTCCGGCTGGGCATCGCCACCCATGTCGGCGGCGCCGAGGTGCCGACCTTGCTGGCGCGGCTCAGCGCGCATGATCCGGCCTTGACCATCGAGGTGCGTCTGGACGATTCACGCGACCTGCTCGCTGCCTTCGATCGCGGCGAGCTCGACGCCGCGATCGTGCGGCGCGAGGACGACCGCCGCGACGGCGAGGTGTTGGCGCCAGAGCATTTCGGCTGGTACGCCACGCCGGATTTCGTCTATCGCGCCGGAGAGCCGCTGCGGCTGGCCGCTTCCGCGCCCTCCTGCAGCATCCGCGACATCGTTACCGGCGCGCTCGACGCGGTCGGCATACCGTGGACGCAAGTTTTCCTGGGCTGCGGTTCCTTCGCCGTCGCGGAAGCCGTTTCGGCAGGCCTTGCCGCGGCGGTCTTCTCCTGCCGGCTCGCCCCGCCAGGCACCATCGAGGTCAGCCGCAAATTCGGCCTGCCGCCGCTGCCGGCGACCGAAATCCTCCTGCTTTCCACGCTCTCCGATCCGCAATCGCGCGAGGCGCTGCGCACACTTGCCATGGCGTTTCGCGAGCATCGTCCAACTGCCAATGGCGCGAAGCCCCGCTTCCGCCAATCGCAATTGGCCGACGGCTCCATCTGAGGCTGCCGGCCTGTGCGGTCCTGGCCGTGATGCCTCAGCGGTAGTTTTCGACAGCCGAGCCCGGCATCGCCTCATCCTCGGCGATGTCCGCGGAGTTCCGCGCTAGCCCGATCGCAGCGCCGAGGCCAAGCGAGGCGATGGCCACCAGCGGAATGCCGGCGATCCAGGGCAGGCGCGGCGCCAGCGCATAGAGTGCCGTGCCGATCGACGGCCCGAGCGAGTCCTTGAGGTCGACAGCTACAGACGAAGCGGCCATGTAGGAGGCGCGCCGCGCCGGTGGCGCCAGCGCGTTGACGGCCGTCGGCACCAGCGGCCCGACCAGCATCTGCGCCACCGCGTAAAGGCTGACGGCGGCGATCAGCGACAGTATCGTCGGCGAGGTCGCCAGCAGCGCAAAGGCGGCGATGGTCGAGATGCCGGCGCCGGCTGCCAGCCAAAGCGCCGATCGCGCCTCGGCAAAGCGGCTGACCAGCATCTGCAACCCGACTGTCAGGGCGGCCGCATAGGCAAACAGCGCGCCGACACCGGACGGGCTGAGCGTGCCGGCATCCTGCGCATAGAGCGGAATGACGGCCTCGATCCAGTTGCCGGAAACTTCGAACAGCACGACCCAGGCGAGCAGCTTCGCCAGGCGGCCGTCGCGGAAAGCCGGCAGCAGCGCCGACAGGCCTTCCTCGTCCTCCGCTTCCGCAGGTTCTCTTTCGGCACGCCCGCTGCCACGTGTCTCGGCGAATGCGATGAGCATGACGATGCCGCCAAGGATGAGCATGCCGGCGCCGGCCAGGAACACGCTGCCGAGCGAAACAAGCGCCAGCAGCGCGCCGCAAGCCGGGCCGAGGATCTGCCCGGCGCTCGAGCTCACCCTCGCCATGCCGAACCAGCGCGGATGCGCTGAGGGCTCGGTCACATCAGCGATTGCCGTGAAGATCGTCGGGTGCAGCACCGACTCGCACATGCCGGTCAAAAGCAGCACGATCGCGGTGGCGGCGACACCGTGAACGAAGAACAGCGCGACGAAGCCGCAGCCGACGCCGAGCGAGGACAGGATCAGCACCGGCCGCCGGCCGATCCGGTCGGCGATGCCGCCGATCAGCGGCGCGGCGATCAACTCGCCGCCGGCGTAGCAGGCGAACAAAAGGCCGATCGCCCCGATCGGGATGTTCGCCTCGCCGCTCGCCCAGAGCGGAAAGAAGGGCACCAGCGCGCCGTCGGCGAAACCGGCGCAGAAGAACAGGAAGAGCCCGAGCAGGGCCGGGCGCGGCAGCCCGCGCCAGGACGATGGCAGAATGGTCATGATGTCACCTACGCGTCAAAGGCTCGGAGGCCGAGGGGCCCGAAAGCCGGGATTGCGCGTTGGTTGACGTAAACGCCTACGGCTGTCCGACGGACAGCATGGGTTTATTGTTGAAGCGCGTTCAGTTGAGCCGCATCGACAGCTCCACGTCGTCGCCGAACGGCGTCGACATGTAACCGCCGGCCGGCGCGCGCACCCGCTCAAGATAGTCGGGCGAGAAGTCGGCATTGTCGGCGATGACCAGCGCGCCCGGCCTGAGCCGGCTCTCGACCAGGCTCAGTATCTCCGGATAGAGCGCCTTGGCGCCGTCAAGCAGCAGGAGGTCTATCCGGTTGGGCAGGTCCTTGCTCAGCGTTTCCAGCGCGTCGCCCTCGCGGATCTCCACCAGGTCGACGAGGCCGCCTTCCATCAGGTTGGACTTGGCCCGCACCACCTTGGACGGCTCGAATTCCGTGGTGATCAGGCGGCCGCCGCCATTGTCGCGCAGCGCCGCGGCGAGATAGAGCGTCGAGATGCCGAACGAAGTGCCGAATTCGACGATGATGCGCGCGCCGGTGCTGCGCGCCAGCATGTAGAGCAGCGTGCCGGTCTCCGGCGAGACCGCAAGCCACAGGTCCTTCAGGCTGCCGTAGAACTGGCGATATTCGGTCTTGCTGTGGATGAGGCGCGTCCGTTCCTCGCGAGAGTAGCGGGCGATCGCCGGGCTGGTCGCCGCATCGGCTTCCTTGAACAGGCGGTTGAGCAAGGGCGCGAGCGGGGTTCCGGTCAAGGTGGTCATGGCTGTCTCCGGGCGGGTTCTTGTCTTGCCTCGAAAAATACGAATAATCCTTCAGGTTTCCAATTCGCATTTCCGAGCGCGGCCATGATCCAACGCCCAAGCCCTTCAATTTCCACCCGAAAACAGCCAAAGCAGGCACGCGCCACGGACCTCGTCGCGGCGATTCTGCAGGCGGCTACTCAGGTTTTGGCGAGCGAGGGGGCGCAGAGATTCACCACGACACGCGTCGCCGAAAAAGCCGGCGTCAGCGTCGGCTCGCTCTACCAGTATTTCCCGAACAAGGCGGCGTTGCTGTTTCGTCTGCAGCGCGACGAATGGCGCCAGACGACCGAGCTCTTGTGCGGCATTCTTGAGGACGTCGAGCTATCGCCGCTCGAACGGATAAGAACGTTGGTGCATGCCTTCATCCGCTCGGAATGCGAGGAGGCGGCGGTGCGCGGCGCGCTGAACGATGCCGCGCCGCTCTATCGCGATGCGCCCGAGGCTGAGGAGGTGAAGGCGATGGCCAATCGCACCGTCGAGGCCTTCATGCGAGAGACCCTGCCTGACGCCTCCGCTGCCGTCCGCGCCATGACCAGCGAATTGGTCATGAAAACCCTGGGCGCCGTGGGAGCCGATTTCTCGGAAAAGGAGCGGACATCGGCTGAGATCGAAGCCTATTCCGACGCGCTCGCCGACATGTTCTGCGCCTATCTCCGAAGTCTCGGCCATCGCGGCTGAGAGCAGTCGATCACTCCGCCGCCGGCGCCAGCGGCCTGACGCGCGCCATCATCGAGCGCAGCACGGCCGGCTTCAGCGGCTTGTTGACGACCGGAATGTCGAGCCGGCCGGCAGCCGCGCGCACCTCGCTGGAGCGGTCGGCGGTGACCAGCACGCAGGCAAGGTCCTGTCCGTAGGCGGCGCGTAGCGTGGCGACCGCATCGAGCCCGGTGCTGCCGTCGAGATGATAGTCGGCCAGCACCAGGTCCGGCTTCGGCGCGCCGGGCTTCACGAGATCGCCTGATCCCGAAGCCGTCTCCACATGGCATCCCCAGCCTTCGAGCAGCAGCCGCATGCCGTCGAGGATGCGCGCGTCGTTGTCGATGCAAAGCACATTGAGCCCGGCAAGCGTCGAGGCGAAGCGGGCCGGGGGCTTACCGGCCTCGCGTGGCGGCGTGGCGACCGCCGCGACCGGCAGGATGACGGAAAAGCGCGTGCCCTTGCCGGGGTTGGAGTAGATGCGGATCTCGAGCCTCAGCACCCTGGCGATGCGGTCGACGATGGAGAGTCCCAGGCCAAGGCCTTCGGCCTCGCGCACGCCCTCATCGAGACGTGTGAACTCGTGGAAGACCGTGTTGAGCTTGTCGCCGGCAATACCGATGCCGGTGTCGATCACCTGGATCTCGGCCAGTTCGCCGCACCGGCGCACTCCAACCAGGATGCGGCCCTCGCGCGTGTATTTGATGGCATTCGAGACCAGGTTCTGGATCAGCCGACGCAGCAGATTGCGGTCGGTCATGACGCCGAGCGAGGATGGCATGATCGTGAGTTCGAGCTTCTTTTCAGCGGCAAGCGGGCGAAAATCGTTGCCGATCTGGCCGAGCAGTCCGCCGAGATTGAAGGCGGCGTTCTCGGGCTTCATCGCGCCGGCGTCGAGCCGCGAGATGTCGAGCACCGCGCCGAGGATGGTCTCGACCGATTCCAGCGAGGATTCGATGTTGACGGCGGCCTTCCCGGCCGGTCCCTTGCCCGCCTTCTCGATCAGCGACGAGCAATAGAGGCGCGCCGCGTTGAGCGGCTGCAGGATGTCGTGGCCCGCGGCGGCGAGAAAGCGCGTCTTGCCGAGATTGGCTTCCTCGGCCAGCATCTGCGCCTGCGCCAGCTCCTCGTTGACGCGGGTGAGCTCGATGGTGCGGGTCTTGACTCGCTGCTCCAGCGATTCATTGGCTCGCTTCAGCGCCAGGTCCTGTTCGACGCGGCCGGAAATGTCGGCATAGGTGGCGACGATGCCACCGTCCGGCATCGGGTTGGAACGCAGCTCCAGGATGCGGCCGCTGGTCTTCAGCTCCATCTGCCACGGGCCGGCGAAGCTGGTCAGCCGGTTGAGCGTCGTCACGCGCTGGTCGGCGGGAATATCGCCGCGCTCGGCGAGATGGCGCAGGATCCGGTCGAGCGACACGCCGACCTGGCCCATCTCGTCCGGCAGGTCGAACAGCAGCCGGTATTGCCGGTTCCAGCAGATCAGCCGGAAATCGCGATCGAAGACGGTGATGCCTTGCTCCATCTGGTCGAGCGCGATCTGCAAGAGGTCGCGATTGTGCTGCAGCGCCTCGGTGGCGTCGTCGAGCAGCTTGAAGGCATCCTTGGAGTCGCGGTCGTTGCGGCGGAACAGCAGCGACAGGATGAGCCGCGCCGAGGAAGAGCCGACGGCGCTCGCCAGCAACTGCTCCGAGAAGCGGATGACATCCATGCTGGCCTGTTCGGTGCCGTGCAGGGAGACTTTCGCGTCCCTTTCGAAGGATTGGAACGAGCGCTCCGTGCGCTCGACGCCGAGATAGCGCGAGATCGTATCCTTCAGGTCGTTGACGGTGACGGCGGTGCGGAAGCGCCTGAGGCTGGGCATCGGGCCAGCCTCGCGCGGCACGAAGATCGCCGCCTGGATGCGCTCCAGCGGCACGGATGCGCGGGAGAGGGAGCCGAGGACAAAAAACAGCGCGTTGACCGAGAGGCTCCACAGCACGCCGTGGTTCAGCGGCTCGCCCACGGTGCCGAACAGCGCCTGCGGCCTCAGCGCCTCGAAGCCGAACAGGCCATGGACCACGATGTCGGTAGAGGGACCGACGAGCGAAGGAAGCAGCAGCGTGTAGCCCCAGACGGCGATGCCGGCGACCATGCCGAGCGCGGCGCCCCGGCCATTGGCGCGCCGCCAGATCAGCCCGCCGATCAGCGCCGGCGAAAATTGCGCAATCGCGGCAAACGACATCAGGCCGATCGAGGATAGCCGCGCGCTGTTGGTGCTCTCGCGGTAGTAGAGGAAGGCGATGAACAGCAAGATGAAGATCGAGGCGCGGCGCACGTTGAGGATCAGCGTCGACCAGTCCTCGTTCTCCGAGGAACTGGTCTTGAGCACCCGGCGAACGAACAACGGGATGACGAGATCGTTGGAGATCATGATCGACAGCGCGACGCTCTCGACGATCACCATGGCGGTTGCCGCCGAAAGGCCGCCGACGAAGGCGGCCATCGCGAGCAGATCATGCCCACTGAGCAGCGGCAGCGACAGCACGTAAAGGTCGCTGCTGGTTTTCGTGCCGACCAGCGACAGGCCGGCAAAGGCGATCGGCAGCACGAAGAGGTTGATCGCCACGAGATAGAGCGGGAACACCCAGGTCGCGGTGCGCAGCTCCGCCTCGCTGCGGTTCTCGACGATGGTGACGTAGAACTGCCGCGGCAGCATCAGCACGGCAAAGCCGCTCAGGCCGGTCAGCACCAGCCAGGTGGCCAAAGAAGTGCTGTAGCTCATCGCTTGGCGCACCTGGCCATTTCCGGCAAGCCTGGCGAACATGTCGCCGGGCCCGCCGAAGATCAGGAACGTCACCATCAGGCCGATGGCGATGAAGGCGGCGAGCTTGACCACGGTCTCGACAGCCACCGCCAGAACCAGCCCGTCCTGATGTTCCGTCGCGTCGGCATGGCGGGTGCCGAACAGCACCGCGAACAGCGCCAGCAACATCGCCACCACGAGCGAGATATCGCTGACGAACGGGTCGAAGGAGGGCGGCGAACCGGTATAGTGCTCGACCATCAGGCTGACGGAGCCCGAGATCGCCTTGAGCTGCAGCGCGATATAGGGCACCGCGCCGATGGTGGCGATCAGCGTCGCGATCGCCGCGACGGTGAAGCTCTTGCCGTAGCGGGCGCCGAGGAAGTCGGCGATCGAGGTGATCTTCTCGCTTTTTGCCAGCCGGATCATGCGGTTGAGCAGCGGGAAGCCGAACACGAAGACCAGCACCGGGCCGGTATAGATGCCGAGGAATTCGAGGCCGCGCTCGGAGGACAGGCCGACCGAGCCGAAAAAGGTCCAGGAGGTGCAGTAGATGGCGAGGCTGAGCGCATAGATGAAAGGCCGTGCCCGGCCCAGGCCGATCGTAGCCGAACGCCGGTCGCCGACGCTGGCGATGGCGAAGAGCAGCGTCACATAGGCGATCGCGATGATGACGACGAACCAGCCCTGCACGGTCCGCACTTCCTCCTAGAGCATGATGCCGAAAAGTGGGAAGCGGTTTTCGGGCGACATCATGCTCTATTCTTAATTCAAACCCGGTCTCCACCCCAGCCTAGCCAAACGCAATCACAGCTTGGGGCCCAAGTCCATCGCGGCTTTTGGCGCATATCCTGTTGATGACGCTGCGTAAACACAAACCGGTGCTTTCGCCTTTTTTCCGGTTTTGCAACCGGGGGTTTTTGTTATGGTGGGCGCGGGCCGGCGCCGAAGGACACTGGTGAGGCGGCAGCGCGGCCCATCAAGGAGGGACAAATGCTGAAAGAGTTCCAGGAATTCATCTCCAAGGGCAATGTGATGGACTTGGCCGTCGGTGTCATCATCGGCGCGGCCTTCTCCAAGATCGTCGATTCGCTGGTCGGCGACATCATCATGCCGATCGTCGGCGCGATTTTCGGCGGATTGGACTTCAACAACTACTTCTTCGGACTGTCCTCGAACGTCCACGCGACCGCGCTGGCCGACGCCAAGAAGGAGGGCGCCGTTTTCGCCTACGGCTCCTTCATCACCGTCGTGCTGAACTTCCTGATCCTGGCCTTCATCATCTTCCTGATGGTCAAGGCGGTGAACAACCTGCGCAAGCGCCTGGAGCGCGAGAAGCCCGCCGCTGCCGCTGCTCCGCCGCCGGCCGATGTGCAGCTTCTGACCGAAATCCGCGACCTGCTCGCCAAGAGATAATCTTCGGCGAGCGTTCTGGACCAAAACCCCGGCCCTTGGCGGCCGGGGTTTTCTTTTCATCGATCTGATAATAGCCGTGCCGACACGAACGCGGATCTGCCCATGACCATTATCGAGACGCTGCGCGCCGAAGCGCGCGCCGCACCGGAAAGCGGCATCGTCGCCGTCATCAATCACGGCCGCCTGCGCGAAGGCCTGATCCCACTCTGGGCCGGTGAGGGCGATCTGCCGACGCCGGCCTTCATCAGCGATGCCGCCGCCAAAGGACTGGCCGACGGCGAGACGTTCTACACCTGGCAGAAGGGCATCCCCGCGCTCAGGCAGGCGCTCGCCCGCTACTACGCCAGGCATTTCGGCAAAACCTTCGCCGAGGAAGAGTTCATCGTCACCGGATCCGGCATGCATGCCATCCAACTGGCCATCGACGCGATCGCCGGCAGCGGCGACGAGGTGATCTACCTCTCGCCTGCCTGGCCGAACTTCGCCGCGGCCGCCGGCGTGGCGGGCGCCGTGCCGGTGCCGGTCACCCTCGACCAGTCCGGCAATGGCTGGTCCTGCGACGTCGACAAGATCGCCTCCGCGATCACGCCGCGCACGAAGCTGTTGTTCATCAACACGCCGTCCAATCCGACCGGCTGGACGGCCGACAAGGAGACCCTCCAGGCGATCCTCGATCTCGCCCGGCAAAAGGGCCTGTGGATCATCGCCGACGAAATCTATTCGCTGTTCCACTACGGCCGTGGCCGCGCGCCCTCCTTCCTCGACGTCGCCACGCCCGAAGACCGCATTCTGTTCGTCAACAGCTTCTCCAAGAACTGGGCGATGACTGGCTGGCGCGTCGGCTGGATCAAGACCCATCCCGCCTTGCAGCAGGTGTTCGAAAACCTGATCCAGTACTCGACCTCGGGCGTCGCCCAGTTCATGCAGCGCGGCGCGGTCGTGGCCCTCGACGAGGGCGACGGCTTCATCGCCGAACAGGTGGAGCGCGCGCATGCCGCGCGCGACCTCGTCTGCGGCATCCTCGGCGAAACCGGCAAAGCGCGGTTCACCGTGCCGCAGGGCGCCTTCTACCTGTTTTTCAAGGTCGACGGCCTCACCGATGCCCGAAAAGCCGCCTTCGACATCGTCGACAACGCCAATGTCGGTCTGGCACCCGGCACCGCCTTCGGTCCCGGCGGCGAAGCCTTCCTCAGGCTATGCTTCCACCGCCGCCTCGATCAGCTCGAGGAAGCCGCGCATCGCCTGGCGAAATGGATGAAGACCGTTTGAGACAGGCGGCTTCAGCCGCCTGACTTCGGCACCAGGAGCGGAATGATCCGGTCGGTCTTGGCGACGGCGGGACGACCGGAGTTGGCATAGGGAATGCCCAGCGCATCCCAGGTCTCGACCAGCGCGTCCTGCAGCTCGGCGATCAGCGCGTCCGAATGAAACGGCGTCGGCGTGATGCGCAGCCGCTCGGTGCCGCGCGGCACCGTCGGATAGTTGATCGGCTGGATGTAGATGCCGTGCACGCCGAGCAGGCGGTCGCTGGCCATCTTGCAAAGCTCGGGATCGCCGACCAGCACCGGCACGATGTGAGTGGCCGATTCCATCACCGGCAAGCCCGCCGCGGAAAGGACCTGCTTGGTCCTGGCTGCCTGGCGCTGCTGCGCGTCGCGCTCGGCCTGCGAGCGTTTGAGGTGGCGAATCGAGGCGGTGGTGGCGGCGGCGATGGCCGGCGGCAGCGCGGTGGTGAAGATGAAGCCCGGCGCATAGGAACGCACGGCGTCGATCACAGCGCTGGTGCCGGTGATGTAGCCGCCCAGCGTGCCGAAGGCCTTGGCCAGTGTGCCCTGGATGATGTCGACGCGGTCGGCCAGGCCTTCGCGCTCGGTGATGCCGCCGCCGCGCGGTCCGTACATGCCGACGGCATGGACTTCGTCGATATAGGTCATGGCGTTGTAGCGCTCGGCGAGCTCCACGATCTGCTTGATCGGTGCGATGTCGCCGTCCATCGAATAGACGCTTTCGAAGACGATCAGCTTGGCGCGTTCGCGGCCAGCCGCCTGCAGCAGGCTTTCCAGATGCGCGACGTCGTTGTGGCGGAAGATCTTCTTTTCCGCGCCCGAGCGGCGCACGCCCTCGATCATCGAGGCATGGTTCAGCTCGTCCGAGATGATCAGGCAGTTGGGCAGAAGCCGGGCGATGGTCGAGATCGAAGCCTCGTTGGAGACGAAGCCGGAGGTGAAGACGAGTGCTGCTTCCTTGTCATGCAGGTCGGCGAGCTCATGCTCCAGCTCGACCAGCGGGTTGGACGTTCCGGATATGTTGCGGGTGCCGCCGGCGCCCGAGCCCATCTTGCCGGCCGCGGCCTGGAAGGCGGTGATCACATCCTCGTTCTGGCCCATGCCGAGATAGTCGTTGGAGCACCAGACGGTGATTTCCTGGGCGCGGCCATTGGAACGCCAGATGGCGCGCGGGAATTTGCCCACCATGCGCTCGAGGTCGGCGAAAACGCGGTAGCGACGCTCGGCGTGGAGCTGGTCGATCGCATCTTCGAAGAACCGCTGGTAATTCATGTCGGCTTCCCAATTTTGCGGCGGATCATAGTCATTGGCCTATGTTGCGTCCACCGCGCCCAACCGGTCAAAATGCCACGCCCCGGCCCTGTTCCTAACGATGCCGGATCGTGGCCTATTCCCGGCTGTTTGAAGCAACTTTGTTTCAGTACGATGCCTCGGACGGGAGGAACTGTTACGGACTTAACATTATAGGGAGGCGTATGCATATCGCCCAAAAGTGCACAGCGATTTTGGAGAACGACATAGGCTTTAACGGGCTTGCGGCGGGGTTTCCAGCACGGTGGCTGTTGAGACAGTTTCCGATAAATCTTGATCAGCGAGGTAGATGATGACGGTTTTGGTGACGGGCGGTGCCGGCTATATCGGCAGCCATATGGTCTGGGAGCTGCTGGACGCCGGCGAGAGCGTCGTGGTGCTCGACCGGCTTTCCACCGGCTTCGAATGGGCGGTGGCTCCGGAAGCAAAGCTGGTCGTCGGCGCCGTCGCCGACCGCGACCTGGTCGGCCGGATCATCCGTGAGAACAAGGTCGACGCCATCATCCACTTCGCCGGCTCGATCGTGGTGCCGGAATCGGTTGCCGACCCGCTCGGTTACTACGAGAACAACACCTGCAAGACCCGCACGCTGATCGAAACCGCGGTGCGTGAAGGCGTGCCGCATTTCATCTTCTCCTCCACCGCCGCCGTCTATGGCGGCGCCGGGCTGGAGCCGGTGCGCGAGGACGCCCGCCTTGCGCCGGAATCGCCCTATGGCCTTTCCAAGCTGATGAGCGAATGGATGCTGCGCGACGCGGCGCTCGCGCACGACATCCGCTACACAGCGCTGCGCTATTTCAATGTCGCCGGCGCCGATCCCAAGGGCCGCACCGGACAGTCGACGCCGGGCGCCACGCATCTCATCAAGGTCGCCTGCGAGACCGCGCTCGGCAAGCGCCCCTTCATGCAGGTCTTCGGCAATGATTATCCGACGCCGGACGGCACCTGCATGCGCGACTACATCCATGTCAGCGACCTCGCCGCAGCGCACCGGCTGGCGCTGCAGCGGCTGCGCGAGGGGGGAAATAGCCTCGTCGCCAATTGCGGCTACAGCCATGGCTATTCGGTGCTCGAGGTGATCGACAGTGTGCGCCGCGCCTTCGGCCATGACTTCGATGTCCGCATGGGGGATCGCCGGCCGGGCGACGCCGCCGCCGTGGTCGCCAATTCGGAGCTTGCGCGCAAGGAACTCGGCTGGACGCCGAAGCGCGACGATCTCGACCTGATCGTCAACGATGCCTTGGCCTGGGAGCGCATCCTGACGACCAAGAACTCGGCGCGAAACTAAGCAATTCCAGCAAAAGTGTGCAGCGGTTTTCCGTCCGGAATTGCGTAACGAAACTGAACGATTCCAGGAAAACTGTGTAGCGGTTGGGTTCGGCGACTTCGCCGGAGCTTTCCGTCCGGAATTGCGTAATGAGACTGAGCTGTTGGGCCAAGGGCTCGTCCGGCGCGTTTAGACGCGGTATTGAGGCTCGTTCGGGCAGCGCACGGAGGCGCGCTGCCCGGTTCGATCTTGAGGGGACGGCATGAAGGTCTTGGTTCTCGGCGCCGGCGTGGTTGGCACGGCGGCCGCCTATTATCTGGCAAAAGACGGTCACGAGGTGACGGTGATCGAGCGCCATGAAACGGCGGCGCGCGGCACTAGCCAGTCGAATGCCGGCCTGGTGTCGCCGGGCGACGCCACCGCCTGGGCCTCGCCCGCCGCGCTGAAGACCTTTCTGCGCGCGCTCTGGAACCACGACCTCGGCATCAAGGTGAGACTCCGCCTCGATCCCTATTTCTATGCCTGGAGCCTGCGTTTCCTGCGCGAATGCACCGTCAAGCGGTTGCGCGCCAACACCGACATCAAGCTGAGACTCGCGCTCCATTCGCGCGCGTGCATCAATCAACTGTCGGAGGAAACCGGCATCCATTACGACGAGCGCAAGAAGGGCATTCTCTACTTTTTCCGCACGCAGAAGAGCCTCGACACCGGCACCGACAATTACCGCTATCTCGGCGAGCACGGCCTGCCGATCGAGATCGTCGGCCGCGAGCGGCTGGTCGAGCTGGAGCCTGGCCTTGCCGGCGTGAAGGAAAAGATCGCCGGCGGCATCTATTCGCCGATCGACCAGACCGGCGATTCCAAGCAGTTCACGGATAACCTTGCCGCCTATGCGGCCGAGAAGCTCGGCGTCAAATTCCTGTTCGGCACGACGATCCAGGGCCTCGACATCGAGGGCGACCGGGTGCGCGCTGTCATGACTTCGGCAGGGCCTGTGACGGGTGACGCCGTCGTCATCTCCATGGGGCCGGAAAGCGGTCTGCTCGGCCGCCGCTACGGCGTCGACCTGCCGGTCTACCCGGTGAAGGGCTATACCGCGACGATTCCCCTGGAGGACGAAAGCAAGGGCCCGACCATGGGCGGCGCCGACGAGGACCGGCTGATCGGCTATTCCAGGTTGGGCAATCGACTGCGCATGTCCTCGACGGCCGAATTCACCGGCTTCGACCGCAACTTCAAGCCCGGCGATTTCAGGACCATCCTGGAAACCGGCAAGGACCTTTTCCCGGGCGCCTTCGACGAGAAGAAGGCCGTGCTATGGGCAGGTCTGCGGCCGATGATGCCGAATTCGGTGCCGGTCATTGGCCAGGCGAAATACCGCAACCTCTATCTCGACACCGGCCATGGCCATGTCGGCTGGACCATGGCCTGCGGCTCAGGCCAATTCCTGGCCGACGTCGTCGCCGGCCGCAAGCCGCAGATCGATCCCAAAGGATTGCTGTACGGGGCGGCGCGCTGAGCCGGCTGGCTTACGCGGCGGCGATCTTCCGCCACGCTTGCCCGTAGGCTTGCCAGGCCGGATCGGCCGGGGGTTCGGTCCGCTTGCCCTTACTCATCGCGGGCACACCGTCCGACGCCAACAGCGCGGCGCCAATGCTGGTCCCGGTCGACGTCTCCGACGCAACGACGGGCCGCCCCGTCGCTGCCGCCAGCATGCGGTTGAAAAGCTGGTTCTGCGCGAAAGGCCCTTCGACCGTCGTCGCCCCGTTACCGCCGATCAGCTCCAGGCAGGTCGCGGTCATCAGCGCCAGATAGAACGAGATGGCGGCGAAGCGCCGGCCAGGGCTCAAGTTCTCGGCATTGACCCACTGTGCGTCACGATGCGGGAATGGCCCGGAGCCCTGTTGGGTGGAAGGCAGCAGCAAGACCTGGCGCGCTAGCACAGCGGCGACATCGGCTTCGCTCCATTCCTGCGGCTGGCCGTCGGTCAGCAGCGAGAACTCGCGCCCGCCCATGAAGCGGGCCGAAGGCACCGGGTCGCCGAGCGCGTTGACATTGACCAGCGTGTCGCGCGCCGCATCGAGCTCGACCTTCCGGCCGCCGACCGCCATCGACACCACCCATGTGCCGGTCGAAACGACCGAGAAGGGTGGCCGATCGGCCAACAGATGCGGCAGCAGCGAGGCGTTGGAGTCGTGCAGGCCGCAGAACATGGGAGTCGCGGGATCGAGACCCGTCTGTCGCGCAATCGCCGGCAGGATCGAGCCGAGCCTGTCCTTCGCCGGCCGCACCGGCGCCATCAGAAGGCGCCAGCCCATCCTGTCGACCAGCGACGAGTAATCGGATGTCCAGGGGTTCCACAGATCGGTATGGCAGCCGAGCGACGTCACCTCATTGGCGGCAACCCCGGTCAGCCGCAGTGCCCAGTATTGCGGGTACGTCAGCATCGCGGCGGCCTTGGCGAATTGCGCCGGGAAACGCTTCTCAAGCCAGAAGAACTGCGCGCCGAGATTGAGGCCGATCGGCAGCCGCGGCGTGCCTGTTTCGGCGAAGGGCGGACGCACGGCGTCATAGCCGGCCGCAAGCTCGTCCGGGCCGTCGAATTCGTAGTCGAGCACCGGCAGCGCCAACTCACCAGCGGCGTCGACCAGCGCGCCGGTCGCGCCATGCGTGGTGATCGATATCGCATCGATCCGCCGCTCGCGGTTGAGATCGGACAGGCTGTCGAGGATGAAGGTCCACAGCGCCTCGACATCGTGATGCGGGTAGGGCGCTTGGCGTACCGGCGCGTTGGCGATACGGCGCAACGCGATCTCGCTTAATGTCGCGAGATCGACCAGCGCTACCTTGGCGTTGGTCTTGCCGATATCGATGACGGCAACGATCATGCCATATGGAACATTGTTTCCAGCGGCACCGCCACCGGCTCGTTGTCGGCCCTGGTCTCCATCACATCGGCCATATGCGCCCACCAGCGCTGCATCACGGGGTGGTTGGGCAGGTCGGCCATGCCGTGATCGTCACGCCGCCACAGCACCCCGAACAGGATGTTGCTCTCCTCGTCGAGATGGATCGAATAGTCGGAGATGCCGGCCTCTTTCAACAGCGCCACCAGCTCGGGCCAGATCTCGTCATGGCGGCGCTTGTACTCGGCCTTCATGCCGGGGTTGAGCTTCATCTTGAAGGCATATTTTTCCATCAGGCGAAGCGCCCTTCGCGTAGCCGCCGCCAGACGATCGGCAGCGCGATGACGATGATCAGCAACAGGCCGATGAAGATCGACATGACGATGCCCGGCACGTTGAGCAGGCCGAGCCCAAACGTCACCAGCCCCATTATGAAGGCGGCGAGGACGACACCGAGGATGCTGCCGGCGCCGCCGAGGATCGAGACGCCGCCGAGCACCACCATGGTGATGGCCTCGAGCTCATAGCCCTGCGCGATCGACGGCCTTGTCGAACCGAGCCGTGAGGTGATCAGCACGGAGGCGATGCCCGACATCAGCCCGGTCAGGCAGAACAGGATGAATTTGATGCGGGCAACGCGCACGCCGGAGAACTGGCAGGCGACCGGATTGTAGCCGATGGCGAAGACCCGGCGGCCGAAGCTCGTGCGGTGCAGCACGAACCAGTAGATCAAAGCCGCGACGAGGAACAACGCCAGCTCGAACGAGAAGACCCACCAGACATAGCCCTGGCCGAAGAAGGCGAAGCTTTCCGGATAGCCTTTGTAGGCCTGGTCGCCGAGGATGATGAAGGCGATGCCGCGGAACAGGCTCATCGTGCCGATGGTGACGACGATGGACGGCAGGCCGAGCCGGGTGACGAGCAGCCCGTTGAAGGCGCCGCAGGCCAGGCCGACGACGATGCCGATCGCCACCAGCACCGGGGTGCCGGCGCCGGCCTGCACGGCCATGCCCATCATGGTCGAGGCCAAAGCCACGATCGCGGCGACCGACAGGTCGATCTCGCCCGAGATGATCAGCAGCGCCATGGCGAGCGCGATCAGCCCCTTTTCGGTGAAGTTGAAGGTCAGGTCCGACAGCGACCACGGATCGAGGAAATAGGGCGAAGCGAAACTGTTGATTACGAAGATGGCGACCGCGATGACGACCAGCAGCGCCTCCCAGGAGAAGATCGCCGAGGAAAGCGGCTTGTCGAGCCGGTCGGGGATATGGCGCGGGGCAGGGGCGTCGGTCATGCCGCTTCCGCCTTTCTCAGGATGATGCGGCCCTGCCGGCGCTCGCCGCGCGCGTTGAGCACCACGGCCAGGATGATGGCGCTGCCCGAGATCGCCATCTGCCAGAATGGCGAGATGTTGATGACCGGCAGCGCGTTGGAGATGATGCCGAGGAACAGCGCGCCCAAAACCGCGCCGCCGACCGAGCCGATGCCGCCGGCGATCGAGATGCCGCCGATGACGCAGGCGGCGATGATGTTCAGTTCATAGCCGTTGGCGACCTCGACCGAGGCGATCACGTAGCGCGAGATCCAGAGATAGCCGGCGAGCCCGCCGATCATGCCGGAAATGCAGAAGACGATGAATTTGGTGCGGCCGACATCGATGCCGGCATAGACCGAGGCGGTCGGGTTGACGCCGATGGCGTAGATGGAGCGGCCGATCGCGGTCCGCGTCATCACCAGAAAGAACAGCGCGATCACGATGATCGCGATCCAGGACAGCACCGGCAGGCCGAGGAATGCCGTGCGCTGGAAGTTGATGAAGGCGGGGCTCATCTGGTCGGCGTTGACCCAGGCGCCGCCGGAGACGACGAAGGTGGCGCCACGATAGATGGTGAGCGTGCCGAGCGTCACGACGATCGAGGGGATGTTCAGCCGCCACACCAGGAAACCGTTGATCGCCCCCAGCACCAACCCGACGGCCAGTGCGATAACGATCAGCACCGGGATCGGGATGGCCGGATGCGCGGCGTTGAGCATCGCCACCACCATGCCGGTGAAGCAGAGGTTGGACGCCATCGAGAGGTCGATCGAGCGCGTCAGGATCACCACCATCTGCCCCAGCGCCAGGATCATCAGGATCGAGGTGTCGTTGAACACCTGGCGCAGATTGGCGGGGTCGGCGAAGCCGGGGAAGCGCGTTGAGATCAGCCCGATCAAAACAACGATGCCGGCCAGCAGCCATATCTCACGGTATTTGAGGAAGCCCTTCATGCCGCGATCCCCGCTGCCGTTCTAACCAGCGTTTCGGCGTCGAGCCCCTTATTGTCGTATGTCGCCGCGATGCGTCCTTCGCGCATGACCACGACCCGGTCTGACATGCCGAGGATTTCTGGCAGCTCCGATGACACCATGATCACCGAAAGCCCTTGCGCGACCAGTTCGGCCATGAAGCCATGCACAGCGGCCTTGGAGCCGATATCGATGCCTTTTGTCGGCTCGTCGAGGATGATCACCTTCGGCGTCGTCGCCAGCCATTTGGCGATGACCACCTTCTGCTGGTTGCCGCCGGACAGCGTGCCGACATCCTGGCTGAGCGAGGAGGCGCGCAGGTCGAGCCGCTCGGTGTAGGAGCGGGCGAGCGAGAACTCTTCCGCCAGCCTCAGCACGCCGGATTTCGAGGTGCGCGAAAGCGACGGCAGCGACACGTTCTGAAAGATCGGCAGGCCGATCACCACGCCCTGCTTGCCGCGCTCTTCCGGCACATAGACGATGCCGGCTTCGATGGAATCGGCGGCCGATTTCGGCGCGATCGACTGGCCGTCGAGCGAGATGGCGCCCCGGCTGGTGCGGGTGATGCCGGCGATTGCCTGCATGACCTCGCTGCGCCCGGCGCCGACCAGGCCGTAGAAGCCGAGGATCTCGCCCTTGCGCAATTCGAAGCCGATGTCGTCGAATTCGGTCGGATGCGACAGGCCGGAGACGGAAAGCACCGGCGCACCGATCTTCGGCTCGCGCTGCGGAAAAATGTGGTCGACGTTGCGGCCCACCATCATGCGCACGATCTCGTTCTGGCCGGTGTCCTTGAGCAGGCCTTCGCCCACCATCTCGCCGTCGCGGAAGACGGTGTAGCGGTCGGCGATGCGGTAGATCTCGTCGAACTTGTGGCTGATGAAGAGCACCGCCTTGCCTTCGCTCTTCAGGAATTCGACCAGCAGGAAAAGCTCCTCGATCTCCTTCATCGAAAGTGCTGCGGTCGGCTCGTCCATGATGACGATGCGCGCATCGATCGACATCGCGCGGGCGACGGCTACGAGATGCTTGTTGGCGATGCCGAGGTCCTTCAGCCTTGCGTCGGCGTCGATATGGCCCGCGCGCATCGTCTCCAGCACCTCGCGGGCTTGTCTGCGCATCGTGCGCCAGTCGATGGTGCCGAAGCGGGTGCGCGGCGCGTGGCCGAGGAAGATGTTTTCGGCGACCGAAAGGTCGTCGAACAGCACGGTTTCCTGGTGGATGGCGGTGATGCCGTGGCCGAAGGCGGCATGCGCGCTGGGCAGCGTCGTCGCCTGGCCGTCGATGCCGATCTCGCCTGAATCGGGCTGGTAGATGCCGGTCATGATCTTGACCAGGGTCGACTTGCCGGCGCCGTTCTCGCCGATCAGCGCGGTGACTTGGCCCGGATAAAGCGCCAGGCTGACATTGTACAGGGCGCGCACGCCTGGGAAACTTTTCGAGATGCCTGAAAGCGTCAGGCGCGGGGCCGAGGCTGGGGGCCGCGCCTCTACTTTGCCGTGATGGGCCGTCGTATCCATAATCGTATCAAGCCCGTCTATATTCAGTGTTGACTCCCCCTCATCCGACCTCCGCTTCGCTCGGTCGACCTCTCCCCGAGGGGAGAGGAGGCTTGCGAGCTTGGCTCCGGGCTCTTCTCCCCACTGGGGAGAAGGTGGCCGCGAAGCGGCCGGATGAGGGGGCAGCGCCGTCAGTCCGGGGATCAGTAGATCTTGGAGAACTTCTCGATGTTGGTCTTGTCGAACTGGAAGGGCGGAGCCATCGCGGCTGAGTTGGTGTCGTCGAGCGTCACCTTGCCGACGCGGCCGATCGACAGCGTGGCGCCCGGCTTGGCTTCTTCCTTCTTCACAGCCAGGTCATGGGCGAGGTAGATCGCCGAGTAGCCGAGGTCGATCGGGTTCCACAGCGCAACCGCTTGGGATGCGCCATTGTCGATGAACTTCTTGAATTCCGACGGCAGGGCGAGGCCGGTGACATTGACCTTGCCGATCAGGTTCTCGTCGGTGACGACCTGCGCGGCGGCAACGACGCCGACGGTGGTCGGCGCGATGATCGCCTTGAGGTTCGGATAGGACTTCAAGAGGCCCTTGGCTTCGTCGGTACTCTTGGCCGAGTCGTCATCGCCATAGACGGTGGCGACCAGCTTGATCTTCGGGAACTTCTCCGGCAGCACCTTCTTGGCCGCTTCGATCCAGGCGTTCTGGTTGGTCGCCGTCGAGGATGCCGAGAGGATCGCGACGTCGCCGCCTTCCGGCAGGTAGTCGGCGGCAAGCTTGATGATCGTCTCGCCGATCAGACCGGTGTCGGACGGGTTGAGGTGGAGCTGACGGCCTTCCTTGGCGACGCCCGAGTCCCACGAGATCACGGTGATGCCGCGTTCCATCGCCTTCTTCAGCACGGGAACAAGAGCGTCAGCGTCATTGGCCGAAACGGCGATCGCGTTGACCTTCTGCGCGATCAGCGAATTGATCACCTCGATCTGCGCTTCGGCGGTCGCCTTGGTCGGGCCGGTGTAGATGACGTCGACGTCGCCCAGTTCCTTGGCCGCTTCCTCGGCGCCCTTGTTGGCGGCGTCGAAGAAGCCGTTGCCGAGCGACTTCACCACCAGCGCGATCTTGACGTTCTCGGCATAGGCGGCATTCACGAACATGGCGGCGGAAAACGCCGCCGTAACCAGCAGTTTCTTCAAAAGGCTCATCGAATATCCTCCCTTGAGCGTTGCATTCCATCGCCGCTGCGGGCGTGAGTTTCCCTCAGGCCTGCAGTGAAGATTCTTCCTTGTCGCTTGACTGTTTGCGGGCGACGATCAGCGCCACGCCCGCGGTTTCGAGCATCTTGGCCTCGCGGTCCTCGATGCCGTCGTCGGTGACCACGGTCGCGATGCGCGACAGCCCGCACAGGATCAGGCTGGAGCGCATGCGGAATTTCGAGGAATCGACCAGCACCACCAACTCGTCGGCCTGGTCGATCAGCTTCTGCTCCGCCTGGATCAGCAGCGGATCGCCTTCCATCAGCCCGAGCGGCCCCAGCCCTTGCGCGCCCATGAACATGCGTCGCGCATAGAAGTTGCGCGTCACGTCATTGTCGAAGGGCGACAGGATGATGTTCTGCTCGCGGTAGATCGTGCCGCCCGACAGCATCACCGTGTTCTTGGAGTGCTTGAGCAGATGCTCGGCGATCGGGAAGGAATTGGTGAAGATCGGCATCCGGCGTCCGGTCAGGAAATGCACCATCTGGAAGGTGGTGGTGCCCCCATTGATGATGATCGGCTCGCCGTCGGTGCAAAGGTTGACCGCCTCCCGCGCGATCGCCCGCTTCTGCGCGGCGTTCAGCGTCTCGTTGACGGAGAAGGGCCGGCCGGCAAGGCCGATGAATTGCGGTGGCGAGATCGCCTCGGCGCCGCCGCGCACCCGGCGCAGGCGTTTCTGCACATGCAGGGCCGCGATGTCGCGCCGGATCGTCGCCTCGGAGGAGTCCGTCAGTTCGACCATCTCCTGCACCGTCACCACAGGCTTTTCCTGGACGGCGGACAGAATGATCCTGTGGCGCTCTTTTTCGTGCATGGTTCCTCCCTGCCCAAGCATCAGGCCTTAGAAAACGCGCAGTGTCAATCATTTCCGATCAAATATTTTCATTGTTCAGTGCAATATGATCGATCTTGATCGTTTATGATTGACAAGCGCAGCGCTTGCGTAGACATTCCCCGGCGAGAAATGAGGGGCGCGGCGTTCGCGTTCCAAGGGAGGATACCTATGCTCGACAAGCGCTCCGGCTCGCGCCTCGCCAATCTTTGGGACGATGCAAAAGCCGCAGGGATGAGCGGTCCCGAGCTCCTGGTCTATCGCTCGAACACGCTGGGGTCCGACAAGCGCGTCACCAATTATGGCGGTGGCAACACCTCGTCCAAGGTCCGGCAGAAGGACCCGCTGACCGGCGAGGAGGTGGAGGTGCTGTGGGTCAAGGGCTCGGGGGGCGACAGCGCCTCGATCAAGCTTGACGGTTTCGCGACCCTCTACATGGACAAGCTGCGCGCCATCAAAGCTCTCTATCGCGGCGTCGAGCACGAGGATGAGATGGTGGGCTACCTGCCCCACTGCACCTTCAACCTCAATCCGCGCGCGGCCTCCATCGACACGCCGCTGCACGCTTACCTGCCGAAGGCTTGCGTCGACCATATGCATCCCGACGCCATCATCGCGGTCGCCGCTGCCAAGGATTCCAAGGCGATCACCAAGGAGATTTTCGGCGACGCCATCGGCTGGCTGCCCTGGAAACGGCCGGGCTTCGAGTTGGGCCTGTGGCTGGAGAAATTCTGCCTCGAAAACCCCGACGCCAGGGGCGTTGTGCTCGAAAGCCATGGCCTGTTCACCTGGGGCGACACGCCCAAGGAATGCTACGAGACGACGATCTCGGTGATCAACCAGGCAATCGAATGGTTCGAACGTAAGTCGCAGGGCAAGGCGATCTTCGGCGGCGAAGTGGTGCAGGCGCTCGACGCGCCGGCGCGCCGCGCCATCGCCGCCAAGCTGATGCCGAGGATCAGGGGCCTGATTTCCGAAAAGAGCCACAAGCTCGGCCATTTCGACGACCAGCCGGCCGTGCTTGAATTCGTCAATTCGAAGGATTTGCGGCCGCTGGCGGCGCTTGGCACCTCATGCCCGGACCATTTCCTGCGCACCAAGATCCGGCCGCTGGTGATCGAATTCGACCCGGCCAACCCGGACGTCGACGCCGTCATCGCGCGCCTCGCTGACGACATCGCCGCCTATCGTGTCGGCTATCAGGCCTACTATGACAGCTGCAAGCATCCGGACTCGCCGGCCATCCGCGATCCGAATGCGGTGGTCTATCTGATGCCCGGCGTCGGCATGTTCACCTTCGCCGGCGACAAGGCGACGGCCCGCATCTCGGGTGAGTTCTACGTCAACGCCATCAACGTCATGCGCGGCGCCTCGACCGTCTCGTCCTATGTCGGCCTGCCGGCGCAGGAAGCCTTCGACATCGAATACTGGCAGCTCGAGGAAGCAAAGCTCCAGCGCCTGCCGAAGCCGAAGGTGCTGGCCGGCCAGATCGCGCTGGTCACCGGCGGCGCCGGCGGCATCGGCCGCGCCACCGCCAACCGGCTGCTGCGCGAAGGCGCTTGCGTGGTGCTCGCCGATATCGACGAGACGGCTTTGGCCAGCGCCAATGAGGAGTTGTCGAAGGCGTTCGGAAAAGACTTCGTCCGTCCGGTTCGCATCGATGTAACCTCCGAGGAGCAGGTGCTTTCCGGCTTCGCCGAAACGTCGGTCGAGTTCGGCGGCATCGACATCCTGGTCTCCAACGCCGGTCTGGCGTCTTCCGCGCCGATCGAGGAAACGACGCTAGCCTTGTGGAACAAGAACATGGATATCCTGTCCACCGGCTATTTCCTCGTCTCGCGTGAAGCCTTCCGCCTGTTCCGCGCCCAGAAGATCGGCGGCAACGTCGTCTTCGTCGCCTCCAAGAACGGCCTAGCCGCCTCGCCGAACGCGTCCGCCTATTGCACGGCCAAGGCCGCCGAGATCCATCTGGCACGCTGCCTCGCGCTGGAAGGCGCGGAAGCGCAGATCAGGGTCAACGTCGTCAATCCGGACGCCGTGCTGCGCGGCTCCAAGATCTGGACCGGCGAGTGGAAGGAACAGCGCGCCGCCGCCTACAAGATGTCGACCGACGATCTCGAGGAGCATTACCGCTCGCGCTCGATGCTGAAGCGCTCGGTCTTCCCGGAGGACATCGCTGAGGCGATCTACTTCTTCGCCTCCGACATGTCGGCCAAGTCGACTGGCAACATCGTCAACGTCGACGCCGGCAACGCGCAAAGCTTCACGCGCTAGGCTCCCTTTCCCTTCTCCCCGTTCACGGGGAGAAGGTGCCTGAAGGGCGGATGAGGGCAGCGCCAGCCAAACGAGTTCTGGGAGGAATTGCAGTGTCCGAAACGATTATCCGCGCCGATCTGGTCGCCAGCCACAACGCCGCGCGCAAAACCGACCTCGAGCGCGACTACGCCTCGCTCGGCGAGCGCCTCGACCGCCGCGGCATCGCCATCGACGCGATCCGCGACAAGGTCGAGAAATTCGGCGTGGCGATCCCGTCCTGGGGCGTCGGCACCGGCGGCACGCGCTTCGCCCGTTTCCCTGGCGCCGGCGAGCCGCGCGACATCTTCGACAAGATCGAGGACTGCGCCGTCATCAGCCAGTTGACGCAGGCCACTCCCACCGTGTCGCTGCACATCCCGTGGGACAAGGCCGATCCGAACCGGTTGAAGCAGGCGGCCTCGCGCTTCGGCCTCGGCTTCGACGCTATGAATTCGAACACCTTCTCCGACGCGAAGGACCAGCAGCGCTCCTACAAGTTCGGCTCGCTCTCCCATGCCGATGCCGGCACGCGTCGCCAGGCGGTCGAGCACAATCTCGAATGCATCGAGATCGGCAGGACGATTGGCTCCAAGGCGCTGACGGTGTGGATTGGCGACGGCTCGAACTTCCCCGGCCAGGTCAATTTCGCAAAAGCCTTCGAGCGCTATCTCGATGCGATGCGGGAGATCTATGCCGGCCTGCCGGACGACTGGCGGCTGTTCACCGAGCACAAGATGTACGAGCCGGCCTTCTATTCGACCGTCGTGCAGGACTGGGGCACCAACTACATCATCGCCAGGGAACTCGGCGACAAAGCCTTCTGCCTGGTCGACCTCGGCCACCATGCGCCCAACGTCAACATCGAGATGATCGTGTCGCGGCTGATCCAGTTCGGCAAGCTCGGCGGCTTCCACTTCAACGATTCCAAATATGGCGACGACGATCTCGATGCCGGCTCGATCGATCCCTATCGGCTGTTCCTCGTTTTCAACGAGCTGGTCGATGCCGAGCTTTCCGGCGCCAAGGGCTTCCATCCCGCGCATATGCTCGACCAGAGCCACAACGTCACCGATCCGATCGAAAGCCTGATGCTGTCGGCGGTCGAGGTGCAGCGCGCCTATGTGCAGGCGCTGCTGGTCGACCGCAAGGCGCTCGAGGGCTTCCAGGAGGCCAATGACGCGCTGATGGCGACGCAGACGCTGAAAAGCGCCTACCGCACCGATGTCGAGCCGATCCTCGCCATGGCGCGGCTGAGGACCGGCGGCGCCGTCGATCCGGTCGCGGCCTATCGCGAAGCCGGCTACCGCGCGAAGGTCGCTGCGGAGAGGCCGGCGGTTGCCGGTGGCGGCGGCGGCATCGTCTGAAGCCGAGCCACTCCCCCTCATCCGGCCGCTGCGCGGCCACCTTCTCCCCGAGGGGAGAAGAGAGGTCAGCGCAAGCTCCTCTCCCCCAGGGGAGAGGTCGGATTGCCCGAATTGCCCTTGCAATTCGATTTGGCAATCCGGGTGAGGGGGGTCTCTTGCGCGCTGCTTCAATTGTTATTGGACTAATTCGCCCTGAGGGTCTTTCCTAGGCGTCCCCAACGCCAGGAGCACCGCCATGCCCTTGACCCGTCGGACGCTGATCGGCGTCACCCTCTCGCTCGCAATTGTCCTCACGCCGTCGATCGTCGCCTTCGCCGCGTCGCCTGCTCCCGCCAAGGGCGAGCACGGCATGGTGGTGACGGCCCAGCATCTTGCCACCGAAGTCGGCGTCGAGGTGCTGAAGAAAGGCGGCAACGCCGTCGATGCCGCCGTTGCCGTCGGCTACGCGCTCGCCGTGGTCTATCCCAACGCCGGCAATATAGGCGGCGGCGGTTTCATGACCGTGCGCATGAAGGATGGCCGCACGACCTTCCTCGATTTCCGCGAGCGCGCGCCGCTCGCCGCGACGAAGACCATGTATCTCGATAAGGACGGCAATCCGGTCAAGGGCGCCAGCCTCGACGGTTATCTCGCGGTCGGCGTGCCGGGCTCGGTCGCCGGTTTCGAGATGGCGCGCGAGAAATACGGCACGCAGTCGCGGCAGGCCCTGATGGCGCCGGCAATCGCCTACGCCAAGGATGGCTTCGTGCTCAACCAGGGCGACGCGGCTTCTTTCGCCGGCAGCGCCGACCGGCTGGCCAAGGACCCGGCGGCGGCCGCCATCTTCCTGAAAAAGGACGGCAAGCCCTATGGCATTGGCGAGACGCTCGTTCAGCCGGACCTTGCCGCCTCGCTGTCGGCGATCTCGGAAAAGGGGCCGGACGCCTTCTACAAGGGCGCCATCGCCGATGAAATCGTCAAGGCGAGCGGCGCCAAGGGCGGCATCCTCGCCAAGGGCGATTTCGAGCAATATGCCGTGCGCGAATTGAAGCCGGTGACCTGCTCCTATCGCGGTTACGAAATCATCTCCTCGCCGCCGCCAAGCTCGGGCGGCGTCATCATCTGCGAGATACTCAACGTGCTCGAAGGCTACCCGCTCTCCTATCTCGGCTCGGGCTCCGCCGAGACGGTCCATGTCATGGTCGAAGCCATGCGCCATGCCTATGTCGACCGCAACTCGGCGCTCGGCGACCCGGATTTCGTCGACAATCCGATCTCGAAGCTGCTCGACAAGACCTATGCGAAAGACATCCGCGACAAGATAGATCCGTTCCGTGCCGGCGTTTCGAAGGACCTGATGCCGAAAGGCTTCGGCGAGTCGAAGGAAACCACCCACTATTCGATCATCGACAATGACGGCAACGCGGTTGCGGTCACCTACACGCTGAACGGCTCCTTCGGCGCCGGGGTCGTCGCCGACGGCACCGGCATCCTGCTCAACAACGAGATGGACGATTTCACCCAGAAACCCGGCGTGCCGAACCTCTACGGGCTGGTGCAGGGCGAGGCGAACGCCATCCAGCCGAAGAAGACACCTTTATCCTCGATGAGCCCGACGATCGTGACGAAGGATGGCAAGCCGTTCATGGTCATCGGCAGCCCGGGCGGTTCGCGCATCATCACCATCACGCTGGAGGCGATCGTCAACGTCATCGATCATGGCATGAACATTCAGCAGGCGATCGACACACCGCGCATCCATCATCAATGGCTGCCGGACACGGTCTATGTCGAGCCGTTCGGCCTTTCGCCGGACACAGAGAAGCTACTTGCCGGCATGGGCTACCATCTCGACCTCAGCGACGAGACCTGGGGCCAGGCGGCCGGCATTCTGGTCGGCGGCAAGAGCCTGAGCGAAATCGAGAAGGGCGGCGGCGCGCGCTACAACGGCGCCATCGACAGCCGCGCGGCGGCCGGCGAAGCACTCGGATATTGATGGATTACACAACCAGCGTGATCGTCGAAGCGATCAGCATCACGGCGGCGATGGCGACGAACAGCGCATAGATGCGCGGCCGGTCGAGCAACAGCGCATTGCCGGAAATCCAGGCCGCCGTGGCGCCGCCGAGCGCGAATAGGAAGCCGTTGCGGTGGCCGAAGGACATGGAGGCGGCCATCAGGCCGCCGATGATCAGCGCGCCGAACACGATGATGACGGCGACGGCGTATTTCTCGAAATCATTGCCGCCGCCCATCGCCGGCCCCATCGCATTGAGATTGGGCAGGTCGTCCGGGTCGAAAGGGCTGGTCGAGCCGTATTCGTCTTGACCGAGGGATTCGCGCATTATTCGTTCTCCGCTGGGCGGCAACAAACCATCAACGCTTGCCGAGCGCAACCCGGCAACGCCGTCGCGGCGATGCGTTCGCCGCCCGGCTGGTGCCAACGTGCCACGGTTTCCCGGTTGGTTTCAACGAGGTAGCGGCGTTGCGGTTCCAGAGCATGATGCCGAAAAGTGTGAAGCGGTTTTCGGGCTGCATCATGCACCATCTCAAGCCTTGATCTACCGGGAAAAATCGCTGCGCACGATGCCGTGCCGTTGCAGTTTGTCGTAGAAGGTCTTGCGCGGAATGCCGAGCGCCTCGATGGTGCGGCGGACGTCGCCGTCATTGCGACCAAGTGTCTCGCGGATGATTTCGGCTTCGTAACGATCGAGCCGTTCCGGCAAGGGCATTGAGGTGTCGATCTCCGTTGCCGCAGGAGAAGACGCAGCGGCAATGTCGTCCAGCCCGAGCACGAAGCGTTCGGCGAAATGGGCGAGCTCGCGCACATTGCCCGGCCAGTCATGGTCGCCGAGATGGCGCTGGACCGAGGCGGAGATTGCCGGCACGGCGCGCCGGAAACGGGATGCGGCGCGCTCGGCGAAGTAGCCGAACAATAAAGGCACGTCGTCCCGCCGTTCGCGCAGAGGCGGGATCGAAAGCGTCACCACATTGAGCCGGTAATAGAGATCCTCGCGGAAATTGCCGCGCTGGCCGGCGTCGCCGAGATCGACCTTGGCGGCGGCGACGACGCGCAGGTCGACCGGCCGCACCTCATTGGTGCCGAGCGGCGTAACCTCGCGCATTTCGAGCACGCGCAGCATCTGCACTTGCGTCGAGGCCGGCATGCTCTCGATCTCGTCGAGGAACAGCGTGCCGCCGCTCGAATGCTCGATACGGCCGACCCGCTTCTTCTGCGCCCCAGTGAAGGCGCCGGCCTCGTGGCCGAACAATTCGCTTTCGATCACCGTCTCCGGCAACGTGCCGCAGTTGAGTGCGACGAAATTGCCCTTGGCGCGGCGGCTCCAGCGGTGCAGCAGGCCCGCCACCACCTCCTTGCCCGAACCGGTCTCGCCGGTCACCAGAACGTCGACATCGGTGTCGGCGATCTGCCGCAGCGTCCTGCGCAGCCGCTCCATGGCCGGCGTCTGGCCGATCAGCGGCAGCCCTTCCTGCGCCTGTTCGGCCGCCTCGCGCAGGGCGCGGTTTTCCATCACCAGCCGGCGTTTTTCGGCGGCGCGGGCAACGCTCTGCGCCAACCGCTCAGCGGCGAAAGGCTTGGTGATGAAATCATAGGCGCCGTCCTTGATCGCCTTGACCGCCATGGCGATATCGCCGTGACCGGTGACCAGGATGACGGGAATGTCCGGATCGAGCCGCAACACGCGGTCGAAGAGCTGCAGCCCGTCGATCTCCGGCATGCGGATGTCCGACACCACGACGCCGGCGAAATTCCGGCCGAGCGTCGCCAGCGCTTCGCTCGCCACCGGGTGGGCCGACACGGCGAAGCCCGCGAGCTCCAGCGTCTGCCGTGTCGCCTTGAGCAGATCGCTGTCGTCATCGATCAGGATGACTGGTGCCGGGTCGTCCTTGGTCATGCTGCGCCGGCTTTCGACAGATGGATGGTGAAGCGTGTGCCCTGGCTGCTGTTCGCCACCTCGATGCGCCCGCCATAGTCGGCAACGATGTCCTTGGAGATGACGAGGCCGAGGCCCAGGCCTTTCTCCTTCGAAGTGTTGAAGGGCGTGAACAGCGATTTCAGGATCGCGGGCGGGATGCCCGGGCCGTTGTCCGAGACTGTGAGCGTGACGTCATCGCCGGTCTCGGCCGCCGAAACCTCGACCTTCGCGTCGTCACGGCCTTCAAGCGCCTCCAGCGCGTTCTGGAACAGGTTGATCAGCACCTGCTCCAGCCGCAGCCGGTTGCCCATAACCTTCAGCGCTGGCGGCGGCAGTGTGATCGCCAGCGCATCCAGCCGGCCGGCAAAGCGGCTCCTGAGCAGCACGACGGCACCCTCGATCACGCCGCGCAATTCGACCGGCTCGGCCGCCGTGCGGCCCTTGCGGGCGAAGGCTTTCAGCTCTTCGGTGATGGAGCCGATACGCTCGGTCAGCGCCGAGATGGCGCCAAGGTTCTCCTCGGCCGAGGCGCTTTGCTTGCGTTCGAGGAAGACGCGCGCATTGTCGGCATAGGCGCGGATCGTCGCCACCGGCTGGTTGATCTCATGCGCGACGCCGGCGGCGACCTGGCCGAGCGTGGCAAGCCGGTTGGCCTGCACCAGCTCCTGCTGCATCACCTGCAGCTTCGCCTCGGTGCTGCGATGGTCGGCGATCTCGGCCTGCAGCCGGTCGCGCGCCAGGCTGAGATCCTGCGTGCGCTCGACGACCCGGCGCTCGAGCTCGGCGCGCGCGGCCTGTTCGGCGGCAATCCGCATCTGGCCGGATTGCCGCCGCCACAAAAGATAGGCGGCAAAGGCGACAAGCGGGACAAGGACACCGAGCGCCAGGAGCCGCATTTCGCGCTGCGCCGCAGCGACCGGTGCTTCAGCGGGAACGAGATAGTCGAGGCGCCAGGGTGTCGACGGCACAGCGGTCGAGAGCCGCAGATACTCCGCATCGCTGCCGCCGGGCGTGATGGCATGGACCAGCGCGACGTCGGAGCTGAGCGGTCGTGGCCTCGTGATCGGCAACGGCACCAGCGGCGCCTCGCCGAACTGCTGGCTGGCCCGGATCTCGGCCGTGACCGGAGCGGCCAGCGGCGCAATCGCCATGAAACGCCAGGAGGGGACGCTGGTGATCAGCACCACGCCATGCGCATCGCTGACATAGGCCGGCCGGTTCGCCTCGCGCCAGTCGGACTCGAGCTGGTCGAACTCCATCTTGACCACGACGACGCCGAGCGGCCCCGAAGCGCCGTCGACCCGGCGCGAGATGTAGAGACCGGGACGTTTGCTGACATTGCCGAGCGCGAAATATTCGGCCGTGCCGGTTTCCATCGCGCCCGAGAAATAGGCGCGAAAGCCATAGTCGTTGCCGACGAAGCTCACCGGCTCGCGCCAGTTGCTGGAAGCGATCGCCAGGCCATCCGTGCCGGTGACATAGAGCACCGAGGCCTTGGTGCCCGAGACCAGTCCTTCGAGCTTGCGGTTGAGCACGTCGATAGAGGCAGGGCTGCGCTCGCTCAGCGCGTCATGCACCTGCTGGTCCTCCGACAAAAGCAGCGGCAGCGCGCGCGGGTTCTCCAGCACCGCGCGCAGCAGCGCGACCTTGAGGTTGGCGTCCGTGCGCCCTTGCGAGGCCAAAGCCTCGATCTCGGTCGAGCGGCCATAGAGGCCGGCCCCGTAGAGCGCTGCCGCGATGATCGCCAGCGCCACCGCCGCGAACAGCAGCCAGGCGCGCCGCGCCCGCCCGGCAAGCAGTTCCGGCGTCGGGGCGAGGGCAGCGGCAGGGCGTTGCAGCATGTCGCATCTGTGCATGTTTTCGCACAAAGCGCAATTCAACCTATGCGGATAACCGCACTGGTGTCGCCGAAGAGGCATGCCGAAAGGTTAAAACGCTAGTAAAATCAATGAAGCGAAACGCTGCGCGCAATCTGGCACGCGCATTGCAAACACATCGGCAGCAGCCGCGAGGCTGTGGAGGTCAACAGCCCCCAGGGAGGTCGAGCGTCTCGATCGGGGGTCGAACGGAGGACATCATGCAGACAGCAATCGCTGCCGCCGAACCGCGCGGCAAGGTTCCCTTTTACCGGCATCTCTATGTGCAGGTCCTGGTGGCGATCGCCGCCGGCATCCTGCTTGGCCATTTCTATCCCGACCTGGGCGCCTCGCTGAAACCGCTTGGCGATGCCTTCATCAAGCTGGTCAAGATGGTCATCGCGCCGGTGATCTTCCTCACCGTGGCGACCGGCATTGCCGGTGTTTCCGACCTGCACAAGGTCGGCCGCGTCGCCGGCAAGGCGATGATCTATTTCCTCGTCTTCTCGACATTGGCACTCGTCGTCGGCCTCATCGTGTCGAACGTCATCCAGCCCGGCGCCGGCATGCACATCAATCCAGCGACCCTCGATCCCTCAAAGGTGGCGACCTTCACCGAGAAGGCGCATGACACTTCCATTGTCGGCTTCCTGATGAACATCATCCCCGACACCATCACCGGCGCGTTCGCGCAGGGCGACATCCTTCAGGTGCTGTTCTTCTCGGTGCTGTTCGGCATCGCGCTGGCGCTGGTCGGCGAGCGTGGCCGTCCGGTGGTCGATTTCCTGCAGGCACTGACCTCGCCGGTGTTCCGCCTCGTCGCCATCCTGATGAAGGCGGCGCCCATCGGGGCCTTCGGCGCCATGGCCTTCACCGTCGGCAAATACGGCATCGGCTCGATCGCCAACCTCGCCATGCTGATCGGCACCTTCTATCTGACGTCGCTGCTCTTCGTGCTCGTCGTTCTCGGCACTGTCGCATGGTATAACGGCTTCTCCATCCTGGCGCTGATCCGCTACATCAAGGAAGAACTGCTCCTGGTGCTCGGCACCTCATCGTCGGAAGCAGCACTTCCAGGCCTGATGGCCAAGATGGAGCGCGCCGGCTGCAACCGCTCGGTCGTCGGCCTGGTGATCCCGACCGGCTATTCCTTCAACCTGGACGGCACCAACATCTATATGACGCTTGCCGCCCTGTTCATCGCCCAGGCGACCGACACGCCGCTCACCTTCGGCGACCAGATCCTGCTCCTGCTCGTCGCCATGCTGAGCTCGAAAGGTGCGGCCGGCATCACCGGCGCCGGCTTCATCACCTTGGCCGCCACGCTCTCGGTCGTGCCTTCGGTGCCGGTCGCCGGCATGGCGCTGATCCTCGGCGTCGACCGCTTCATGTCGGAATGCCGCGCGCTCACCAACTTCGTCGGCAACGCGGTGGCGACCATCGTCGTGGCGCGCTGGGAAGGCGAGCTCGACCAGAAGCAATTCGCCGCCGCCATGGCCGGTCAGTTGCCTGAGGAGGCCGACCTCGCGCTGTCGGGCGGGCTGCAGCCCGCCTGATCACCGTCTGGAATTGCGGAAGACAAACGGCATCCTCCCGATGCCGGACAGGCCGTGGCTCCGCCGCGGCCTGTTCTTTTTGTCAGCCGCCGCATAGGCTGCACGAGCCGGATTCTCGGCAAGACATTCAGCCGAGAGGGCGGTCGATGAGCAGCGCGTATCCCGAGATCTACGTCGTTCGCCATGGCGAGACGGAGTGGAGCGCCTCAGGCAGGCACACCGGCCGCACCGACATCCCCTTGACCGCCAAGGGCGAAGAGGCCGCGCGCGGCATCGCCGAGAGGCTCAAGGGCCTGACATTCCAAGCGGTCTGGTCGAGCCCCTCGCAGCGCGCTTTCGACACCTGCCGGCTTGCCGGCTTCGGCGAGCGTGCGGTCAGGAAATCCGACCTGCAGGAATGGGACTACGGCGCCTATGAAGGCGTGACGACCAAGGAGATCCTGTCCAAGCGCCCAGGCTGGCAGTTGTTTCGCGACGGTTGCCCGGAAGGCGAGACGGCGGCCGATGTCGGCGCCCGCGCCGATGCTGTCATCGCCGGGCTGCGCGCGGTTGCCGGCAATGTGCTCATCTTCTCCAGCTCGCATTTCCTGCGCGTCTTCGCCGCGCGCTGGGTCGGCCTGCCGCCCGAAGGCGGCGAGCACTTCGTGCTCGATACCGCCAGCCTCAGCGTCCTCGGCTACGAGCACGACCTGACCGAGCCGGTCTTCCGCAGGTGGAACCAGAAGTAGCGAGCGCGACTCCCCCTCATCCGGCCGTTTCGCGGTCGAGGGGAGAAGAGGTCGGCGCCGGCGCTGATCAACTCCTCTCCCCTCGGGGAGAGGTCGGATTGCCCCGAGTTGCTCTTGCAATTCGGTTGGCAGTCCGGGTGAGGGGGAATGCCTCGCGGCTTAAGCTGAAGGCATCGCCAGTTCCTCGGCCGTTAAATGCCGCGCCGTGCCTTTGGCAAGCTCGCCCAACTTCAGATCCCCGATCGCCACCCTGATCAACCTCAGCACCTCGATATCGAAAGCGCCGAGCAGCCTGCGGATCTGTCGGTTGCGGCCTTCGTCGAGCACGATCTCCAGCCAGGCCGTCCGCCCGCCGCTGCGCAACGGCGTGATCGAGCTTGCGGTGAGCAACTCGCCGTCGACAATGGTCCCTTGGCGAACGCGCTCGAGCATTTCCTCGTCGGGCGCGGGAGCGATCTGCACATGATAGGTCTTGGCGACATGCGAGGCGGGGTCGAGCAGGCCGTTCGCCCAGCGCGTGTCGTTGCTCATCAAAAGCAGCCCTTCGCTCGCTTTGTCGAGGCGGCCGACGGGCGACACGAACGGCAGGTCGAGCCCTTCCAGGCAGTCATAGACCGTGCCGCGGCCTTCAGGATCGTCGCGGGTCGTGACCAGCCCGCGCGGCTTGTTGAGCATCAGATAGACCTTGCGCTCGGCAACCACGCGCTCGCCGTCGACGGTGATGCGGTCGTGGTCGGGATCGATGCGCAGCAAGGCATCGCGCACCGTCTTGCCGCCGACTTGCACTCGCCCCTCGGCGACCAGGTTCTCGGCCTGCGTGCGTGAGCAGAAGCCAAGCTTGGACAGCGCTCGGGCGAGGCTGACCTTTGGGATTGCGGATCGTCGGTCCGGTTGGCGTGCCACTGTCTTTGTCTTCGAACGTCTCAAAACGCCGCAACCGATGCCATGCTTGGCGAGATGGGCGCAAGCGGTTCCGTCGCCCGGTCCGGGCCGCCAATGTCATTCCTGTGGCGCGCTCAGCCGCCGGTACGAGACGCCGTCGAATGTTGCCGTCACGAAGCTCTTGACCGACATCTTGCGCTTGCGCCCGTCGCTGCAGGCATAAAGTGGCCAGCCGGCTTCGCTGCATTCGCTGGCCACGCAGATGCGGGCCACGCAGTTCCCCATGGTCAGCCGGAAGCCGCCTTTGCCGGCAAAGCCCTGCAGCAGGCTGCCGTCCGCCGAGCGCCATGTCCGTTGCTGGAATTCTGGCCGCAATGCCAGCGGTTCGAGCGGGGCGGCGAGATCGGCTGTGCCAATGGCACCGGCGAGCAACAGACGGTAGCGCGCCATTCCGGTCGTGTAGGCGGTCACGAGATCGGACTCACCTGAATAAGTCGTCGCCAGGTCGGAGCGGTCGAATAGATGGGACATGCGCGTGTCTGCCTCTGTCGGCCCCATCAGGGCAACCAGGGCGACAAAGGCCAGGCAAGCGCGCGACATCTCGATTTCCAGCAGCCATGCATATCCGGGCGTGCCAGCGCCCCCGGCTGCCTGCCTTACCATCTCGCCGATTGGCCTCCGGCGCAAGATCAGCCGTGGCTTCCCATCCGCGCCAGGCATCGGGCCTGGTCGCGGGGCCGCCCAAGCTCTTCGTAGCGGCCGGCCGCCTCTTCGAAGGCGGCGAGCGCGCGCACTTCCTTGTCCTGTGCCCGCCGCTGCACGCCGCGCGCTTCCCAAAGGGCTGCCGCCCAAGGACCGCCTTGCCACATGCCGGCGATGCGTTCGGCGTCGTTCAGGCGGCGGTCGACCTGTTCCAACTCGCCTGCTTCGGCAAGCGCGATCGCCGAGGCGGTGCGCAGCGCCATCGAGCAGGGCTGGCAGGCGCCCGGTGTTAACAGCCGGTCGCCTGCGAGGATTTCTTCGGCCACCATCTTCGGCGTCGATGCCGCTCGCACGGCCAACGCCTGCATGCGCATGATGAGGTGCGGCGAAAGCCATGAACGTTCGGCATCGCTGAGGCCGCGCTGGATCAGCCGGCTGGCGCGCCATTTCTGGCCGCGCTCCAGGGCGATCTCGGCCAGCCGCTCGATGGCCAGCACGCGGCCGGCGACCGCATCCGCCGCGAGCAGCAGCCGCTCTGCTTCGGTGAGGAATTGCTCGGCCCTGTCGAGCTCACCCGAAAAAAGCGCCGCCTCGCCGAGAAGCAGGCAGGCGAGACCTCGCCCGGCGTTCGATTCCGCTTGCTCAGCGACAGCGAGCAGCTCCTCGGCCAGTCCCGCGACTTCGGCATGACCCTTGGCGCTGCACAGACAGAACTCGGACAGGCACAGATGCCCATCGAAGACATGTTGCACGAAGGCCGGCTTGGCGCGCACCCATTCGATGAATTCGGACCGGAATAATTGTGGCCATCGCGCCTGCATCATCGAGGCAAGCCCCAGCAGCGCGCTCGCCTCGCCGACCTCGCGCGGCAGGTCGGCGCCCAGCGCCAGATCGCGCGTCTGCCGTGCGATCTCGCTTGCCTTGTCGAACTCGCCGCTCTGCAGGTGCACCAAGCCCCAGGCCAGCGAGGTGCGGATGCGTTCTGAGGGGTTGACTGTCTCCGCGCTGGAAAGCGCCAGCGCCTTCTCGTAAAGCGCGATGGTCGCCGCGCTCGGCCCGACACCGATCTCGGCATGCAGATTGTCGCGCAGCTGGTTGAACTGGCGGATCGCTTCGACCCGGTTGCGGGCGTCGAGTGCCATCTGCATCAGTGCGCATTGCGCCTGCTCGTCCGCCGGGTCGAGCGCGATCAGCCGCTGCCACAGGCCGCCGGCGCGCAACAGGTCGCTGTAGCGCTGCTGGATCTGCGCGCGGAGCGTCGAGCCATTCAACAAAAATGTCGTCTGGCAAAAGCCTGCCGCCATAAAGATCCGCGGCGTGTTCGAAAGCGCTCTTTTCGCTGCCCCGCAGCGCTGTCTTGGCGGCGGCCTCGAAGCCTTCGATATCGATCTCGAGCTCGGCATTGGGTGCAAGCGCGATGATGTCGTTGCTGATCGCGATGAGGTCGTGGGCACCGAGCGCGCGGCGCGCGAAATGCACGGCTTTGCGCAGGCTGGCTCCTGCCGCCTCCGGGTCGGCGTCCGGCCAGAAGGTCTCCATCGCCTGCTCGCGGTGCATGCGATGCGCTGGCTTCAGCGCCAGCAGCTTGACCAGCGCGGCGGCGCGGTCGCGTCGCCAGTCGGCCCCGACGGCTTCGGCACCTGCTACATCGAATTCGGCGGCGGCCGCATCGGCAAGGTCGAGGTCGATTTCTTTTCAGGCCCGGCGCCGACCGGCAATTACTATGAGCCTTCGGTGGCGCTGCGCGCCGACAAGGAAAAGTTCGGCTCGAGTCGCCGGTTGCGTTGGTTCGGCTCGTGAGCAGCCGATAAACGGAGCGACGGGCGTGACCGGGCCGGCCGTCGAGAAGAGATCGCTCACCGACAATCCGAAGGCGGCCTGCGCCGCCTTCAGCCGTTGGCGGCCGGCGGCAGCTCGAACAAGGTGGCGCCGTTCTCTCGGCCCAAGTCGACATAGCCGATCACCTGGAACCATTTCGCGACATCGGGCCTGTCCAGCCAGCTGCGCGAATGGACAGGAAGGTTGCCGGCAAGTGCCTGAACGTGGCGGATGTGGCGCTTGCAGAAGCGGACCGTCGCGGCGTTGAAGAAATCCTCATGCGCGGCAAACAGCGTATCGGCGGCGTCCGCATGCTCATGCCAGGCGATGATCGCCACCGTCCTGTCGTCCTGCACGAGCGCATGCGCCCGACCTTCCTTCAAATTCATCATCAGATTGTCATAGGCGCTTTTGCTGTCCTTGCCGGCCGCCACATATTCGTCCGACATTCGCTTGGACAGGCCGCGGAAAACATCTTCCAGATCTCCGACCGTCGCCGCGCGTGCTCTCATTTCTCCTCCTGACAGCCCGTTAGCAGTTTGCCCCACCGAATGCGGATCACCAAGAAAAGCAGATCCCCAATCGGGCCAATGCGCAAAATCTCATTCCGCGTTGGCCGATCCGCTCCCTGAGCGCGCTCGCATATGAGCATTGGCTTGAGATCGCATTTGCGCTGTCGGATACTGGTGGCCTCCTGGGCCTGCCCGGCCCGCATCGTTCCTAAAGGCCGCCATGATCGACCTGATTGAAACCGTATACGAGGCGGCCTTCGTTCCGGAGCGGTGGAATTCGGTGCTTCGGAAGGCGAGCGACTTGTCGAATTCGGCCAGCGCCCAGGTCTTCTTCTTCAGCGACGACGGCCCGCCGCGCGGAACGACGCTCGACAATCTGCGGCCGCTGTTCGACGAGTTCGTCAAGGGCGAT
This sequence comes from Mesorhizobium sp. BH1-1-5, assembly GCF_020165615.1. Classification (NCBI taxonomy): domain Bacteria; kingdom Pseudomonadati; phylum Pseudomonadota; class Alphaproteobacteria; order Hyphomicrobiales; family Phyllobacteriaceae; genus Mesorhizobium; species Mesorhizobium sp. BH1-1-5. The sequence goes on from NZ_JAIUIM010000001.1 coordinate 278,327, forward strand.
TTCTGGAAGTTCTGCGACAGTGTGCAGAAGATGTGCGGCCTGCAGCCGGCGAGCTTCGTGCGCGTCGACGACTTCATGAGCCCCGATGAGATCGAGCGCGATCCGGCCCGCATCATGCTGCGGCAATTCGGCATCGGCGCGCATCTGTGCACGGCGATCCCGATGCCGACCGGAGAGCTGGCGACCTTCGTCTTCCAGAAATGGATCCGGGATGGCGGCTTCGTGCAAGGCGAGGTCGACGGGCTCGATGTGCTGCGGCCGCATCTTGCCCGCGCCAGCCTTGTCGCCGGACGGCTGCGGGTGGAGCGCGCGGCCGCAGCCACCTCGGCCCTCGATCTGCTGGGGTTGCCGGCCGCCGTGCTGTCGGCCAACGGACGCGTCATGGCGACCAACACGCATCTGGACAGGCTCGACACGGCCTTCCTATCCGTGGCCTATGGCGGACTGGCGATCGCCGACCGCGACGCCAACCGGCTGTTCCAGCTGGCCGTGACCGGCATGAGCTGCGCCGACAATGCGGTCGGATCGATCCCCGTGCCTGGCATTGGCGGCGAGGCGCCGTTCGTCGTCCACCTGTTGCCGCTGCGGCGCTCGGCGCATGACATCTTCGGCAACGCCGATATCCTGGTGATGGCCACGCCCGTCAAGCCGAGCGCGCTTGTGCCTTCGGCGAGCCTGCTCAACGCCTTGTTCGATCTGACGCCGGCGGAGGCGCGGCTGGCAGCCGATCTTGCCGCAGGCCTCACTTTGGCGGAAACGGCCGCACGGGGCGGCATCACCGTCAAATCCGCCCGCACCTATCTCGAACGCGTCTTCCAGAAAACCGGCGCCCATCAGCAGAGCCAACTGGTCGCCATGTTGAAGACTCTGCAGCCTTTGGCCCCTCAGCCGCCCCGATGACCGGGCCCGCGTTGGAACGACGGAAGAAAGCATATCGTTGAATTCGTCGCCGGCCTGCCATAAAAGGCGCAAGTTTTCGAACGGCCTGAGGCTGCAGCGTTAGGGGTATGCATTGACGTCGAGCAGGCCGATCCTGATCACCGGCGCCGCCGGCTTCATAGGTTTTCACCTTTGCCACAGGCTGCTTGCCGAAGGCTGGCAGGTTCTCGGCCTCGATTCCATGAATGAGTATTACGACGTCGCGCTGAAGCAGGCGCGGCTCGAGCGGCTGAAGGCGTTCCCGAATTTTCGCTTCGAGCATGTCGATCTCGCCGACCGCGACCGCATCTCGGCGCTCTTTGCGTCGGTCGCGCCGGAGATCGTCGTCAACCTCGCCGCCCAGGCGGGCGTCCGCTATTCGCTGGTCAATCCGCACGTCTATGCGCAAAGCAATCTCAACGGCTTCCTTAACATCCTGGAAGGGTGCCGGCAGGCCTCGGTCGGCCATCTCGTCTATGCGTCGTCGAGCTCGATCTATGGCGGCAGCACGCGCATGCCGTTCTCGGTGCATGATTCCGCCGACCATCCCCTCAGCCTCTATGCCGCCAGCAAGAAGGCAAACGAGCTGATGGCCCACACCTACAGCCATCTGTTCGGGCTGCCGACGACGGGCTTACGTTTCTTCACCGTCTACGGTCCGTGGGGACGGCCCGACATGGCTTTGTTCATCTTCACCAAGGCCATCCTCGCCGGCCAGCCGATCGACGTTTTCAACCACGGCAACATGCAGCGGGATTTCACCTATATCGACGACATCGTCGAGGGAGTGGTCCGCGTCATGCGGCACCCCGCGACGCCCAACCCCGATTGGACAAGCGCCGCGCCCGATCCCGCCACAAGCAATGCGCCGTTCAGGATCCACAACATCGGCGACAGCTCGCCCATCGAGTTGAACAGGCTGATCGACGTGCTGGAAGACGCGCTTGGGCGCAAGGCAATCCGCAACCTGATGCCGCTCCAGCCGGGCGACGTCCTGGCGACTTTCGCCGACGTGACCTCGCTCGAGGAGGTGATCGGCTTCAAGCCCAGGATTCCGATCGAGGTCGGCGTCCCGCGCTTCGTGGAATGGTATCGGGATTTCTACCAGGTCTGACGTCTGCGACAATCTGCTAGCGGTCGGTCGTGGACGCCTGCCTGTCTATCCAGAGCGCGATGAGCGTGCAGGCGGCGCCCGAAAGCAGATACGCGCCGGCGGCGATGAGGCCGAAATTACCGGCCAGAAGCAGCGCGGCAAGTGGCGCGAAGCCGGCGCCGAACATCCAGGCGAGATCCGACGTCACCGCCGATCCGGTATAGCGGTGCTGGCGCGAGAAGCTGGACGCCACGACGCCCGAGGATTGTCCGAAGCTTAATCCCAGCAGGATGAAGCCCAGCACCATGAACACCGTCTCGCCGAGGGTGCCGCCATTGAGAAGCTGCGGGGCAAAGCCGCTGAAGGCGGCGATGGCGACCGCGCCGCCGCCGAGCAGGGCGCGGCGTCCGACCCGGTCGGCGAGCGGGCCCGATGCGACGATCGCCGCGATGCCGAACAGCGCGCTCACCGCCTCGATCACCAGGAAACGCTCAGGACCTTCATTGGTGAACAGGAACACCCAGGACAGCGGAAACACCGTCACCATATGGAACAGGGCAAAGCTCGCCAGCGGCGCGAAGGCGCCGACCACGACGTTGCGGCCTTCCGTCCTGACCATGTCCCTGATGCGGGTCGGCTGCAGATCGCCGCTCTCGTAGAGTTTCGAGAATTCGGGCGTGACGACGATGCGCAGCCTGGCAAACAGCGCCACGACATTGATGGCGAAGGCGACGAAGAAGGGATAGCGCCAGCCCCAGCTGAAAAAGTCGTCCGCCGAGAGGTTCGCGACGAAGAAGGCAAACAGCGAGCTTGCCACGATGAGGCCGATCGGCGCGCCGAGCTGCGGGATCATCGCATAGATGCCGCGCCGGTTCTGCGGCGCATTCAGCGCCAGCAGGGAGGGCAGTCCGTCCCATGTCCCGCCGAGCGCAAGGCCCTGCAGGAACCGGGTAAGCCCCAGCAGCCAGGCGGCGACCGCGCCGACATCCTCATAGGAGGGCAGGAACGCCATGGCGACGGTCGAGGTGCCGAGCAAAAACAGCGCGATCGTCAGCTTGGCGCCGCGGCCATAGGCGCGGTCGAGCGCCATGAACAGCACGGTGCCGAACGGGCGAGCGACGAAGGCAAGCGCGAAGATGGCGAAGGAATAGAGCGTTCCGACCAGCGGGTCGTGCGTCGGAAACACAAGCTTTGGGAACACGATCACGGAGGCGATCGCATAGACGAAGAAATCGAAGAATTCCGACGTCCTGCCGATGATCACGCCGACCGCGATATCGCCGGCGCTGACCTGGCCGTGATGCGAGCCGATCAGCCTGCTGTCAGTTCCGGTAGTCGAAGTTTCAGCCATCTTGTCCGTCGCCACCGAGCTCGGTCCGGGACGAGCCCGGTCCGAAATGCGCTTGTCATCCATTATGCGTGCGCAGTTTCGCCAAAGCCACCCCGGCTGGGCATTGGACAAATTGTCCAATGTCGTTGCGCTGCCGGCGGCGGTAGCCGTTGATCATATCGCACCGCAACCTGCAGTGACTGCTGCAGGGCCATCGAGGGCAGCGTTTGATGAAACGATCCGGAGCCTTGCTTCTTTTTCCGCTGGCCTTGCTGCTCAGCGGCTGCGATCTGGTCGTGCTGGCGCCCGCGGGCGATGTGGCGGCGCAGCAGCGCGACCTGCTCGTCGTCTCGACACTGCTGATGCTGCTCATCATCGTGCCGGTCATGGCGCTGACCGTGCTGTTCGCCTGGCGCTACCGGCAATCCAGCACCACGGCGACCTATACGCCCGACTGGGACCACTCGACCAAGCTGGAGCTGGTGATTTGGGCCGCTCCCCTGCTCGTCATCATATGCCTTGGCGCGCTCACCTGGCTCGGCACCCATCTTCTCGATCCCTACCGGCGCATCGACCGGATCGAGCCGGGACAGCCTGTCACGCAGGCCCACAAGCCGCTCAGGATCGACGTCGTTGCGCTCGACTGGAAATGGCTCTTCATCTACCCGGATTACGGCATCGCCTCCGTCAACGAGCTGGCGGCGCCGGTCAACCAGCCGATCGACTTCCGCATCACCTCGTCCACGGTGATGAATTCCTTCTATATTCCGGCCCTTGCCGGGCAGATCTACGCCATGCCCGGCATGGAGACGAAGCTGCACGCCGTCATCAACCGTCCGGGCACCTATACCGGCTTCTCGGCCAACTACAGCGGCGCCGGCTTCTCCGGCATGCGCTTTGCGTTCCATGGCCTCTCGGACCAGGCGTTCGGTGAATGGGTGACGCAGACCAAGAGCGCGCAGGCCCCGCTCAACCGAGACAGCTATCTCGAACTCGAACGTCCGAGCGAGAACGAGCCGGTCCGCCACTATGCCTCCGTCGATCCGGACCTCTTCGGCGCCATCCTCAATTTGTGCGTCGAGCGCGGCAAGATGTGCATGAACGAGATGATGTCGATCGACGCCAAGGGCGGCCTGGGGCTGGCCGGCGTGCGCAACACCTTGCCGCTGCAATATGACAAGCTTGCCCGGCGCGGCGCGGTGTTCGGCAACGACCCGTCCTACGTCGCCAGCATCTGCACGGCGGAAGAGGCGGCCGCCGCCTCGCGCGCGGCCCGCAATGCCGATCAGAAATACTGGCCGGTCCGCGATCTTTCCCCGCTGCGCGGGGCGGGGTTGCTCAGTCCAGGCGCAGGCAGCCGTCGCGCCGACGCCAAGACGCCGTCGCTCGGTCTGCTGCGCTTCGAATTGTGAGGAATGGCGGATGCCTGAGACGCTGACCAAATTCATCTTCGGCCGCCTCACTCTGGAGTCGCTGCCGCTGCACGAGCCGATCGTCGTCGTCACCTTCATCGTGGTGGCGCTCGGCGGTCTCGCGGTGCTCGGCGCCATCACTTACTTCAAGCTTTGGGGTTATCTGTGGCGCGAGTGGTTCACCAGCGTCGACCACAAGAAGATCGGCATCATGTACATGGCGCTCGGTCTCGTCATGCTGCTGCGCGGCTTCTCCGACGCCATCATGATGCGCCTGCAGCAGGCCATCGCCTTCAACGGTTCCGAGGGTTATCTCAACTCCCATCACTACGACCAGATCTTCACCGCCCATGGCGTGATCATGATCTTCTTCGTGGCGATGCCTTTCGTCACCGGGCTGATGAACTTCGTCGTGCCGCTGCAGATCGGCGCACGCGACGTTTCCTTTCCATTCCTCAACAATTTCAGCTTCTGGATGACGGTCGGCGGCGCCATACTGGTCATGGCCTCGCTGTTCGTCGGCGAATTCGCCCGCACCGGCTGGCTGGCTTATCCGCCGCTCTCGGGCATCAACTACAGTCCCGACGTCGGCGTCGATTATTACATATGGGCGCTGCAGGTTGCCGGCGTCGGCACGACCTTGTCCGGCATCAACCTGATCTGCACCATCATCAAGATGCGCGCGCCCGGCATGACCATGATGCGCATGCCCGTCTTCACCTGGACCTCGCTTTGCACCAACGTGCTGATCGTGGCGTCCTTCCCGGTGCTGACGGCGGTGCTGACGCTTCTGGCGCTCGACCGCTATGTCGGCACCAACTTCTTCACCAACGACTTCGGCGGCAACCCGATGATGTATGTGAACCTCATCTGGATATGGGGTCACCCGGAGGTCTACATTCTCATCCTGCCACTGTTCGGCGTCTTCTCCGAGGTCACCTCGACCTTCTCCGGCAAGCGCCTGTTCGGCTACACCTCGATGGTCTACGCCACGGTGGTCATCACCATCCTGTCCTATCTCGTCTGGCTGCACCACTTCTTCACCATGGGCTCCGGCGCCAGCGTCAATTCCTTCTTCGGCATCACCACGATGATCATCTCGATCCCGACGGGTGCGAAGATATTCAACTGGCTTTTCACCATGTATCGCGGTCGCATCCGCTTCGAGCTGCCGATGATGTGGACGGTGGCCTTCATGCTCACCTTCACCGTCGGCGGCATGACCGGCGTGCTGCTTGCCGTGCCGCCGGCCGATTTCGTGCTGCACAACAGCCTGTTCCTGATCGCCCATTTCCATAACGTCATCATCGGCGGCGTGCTGTTCGGCCTGTTCGCCGGCATCGCCTACTGGTGGCCAAAGGCCTTCGGCTTCAAGCTCGATCCGTTCTGGGGCAAGGTCTCGTTCTGGTGCTGGGTGCTCGGCTTCTGGTTCGCCTTCATGCCGCTCTACATTCTCGGCCTGATGGGCGTGACGCGCCGCATGCGCGTCTTCGACGATCCCTCGCTGCAGATCTGGTTCGTCATCGCCGCTTTCGGCGCGGTGCTGATCGCCTGCGGCATCGCCGCCTTCCTGGTCCAGATCTTCGTCTCCATCCGCAAGCGCGCGGAACTGGTCGATGTCACCGGCGATCCCTGGGACGGGCGCACGCTCGAATGGTCGACCTCCTCGCCGCCGCCGGCCTACAACTTCGCCTTCACGCCCATCATCCGCGACAACGACGCCTGGTGGGACATGAAGAAGGCCGGCTATCGGCGGCCGCTCTCCGGCTTCAAGCCGATCCACATGCCTGAAAACACCGGCACCGGCGTCATCCTGGCCGCCTTCAGCGTCGCGCTCGGCTTCGGCCTGATCTGGTACATGTGGTGGCTGGCGGCGCTGAGCTTCGTCTGCCTCATCGCCACCGCGATCGGCCACACCTTCAACTACCACCGCGACTTCGACATCCCGGCTGCCGAGGTCGAGCAAACGGAAGAGGCGAGGACGGTGCTCCTCACCGCTCAGGGGGCTAGGGCTTGAGCATGGCATCGACGGCGATCACGGCCGGCACCGAACCGGTCTTCCATCTGGAAGAAGAGCATGCGCATGCCGAAGGCGGCAGCACCATGCTCGGCTTCTGGCTCTATCTGATGAGCGACTGCCTGATCTTCGCCATGCTGTTTGCTGCCTATGGCGTGCTCGGCGGCAATTACGCGGCGGGTCCGGCGCCGAAGGACCTGTTCGATCTCGGCCTGGTGGCGGTCAACACCACAATGCTGCTGCTCTCCTCGATCACCTATGGCTTCGCCATGCTGACCATGGACAAGGGCCGCGTCGGCGCGACGCAAGCCTGGCTCGCCGTGACCATGCTGTTCGGCCTGGCGTTCCTCTCCATCGAGCTCTACGAATTCGCGCATATGATCCATGAGGGCGCGACGCCGCAGCGCAGCGCCTTCCTGTCGTCCTTCTTCACGCTGGTCGGCACGCACGGCCTGCACGTCACCTTCGGCATCGTCTGGATGCTGACGCTGATGGTGCAGGTCGCGAGGCACGGCCTTATCGAGGCCAACCGCCGCCGGCTGATGTGCCTCTCGATGTTCTGGCACTTCCTCGACGTCGTCTGGATCGGCGTCTTCACCTTCGTCTATCTGATGGGGATGCTCAGATGAGCGCTCATGATCATGCCGGTCACGACCACACGCATGGCGGCGCCGCGCACGGGTCGCTGAAGGGTTACCTGATCGGCTTCGTCCTGTCGGTCATCCTGACCGCCATCCCGTTCTGGATGGTCATGACCGGCGCCATCGACAACAAGCAGGCGACGGCCATCATCATCATGGCCTTCGCGGTGGTGCAGATCGTGGTGCATATGGTTTTCTTCCTCCACATGAACCCCGCCTCGGAAGGCGGATGGTCGATGCTGGCTCTCATCTTCACGGTGATCCTCGTCGTCATCGTGCTGAGCGGCTCACTCTGGGTGATGTACCACCTCAACGCCAACATGATGCCCGGGCTCCACGAGATGCGGGAGATGCCATGAGCCTGTTTTGGGCGCGGATGCGTCGGGCGTGGGGAGGGCCAAAGTCGAGGCGAAAGACATGATCGGCCGGGCAGCTATCGGCACTGACGCCGCGCCCTCGAAGGGCTCCGCCTCGCGCTTCTTGCTCGCTTTGGCTGGGCTTCTCGGCGTCCTGGTGTTTCTCGGGCTCGGCATTTGGCAATTGGAAAGACGGGTCTGGAAGCTCGACCTGATCGTCCGCGTCGACCAGCGCATCCATGCTCCCGTCGTCGCTGCGCCTGGCCCCCAGAGCTGGAGCGGGTTCAAAGCGCCCGACTACGAATATCGCCATGTGCAGTTGAGCGGGCGCTTTCAGGGTGGCGCCAACACGCTGGTGCAGGCAGTGACCGAGCTTGGCGGCGGCTATTGGGTGCTGACGCCGATGCGCGACGACCGCGGTTTCACGGTCCTCGTCAACCGCGGCTTTGTTCCGCAGGAACGCAAGGCGGAATTTCAACAACAGAGCGGCGGCCTGACATCACCTACGGTGGTCGACGGATTGCTGCGCATCAGCGAGCCCGGCGGCGGGTTCCTGCGCAGCAACGATCCGGCGGCCAATCGCTGGTATTCGCGCGACGTCGCGGCAATCGCCAGGGCGCGCGGCCTGACCGATGTCGCACCTTATTTCATCGATGCCGGGGCGTCCGGCGCGGACAGCTGGCCGCGCGGCGGGCTCACCGTCGTCACCTTCCGCAACAGCCATCTGGTCTATGCTTTGACCTGGTTTGCCCTGGCGGCGATGTTGGCGATCGCCCTCGCCAGGCCGATCCTCGCCGGACGTCGGAAGCGGGACGCGGCAAGATGAACATCTCGATCGCGCGGTTTCACCACGACAAGCCGATCCTGACGGTTCCGCCCGCCGGCCAGGGAGGCGCCGCCTCCAATTCCGATGTGACGAACAGGAAGAACCTGCTGCTCCTCATCCAGCTGCGCTGGCTGGCTGTAGCGGGGCAGGTGCTGACCATCCTGGTGACGCAATACTGGTTCGCCATTCCGTTGCCGCTGGCCGAGATGGCCGGCGTCGTGCTTTTCCTCGTCGGGCTCAACATCTTCAGCCTGCTGGCGCTTCGCGGCAATCGCCGCATCTCCAACGCGCAGCTCTTCGTCGCGCTGATCTTCGACATGGCGGCGCTGACGACGCAGCTCTACCTGAGCGGCGGCGCCTCCAACCCGTTCGTGTCGCTCTATCTGCTGCAGATCACGCTTGGCGCCGCGCTGCTGGCGCCATGGTCGACCTGGATCCTGGTGGCGGCTGCCTCGGCCTGCTTCGTCTTCCTCATCTTCGTCTTTCAGCCGATCGCGCTACCGTATCACGGCGGCAGCGATCTCCTGGCGCTGCATCTGCGCGGCATGTTCATCTGCTTCGTGTTGGCCGCCGGCCTGATCGTGATCTTCATGACGCGCATCAACCGCAACCTGCGCGAGCGCGACGCCTATCTCGCCGACCTGCGCCAGCGCTCGGCCGAGGAAGACCACATCGTGCGCATGGGCCTGCTGGCCTCGGGTGCCGCGCATGAACTGGGCACGCCGCTCTCGACCATTTCGGTCATCCTGTCCGACTGGCGTCAGATGCGCGGCATCAAACGCAACCGCGAGCTTTCCGAGGACGTGGCCGAGATGCAGGCGCAGGTCGAGCGCTGCAAAAGCATCGTCACCGGCATCCTGATGTCATCCGGCCAGGCGCGAGGCGAGGGCACCATCCGCACCACGATCCGCCAATTCCTCGACGATCTCGTCCAGGAGTGGCGCGTCAGCCGCCAGCCTTTCAAGCTCGACTACGGCAACGGTTTCGAGCCGGACGAGCAGATCGTGTCCGACACCGCGCTGAAACAAGTGATCTTCAATGTGCTCGACAATGCGCAGGAAGCATCGCACGATTGGGTCGGCATCACTGCCGAGCGGCAGGATGAGAAGCTGGTGCTCTCCGTCGAGGATCGCGGACCGGGTTTCGACAAGGATATTCTGGCCGCACTCGGCCAGCCCTATATGTCGAGCAAGGGGCGGCCAGGCGGCGGCCTGGGCCTCTTCCTGGTGTTCAATGTGGTGCGCAAGCTCGGTGGCAACGTTTCGGCGCACAACCTGGCCGAGGGCGCCCGCGTTACCCTTTCGCTGCCGCTGGCGGCGCTGACCGATGGAGGCGATCGTGACATCTGATCGATCCTTGTTTGTCGTCGAGGACGACGCGACTTTCGCGCGGACGCTCAAACGTTCCTTCGAGAAGCGCGACTACGACGTCGTGGTCTCCCACGACCGCGACGCGCTGCTTGTCGCGCTGGAAAAGGCCGTTCCGGCTTACGCCGTCGTCGATCTGAAGCTCGGAGCCGGATCGGGTCTCGAATGCGTCAAACTGCTCAGCGCCCGCAATCCGTCGATGCGGATCGTGGTCCTGACCGGATTTGCCAGCATCGCCACGGCGGTCGAGGCGATCAAGCTCGGCGCGTGCCATTATCTGGCCAAGCCCGCCAACACCGACGACATCGAAGCAGCCTTCGGCCGCGCCGAGGGCGACGTTTCGGTGCCGCTCACCAGCCGCCCCACCTCGATCAAGAACCTCGAATGGGAGCGCATCCACGAAACGCTGGTCGAGACCGGCTTCAACATCTCCGAAACCGCGCGCCGGCTCGGCCTGCACCGGCGCACCCTTGCCCGCAAGCTTGAGAAGCGCGTGGTGCAGTAGCGCAATTTTTCTTGGAATTGCTCAGTAGGTGGTGCGTCCGCCCGACAGGTCGAATGTCGAGGCGGTGGTGAAGCTGTTCTCCTTCGAGACCAACCACGCGACCATGGCGGCGGCTTCGTCAACTTCGAGCAGTCGGCCGCGCGGAATGCGCGAGCGCATATATTCGATATGCTCCGACGTCAGCTGGTCGAGGATGCGTGTCTGGGCGGTCGCCGGCGAGATGCAGTTCACGGCGATGTCGTATTGCGCCAGTTCCTTGCCGAGCGACTTCGTCAGGCCGATGACGGCTGCCTTCGAGGCCGAATAGGCGGCCGCATTCGGGTTGCCTTCCTTGCCGGCGACAGAAGCGATGTTGACGATGCGGCCGTAATTGCGCTCCTTCATGCCGGGCACGACGGCGCGGTTGACGTAGAAGGTGCCGTTGATGTTGATGTCGATGATCTTCTTCCAGACGTCGACGTCATAGACGTCGAGCGGCGCCGCCGGACCGGCGATGCCGGCGGAGTTCACCACGATGGAGATCTTGTCGGCGATCTCCTCGGTCCTGGCGCGGGCCGCGTCGACCGCGTCCCAGTCTGCGATGTCGACCACCAGCGTCGTGGCGGCCTTGCCGAGTTCTTGCCTGGCGGCGTCGAGGCGCGCCTCGTCGAGGTCCCAAAGCGTGACCGTGGCGCCCGAGGCGACAAAGCGCTTGGCCATGGCGAAGCCGAGGCCTTGCGCGCCGCCGGTCACCACCGCGTGCTGACCGTCCAGATCGATCCTGTTCATAGCGGGCGTTTCCTCCAGTGTGATTTCGTTGCGGATGTTTCGGATATCGGCCGCACTGCGCCGGAATGCTTGAGCTTCCGATCCGTCATCGCGGCGCTACATGGTGGCGCCGAGGCTCCACGGCACGAACTCGTTGTCGCCATAGCCCAGCGCCTCGGACCTGGTGCGCCCGCCGGAGGCCACCCGCAGGATCTCCGCGAAGATTTCCTCGCCCTTCTGCGCCAGCGTCACGCCGTCCAGTATGTCGCCGCAGTTGATATCCATGTCGTCGCGCATCTGCTCGAAGATGAACGAGTTGGAGGCGAGCTTGATCGAAGGCGTCGGCTTGCAGCCGAAGGCCGAGCCGCGCCCGGTGGTGAAGCACAAAATGTTGGCGCCGCCGGCGACCTGTCCGGTCGCGGAAACCGGGTCGTAGCCTGGCGTGTCCATGAAGACGAGGCCGCGCTCGCTGATCGGCTCGGCATATTCCAGCACCGCGCGCAAATTGGTGGTGCCGCCCTTGGCCGATGCGCCGAGCGATTTTTCCAGGATGGTCGTCAATCCTCCCAGCTTGTTGCCGGGCGAGGGATTGTTGTTCATCTCCATGTCGTGCCGGGCGGTGTAGTCCTCCCACCAGCGGATGCGCTCGATCAGCTTTTCGCCGACCGCCCGGCTTTCGGCGCGGCGGGTCAGAAGATGTTCCGCGCCGTAGATCTCGGGCGTCTCCGAAAGGACGGCGGTCCCGCCCTGCGCGACGAGCAGGTCCACCGCCGCGCCGAGCGCCGGATTGGCGCTAATGCCGGAATAGCCGTCCGAGCCGCCGCATTGCAGCGCCAGCACCAGCTCGGAGGCCGGTTGCGGCGTGCGCCGCGCGGCGTTGACGATCGGCAGCATCTCGACGATCGCCTTCACCCCGGCATCGACCGTCTTGCGCGTGCCGCCGGTTTCCTGGATCGTCATCGTGCGGAAGGTGGTGCTCTCCTCGATGTCGTAGGACTGCATCCAGCGCGGAATCTGGAAGGCTTCGCAGCCCAACCCGACCATCAGCACGCCGCCGACATTGGGATTGGTGGCGAACCCCCATTGTGTGCGCTTCAGGAGATCGTAGGCCGGGCCCTTGGTATCGATGCCGCAGCCGGTGCCGTGGACGAGCGAGATGATGCCGTCGACATTGGGATAGTCGCGCAAGATGCCGGAGCGATTGACCTCCTCGGCGATGAAGCGCGCGACGCTGGCCGAGCAGTTCACCGAAGTCAGCGTGGCGATGTAGTTGCGCGTGCCGACTTTGCCGTTCGGTCTGCGGTACCCCATGAAGCTCGCTCGTTCGTCGTCGGGAAGCATCGCCGTTTGCCTGGCGTCCGCGCCATAGCCGTAGTCCCGCTCGAAATCGCGCAGGTAGACGTTGTGCTCGTGCACCCAGTCCCCGGCCGCGATCGTTTCGCGCGCGAAGCCGATGGTCTGGCCGTACTTCACGATCGGCTCGTCCGCCGCGATGTCGCACATGGCCATCTTGTGGCCGCGCGGGATTCTGGCCCGCGCCGCGACGTCGCCGGCCTTCTCGCCGGTCGCCAGCGGATCGACCGCGAGCAGGATGTTGTCCGCGTGCGAAAGCTTGATGAAGCGTGCCATGGCCCAAGACTCTGAAGAAGATTTCTCGCTGGCGTTGGCCACGAGATTTGATAGACGGGAATACTAATATAATAGAATGACAGTGGTCAAGCAGCGCTCGATCGCGTTTCGTTGGAACCGCTGTTGTGGACACTGTTCGCATGGGCCCGGCAGAGCTGGGGTTGCCGCCCGCGCGCAAATCCTTGCCCCGTCCATCGACGTCGCGAGCGGCTCAGTCCAGGTGGAAGACTTCCTCCATCGCCGCCCACCACTCGCCTGAAGCGCGGGTGGTCAAGGGCTGCTGCATCGGGTCGCATAGCTCCCACCATTTGCGCATCGCCGGCGCTTCGCCCATCCGCGCGGCGTCCGCTGCGAAATCGTCGCCGTGATATTCCCAATAGGCGAACAGCAGGTTCTCCGGCTCGCGCAGGAAGATGGAGTAGTTCCTTATGTTGGCGCGGCTGATGACCTCGAGCACGTCGGGCCACACCGCGGCATGGACGCGCTTGTATTCCTCGATCGCCTCGGCTTTCAGGCCGATGCAAAGCCCCATTCTCTTCATAAGCTGGTCTCGCTTGGTTTTGGCGTGCCGGATCGTTCAGCCGAGGAGCTCGGCGGCGACTTCGAGCGTGTTGCGGAAGGACGTCTCCAGATGACTCTCCATCGCCTGCGCGGCGCCCTCGGCGTCCTGGCGCTTCAGTGCGTCGAGGATGGCCTCGTGCTGCTCGATCGTCTGCTCGCCATAGCCGGGCCTGGGGATCGCGAGGTAGCGGCCGCGATCCATCTGCGCCTTGGAGATGTCGACCACCCGCCAGATCGCCGGCAGGCCGCAGATCTCGGCTATGCTGCGGTGGAAGACGTCGTCGAGCTGGATCGCGACGGCATAGCGTCCACGCGAGATGGCGAGCTTGTGAGCGGCCATGTTGTCTTCCAGGAGTTCGGCTGCCTGCGGCGTCATCTTGGCCGCGGCGCGCCTGGCGCTCTCCATCTCCAGCGCCCGGCGGATGACATAGGCTTCCTCGAGATCGGCGCGGCTGATCGGCGCCACATAGGTGCCGCTCTGCGCCAGGATCTTGACCAGCCCTTCATCGCTGATGCGCTTGACCGCCTCGCGCACCGGCGTGCGCGATACGCCGAGCGCCTCGGCAATCGCCACTTCGTTGATGATCTCGCCCGGCTTCAGCTGTCCGACGACGATCAGGTTGCGGATCTTGTTGTAGATTTGATCGCGCAGCGGCAGGGCCCGATTGAGGGTCGAAGGGTCTAGATCCATGGAAAATCCCATCGCTCATCCACGCAATTGATAAATTATATTAGAATGCCAACCGGAATGCACGTATGTGTCAAGCTGATTGCCTCGCTCTCAAAAGCGCGCTGAAAACCAGCTTGCCAGAACTGTTATATTAGTGCAATAGTGCCGGCCGTCGCGATGATCGGCGTCGCGGCGGGAGCGTTTCAGGGTGCCTAAGCGTGGTTTCGCGAAGGCCTTCGGGGTCGGCTTGAGGAGCCGGTCACTGCGCTCGACATGACCGATGATCCCGCGCCGGCCGCGCCGGGCCGTCTTGCCAGGGAGGACCAAGCCAGAAATGACTGCCGTGGCGGATTGTGCCCTGGACATGCGAGGCATCAGCAAGACGTTTCCGGGCGTGAAGGCGCTGTCGAACGTCAATTTCGCCGTGAAATTCGGGACCGTCCACGCGGTCGTCGGCGAGAATGGCGCCGGCAAGTCGACCCTCATGAAAGTGCTCAACGGCTCATACGCGCCGACCAGCGGCACCATCTGGGTCGGCGGCAATGAGGTGCGCATGCGCAAGCCGGCGGACGCGCAGGCGCTCGGCATCCGCATGGTCCACCAGGAGATCAATCTTGTCCCCGACCTGACCGTCGCCGAGAACGTCTATCTCGGCCGCATGCCCGGCAGATGGAGCTGGCTGCGCAAGGGCGAGATGATCGGGAAGGCCGCGGCGATCCTCAAGGAACTGGGCGCCGCGATCAATCCGCGCGAACGGCTGGGCAATCTCTCGATCAGCCAGCAGCAGCTGGTCGAGATCGCCAAGGCCTATGCGGCCCAGCCCCGCATCATCGTGCTCGACGAGCCGACATCGTCGCTCAGCGAACACGAGACGGCGGCGCTCTTCCGCATCCTGCGCAAGATGCGCGGCGAAGGCATCGCCATCGTCTACATCAGCCACAGGCTGAAAGAGGTGCTGGAGATCGCCGACGAGGTCACCGTGCTGCGCGACGGCGCGATGATCGAGACGCGGCCGATCGAAGGGATCACCGCGGCCGAGATGATCAGGCTGATGGTCGGCCGCGAGGTGAGCAACGTCTTTCCCAAGAGCCCCGCCGAGATCGGCGCATCGGTGCTGCGCGTCGAGCGCATAGGCGATGGCGCGAGTTTCCGCGATGTCAGCTTCGACGTGCGGGCCGGCGAGATCCTTGGGTTGACCGGTCTCGTCGGCGCCGGCCGCAGCGAAGTCGCGCGCGCCATTTTCGGCCTGTCGCGTCTGGTCGAGGGAAGCGTCAGCGTCGACGGCCGCAAGGTCGTCATCAGCTCGCCGTCCGAAGCGGTGCGCGCCGGCATCGCCTACGTCCCGGAAGACCGCAAGGGCGACGGCATCGTGCCTGGCATGTCGGTGCGCGAGAACATCAGCCTGCCGATCCTGCGCCGCCTGACCAGCTTCGGCCGCATCAGGGGCAGCGCCGACCGTTCCTTGTCGGCCCTTTACGTCAAGCAGTTCTCGATCTCGCCGCCGGATGGCGAGCGGCGCATCAATCTCCTGTCGGGCGGCAATCAGCAGAAAGCGGTCATCGCCAAATGGCTGGCGGCAAAGCCCGCCGTGCTGATCCTCGACGAGCCGACGCGCGGCGTCGATGTCGGCGCCAAGGCGGAGATCCATCACATCATCGGCCAGCTGGTCGCCGACGGCATGGCGGTGGTGATGATCTCGTCGGAACTGCCTGAAATCCTCGGCGTATGCGACCGCGTCGTGGTGATGCGCGACGGTCGCGCCTCGATGCCGCTGACGCGTGCCGAGCTCAGCGAGGAGCGCATCATGGCGCTCGCGACCGGCGAGGAAGCGGCGTGACGGACGCAGCCATGGAGATCAGCGGCGTGAACCGCAACGACCGTTTTACGCGCGGCAGCAGGCTCGTCGATGCGCTGTCGAAGGCCGGCCTTGTGCTGGCCATCCTAGCTGTCATCCTCTACGGCTCATTCGCCAGCCCGGCCTTCTTCACCGCCGGCAATCTGCTCAACGTGCTGACCTCGATGTCGATCGTCGGCATCGTCGTGGTCGGTATGACCTTCGTGCTGGTGGTCGGCGGCCTGGCGGACCTGTCGGTGCCCGCCACCATCGCTTGCGGCGCGATCCTTTCGCTGGGGCTGCAGCCGCTGGTCGGCCCCGTGCCCGCCTTCGTCCTGGCGGTCGCGCTGGCCGGGCTGATCGGTCTGCTCAACGGCGTTCTCGTCGGCTATGCCGGCATCAATCCGATCATCGCCACGCTTGGCGTCGGAACCATCGGCCTCGGCATCGTCCAGGCCGCGGTCGGCGGCGTCATCGTCTACGGCTCGAACACGGCCTCGGCCGAATTCGCCAAAGGGCGGCTGCTCGGCATCCCGGTCGTGGTGCTGATCTTCCTGGTCGTCGCGCTCATCGGCCATTTCGTGCTTTCGCGGTCCTTCTGGGGGCGCTGGACGCTGGCGACCGGCGGCAATTACAGCGCCGCCGAAGCCAGCGCCGTGCCCGTCAAGGCGGTCAAGGCCGGCGCCTTCGTGATCACTGCGCTCGCGTCCGGCGTCAGCGGCGGCCTGCTCGGCCTGACCCTGCAGAGCGCGCGGCCGCTGATCGGCTCCGGCTACGAATTCAGCGCCATCACCGCGGTCGTCGTCGGCGGCGTCTCGATCATAGGCGGCTTCGGCTCGGTGCCGAGGGCCGTCGCCGGGCTCGTCTTCGTGCAGCTCCTAACCAATGTCATGGTGCTGCAAGGGGTGCGCACTCCGGTCCAGGGCTTTGTGCTGGGCATCCTCATCGTCTGCGCAGTCGGCATGGACGCCGCGCTGCGCAAGCGGGGAGCGGCATGATGCGCTTCCTGGTCTTGGCCTCGCAATATCGCGTCCTCATCATCCTCGGTCTGACGCTTGTCGTCTCGGCGCTGGTCGTGCCGGGCTATCTGGCACCGTCCACGCTCGGCCTCGGCCTCGACCGGGCCGCCACCATCGGCCTGATCGCCATCGGCCTGACCGTGCTTCTGATCGCCGGACAGATCGATCTCTCCGGCGGCGCGGTGTTCGCGCTGGCCGGCATCGTCTCGGTCATCCTGCAGCGCGAGATCGGCATCCTGCCGGCGGCGATCGTCGGCATCCTCGTCGGCGCCGTTGCCGGCGCGATCAACGGCGCCCTGGTCGTCGGGCTGAAGGTCAACTCGCTGGTGCTGACGCTGGCCACGATGCTGATCTTCCGCTCGCTCGCGCATTGGGTTACCAACAGCCAGCCGGTGACCGGCACCGACATCATGCTGTCGCTGGCGCTGGCCAAGACCTATCTCGAGATATTCACCATCCGCAGCGCGCTGTTCATCGTCCTGATCGTGCTCTTGCATGTCTGGCTGACGCGCACCATCCCGGGTCGCAACGTCTTTGCCGTCGGCTCCAATCCGGCCGCCGCCAAGGAAAGCGGCATCGCCTCGGACCGCATCGTCTTTCTGGGCTTCGTCTTCGCCGGCACGCTGGCCGGCCTCGCGGGCGTCCTCCAGAGCCTCGTCACCAACACCGGTTCGCCCGTCTTCGGCTCGGAACTGACGGTCGCCGTCATCGCCGCCGTCGTCGTCGGCGGAACCCGCCTCGAAGGCGGCAGG
The DNA here is from genome assembly GCF_020165615.1 of Mesorhizobium sp. BH1-1-5. NCBI lineage: Bacteria > Pseudomonadati > Pseudomonadota > Alphaproteobacteria > Hyphomicrobiales > Phyllobacteriaceae > Mesorhizobium > Mesorhizobium sp. BH1-1-5. The sequence goes on from NZ_JAIUIM010000001.1 coordinate 296,004, forward strand.
GGATCCGCGCTCGGCACGCTGGGCGGCGTGCTGACGATCGGCTCGCTGACCATCGCGATGGAGTTCCAGTCCATACCCGCATACGTCCAGCAGGTCGTGTCCGGGCTGATCCTGATCCTGCTCGTCGTGCTCGATCGGGCCGTTACTGCCAAGGGGAGGGCTCCGGGCACGCGCCCAGCGCTCGTTCGCGACAAACCAATCACTCAAGGAGGAAACCTATGATCGGGAGGAAACATATGACTGGCAAGAAAGGCATGCTCAAGATCGCGGCCGTGGCGCTTCTGGCCTCGACCGGATGGGCGAGCGCCAAAACAGTCTGCTACGTCACGGCGGCGGATTCGCACGCCTATGCGACGCCGGCCAACAAGGCGCTCGAGGCCCGCGCCAAGGAACTCGGCGTCGAGATACTCAGCCTCAGCCAGGACTTCGACGTGCAGAAGGGCACCGAGCAGCTCAACACCTGCGTGGCGCGCAAGGTCGACGGCATCATCCTGTGGCCGCTCGACCCGCAGGCCTACATTCCGGGTCTTGCCCGCGCGCAGCAGGCGAACATTCCGGCGATCCTCATCAACTCGCCGATGAGCGACGATGCCAAGACGTTCATCAAGTCCTTCACCGGACCGGACGTCTATGAGGAGGGCAAGCTGGCGGCGGATTCGCTGAGCAAGGCGCTGGGCGGCAAGGGCTCGGTGGTCATCATCGCCGGCCAGGCCGGCAACGGCACCACCATCGGCCGCGTCAACGGCTTCACCGATCACCTCAAGGAAACCAACGCCGACATCAAGGTGCTCGACACGGTCAATGCCGACTTCGACCAGCAGAAGGCGCTCGTTGTCAGCCGCGACCTGATCACCCGCTTCGGCGACCAGATCACCGGCGTCTACGCCAATGACGACACCATGGCGCGTGGCTTCATCGACGCCTGGAAGGAAGCCAATCCGTCCAAGCCGACGCCGCCGATCGTCGGCATCAACGGCCAGAAGGACGCTTTCGAATCGATCAAGAGCGGCGAGATGTACTCGACCATCGTGCAGTCGCCGGTCGAGGACGGCCGCCTGGCGATCAACACCATGGCCGAGATCATGGACGGCAAGGAGGTCAAGGACCGGCTGCCGATCCCGCTGACCGTCGTCACCAAGGACAATGTCGGCTCGGTCGAGCCGGCATTCTAAGCACGCGGCCGGCCCGGTTGCCCCGGGCCGGCCTGCTCCGTCCATGCCGACGCCGCCGCGCCGGGATTATCCCTGAACGGCCACGCCCAGCACCGAGACGCAATCTCCCGCCTTGACCAAGCCCGGGAAATGACGCGCGGCGAGCAGCCCCGACATCCTGGCCTTGATCTCCTGCGGCGCCTGGCCGGTACGGCCGACCGGATGGATGCGAGCAATCACCTGGCCATCCTTTACCGACTCGCCGAGATCGACCATCGTCTCGATCATCCCGTCCTCCTCGGCAAAGGCGAAGCAATCGCCCGACGGCATGTCCAGCCACTGAGTTCTACCCTTCTCGACCGCACCATCGACGATGTCCGCATAGCGCAGCACGTTGAGGATGCCGCGCCGGGCGATCCGCACCGTCTCGGCCCGAGAGGTTCCCCCGCCGCCGAGCTCGGTGGTGACGAAGACCTTGCCCATCTCCTCGGCGGCGGTGTCATACATCCCGATCGCGTCGATCTCGGCCATGCGCATGGAGAACGGGGCCGAGAAAGCCTCGACGGCGGCGAAGGCTTTTTTCTCCTGCGCCTTGTCGGGCAGCGTATGCGCCGCGCAGAACGGCACGAAATCCAACGTTTTGCCGCCTGAGTGGAAGTCGAACACGATGTCCGCCCGCGGCAGCAGTTCGCGCTGGAAATAGTCGGCGATCTTTTCCGTCACCGTGCCGTCCGGCCGTCCGGGGAAGGCGCGGTTCATGTTGCCCTTGTCGATCGGCGAGGTGCGCGTGCCGGCGCGGAATGCCGGATAGTTCATCGCCGGCACGATGATGACCGTGCCCAAGACGTTTTTCGGATCAAGCGTGCGCGCGAGCTCGTAGAGCGCCAGTGGCCCCTCGTATTCGTCGCCGTGATTGCCACCGGTGAGCAGCGCCGTCGAACCCTTGCCGTTGCGCACGACACAGACCGGGATCATCACCGATCCCCAGGCGGAATCGTCACGGCTGTAGGGCAGGCGCAGGAAGCCGTGCTGGACGCCGTCGCGCTCGAAGTCGACGGTCGGCGCGATCGGCGACGGACGCAAAGCGGACATCGGCCTCAGTCCTTCACGAAGAGCTTGCGCGGCACATTGGCCAGGCATTCGACGCCGGTGTCGGTGATCAGGATCGACTCGGTGATCTCCAGCCCCATCGTCTCCAGCCACAGGCCGGTCATGAAATGGAAGGTCATGCCGGGCTTGAGCTCGGTGCGGTCGCCGGGACGCAGGCTCATGGTGCGCTCGCCCCAGTCCGGCGGATAGGAAATACCGATCGGGTAACCGGTGCGGTTGTCCTTGACGATGCCGTACTTCTTCAGGACGGCGAAGAAGGCGTTGGCGATGTCCTCGCAGGTGTTGCCGGGCTTGGCCGCGGCCAACCCCGCTTCCATGCCTTCCAGCGTCGCCTTCTCGGCGTCGAGGAAAGCCTGCGTCGGCTTGCCGAGGAAGACCGTGCGCGACAACGGGCAGTGATAGCGGTTGTAGCAGCCGGCGATCTCGAAGAACGTGCCTTCGTTCACCTTCATAGGCTTGTCGTCCCAGGTGAGATGCGGCGCCGAGGCATCCGCGCCCGACGGCAGCAGCGGCACGATCGCCGGATAGTCGCCGCCGATGCCGGCGACGCCGCGCGTGCCGGCATCGTAGATCTCGGCGACCAGATCGCATTTGCGCATGCCGACTTCTATTCTGTCGACGATGCGCTGGTGCATGGCCTCGACGATGCGCGCGGCCTTGCGCATGTAGTCGATCTCGGTCGGGCTCTTCACCGCGCGCTGCCAGTTCACCAGCGCGGTCGCATCGGCGAAACGGGCGTTGGGCAGATGCTTCTGAAGTGCCGCGAACGCTGCAGCCGAGAACCAGTAATTGTCCATCTCGACGCCGATGGTGAGCTTGTCCCAGCCGCGCTCGGCCAGCACTTCGGCGAGATAATCCATCGGATGCCGCTCGGTCGACTGCACGTAATGGTCGGCGTAGCCGACGATGTTGTCATGCGCGAGATAGGTGGTGCGCTTGGCGCCGTTGGCATCCTGGCCGCGGCCGTACCAGACCGGCTCGCCCGAAGGCGGCACGACGACCGCCTGATGCACATAGAAGGACCAGCCGTCATAGCCCGTCAGCCAGGCCATGTTGGAAGGATCGCTGACGATCAGAAGATCGACGCCCTTCGCCTCCATGGCCTTGCGCGTCTTGGCGAGGCGATCGGCAAATTCGCCGCGCGAGAATTTCAAATTTGGTTGCATTGTTCTTGGTCCTCGTTTGTTGGGCCTCTCGGCCGGGTATCAGCTTTCGAAAATGGTTCCGGCCTTTGCCGCGCGCGCACGGTCGCGAGCCAAAGTGGCGATCGCCGTGTCCTGCACGCCTGTGCCGGTGAGGTCGGCGATGGTGATGTCGCTTGCCGAGCGCCGACCGGGTTTCACGCCGGCAATGATCTGGCCGAGTTCGGTGACCTCGGCGTCGGCGGCGAAGACCGCCGCCTCGATGGCGTGGTGGAGCTCGCCCAGACGCCGCGTCTGCTTGGCGCTGTCGGCGACATAGAGATCGGCCATGCGCAGGATCGCCGGCGCGATCTCGTTCTTGTGCTCGGCGTCCGAACCCATGGCCGTGATGTGCTGTCCGGCCGAGACGAAGCCCGGCTTGATCAGCGGCTCTGTCGAAGGCGTCGTGGTGACGATGATGTCGGCGCCGGCCACCGCATTTGCCGCATCCGGTTCGGCCCGAACCATGATGCCGAGCTTGTCGCGCAGGCCCGCGGCGGTCGCGTCTGCCTTGGCGGCGTCGCGCGCCCAGATGCGCGCTTCCTCGATCGGCCGCACGAGGCGCAGTGCCTCCAATTGCAGGCTGGCCTGCAAACCGGCGCCGAAGATCGCCGCGACCTTGGAGTCCTCACGCGACAGATGTTGGGCCGCGACCGCGCCGGCGGCGGCGGTGCGGATATCGGTCAGATAGCCATTGTCGAGCAGCAGCGCCTCGACCACGCCGGTCTTGGCCGAAAGCAGCACCATCATGCCACCGCCGCTCGGCAGGCCCAGCGCCGGATTGTCGAAGAAGCCGGAGCTTATCTTGACGGCAAAGCCATCGATGCCGGGCACATAGGCGGACTTCACGTCGACCTCGCCGCGATGCTCGTGAATGTCTAACCGCAGAATCGGCGGCATCGCCACCGGCAGCGTGGCCAGGGCGCGGAAGGCGTTCTCGACGCAGGCGACGGCGTCGAGATCGAGCGCCACGGTCTTGCGCAGATCGGCTTCGGTGAGGATCGTCATGCGGCTCATGCGGCGCGCTCCGTGCGTGAGGACACCTCGCCACAAACGATCTTCCGATGCAGCGCCATGTCGATGTTGCGGCCCGACAGGATGGCCACCACCGGTCCTTTCGCCTTGATCTTCCCTGCGAGCAGCGCGCCGATGCCGACGGCCCCCGCGCCTTCGACGATCTCGCGCTCCTGTTCGTAGGCATGACGGATGCCAGCGGCGATCTCGTCCTCTGAAAGCAGGACCACATCGTCGAGCAGGCTACGGCACATGGCGAAGGTCAGCCGGTTGTCGAGGCCGATGCCGCCACCGAGCGAGTCCGCCAATGTCAGCAGCTCCTCGACCTGCACCGGGCGGCCGGCGTCGAGGCTGGCTTTCATCGCCGCGCCCCGCGTCATCGAGATACCGATGACTTTGGTGCCTCGACCCACCCCTTTGACGGCCGCGGCGACGCCCGCCGCCAGCCCGCCGCCGGAGAGCGGCACCAGCACCGCGGCGGCATCTGGAACCTGCTTCAAGATCTCCAGGCCAAGCGTGCCTTGTCCGGCGACGATGTCGGGATGATCGAAGGGCGGCAGCATGATCAGTCCCTCTTCCGCCACCAGCCTGTCGACTTCCTGCTGGGCGTCGTCCTGGCTGTTGCCGATGATGCGGACTTCGGCTCCGAGGCGACGGATGGCGTCCAGCTTGTTTTCCGGCACCAGCCTCGACATGCAGATCACCGCGCGGATGCCTTCGAGCTTCGCCGCATGCGCGAGTGCCCGGCCGTGATTGCCGGTCGAGGCGGCGACAACGCCGCGCGATTTTTCTTCCGCGCTCAATGCTGCGATCGCATTGGAAGCGCCGCGCAGCTTGAACGCGCCGGTGGTCTGGTGGTGCTCCAGCTTGAGATGAACAGGATGGCCCGCGCGGTCCGACAGGCTTTGCGACACAACGCAAGGTGTCCGCTCGACCTTACCGGCAATGCGTTCGCGCGCGGCGCGAATATGCTTAAGCTCAACAGTCATTCGATCACGGGCATTTCGATCACTGGGGTAGCGGCTTGGTCCATAGCCGGCCGAACTCCGGTCGCGGCGTGTCGTCGCCGCAAAGCCGCAGGCAGTTCCAGGCGCTGGCCTGGTTGCTGGTGACGACCGGACGCCCGATCGCTTCTTCCATGCCTGGGACCGCGAGCGCGCCGCGCAGCGCGGTGCAAGAGACGAACAGCGCATCGGCCTGCGGATGCATGACCTTGCGCGCCATCTCGACGAGGGATGCCGGCGTGATCCGCGCCATCTCGCGGTCGTCCTCGAAGCCGAGGCAAGAGAAGCTCTGGATGTCGAAGCCGTGTGACGCGAAATAGGCGGCCATCGGCCGGCTGGTCTCGACGGTGTAGGGGGTCAGGATGCTGATGCGCTTCACCCCAAAAGCGTTGAGCCCGCGCATGCCGGCCATCGGTGGCGTGACCACCGGGACGCCGGGCTTGGCCGCGTGGATGGCAGCTTCGATCTCGGCATCGCCGATCACCACGGAGGCCGAGGTGCAGGAGTAGCAGACCGCGTCGAGCGGCTCGTCCGGCAGGATCAGCGCCGCGCCCGCCGAGAGCGACGGCTGCATCTTGCGCAAATTCTCCGGCGTCGTGGGATTGGCATAAGGAATGCGCGCGACATAGACGCCGATGCGCTCGCTTGCCACCATACGGCGGAAATCCACCTCGCTCGTGTGATCGGTGGCCAGGGCGATCAGCCCGACGCACTTTTGCAGCGGACGCGGGTCCAGCGTGGGGCGCGCCGTTTCGAGGCGGATGTCGGGCAATGGTTTCATGACTTTCATCTTTCGATCCTGCCGTAGCGGTGCTCCAGCCAGCGTAAGAGCACGACGGAGCAGAGGCTGATGACGAGGAAGAAGGCGCCGACCAGCGTCATCGGTTCGATGTAGCGGTAATAGGTGTTGGCGACGCTCTTGGCCTGGTTCATCAACTCCAGCACTGTGATCGCCGAAAGCAGCGGCGTCTCCTTGAACATGGCGATGAAATAGTTGGCCAAGGCCGGGATCATCGGCGGGATCGCCTGCGGCAGGATGATATGCGTCCAGGTGTGGCGGCCGCTCAGATTGCAGGCCTTGGCCGCCTCCCACTGGCCGCGCGGCACATTGTCGATGCCGGCGCGGTAGACCTCGGCCGTGTAGGTGCCGTAGTGCAGGCCAAGCCCGATCACGCCCGCCACCAGCGGCGGCAAAAGGATGCCGATATCGGGCAGCACGTAGAAGATGAAATAGAGCTGCACCAGGAGCGGTGTGCCACGGATGAACTCGGCGAACCAGCCGACGCCGCGCGCGACGATCCGGTTCTCCGAGCGCCGCGCCAGCGCGATCCCAAGACCGACGATCGCCGCCAGGACGGAACCCAGAATGGTTGCCAGGATGGTGATCTTCACGCCCTGGATCAGGGTCGGCATGATCTCCCAGACGAAGTTCCAATCCCAATCCATTATCTGGCCCAATCCATCAGACGCGCACTCCGTCGAGGCCGCGCGCCATGCGGCGCTCCAGCGTGCGAACACCCCAGGAGATGATCAGCGCAAGGGCGAAATAGATGACCAGCACCGAGACGAAGGGCATCAGCGTGCTGCCGGTCTGCGAGCGCACCACCTGCGCCTGGAAGGTCAGGTCGGCGAGTGAGATCAGCGACACGACCGAGGTCGCCTTGAGCAGCTCGATCGCGTTGTTGCCGAAGGTCGGCAGCATGACCAGCAGCGCCTGCGGCAGGATCACGTGGCGCATGCCTTGCCAGCGGCCGAGATTGAGCGCCGTGCAGGCCTCGTATTGCTCGCGGCCGACCGACAGGATGGCGCCGCGCACGACTTCCGCCGCGTACGCGCCGACATTCAAGCCCAGCGCCAGCACGCCGGCCTGCAAGGGCGTCAGCGACAGGCCGGCGAAAGGCAGCACGAAATAGACCCAGAACAGCTGCACGAAGATCGAGGTGCCGCGGAAGAATTCGATGTAGACCGTAGCGATCGCGCGCAGGATGAAGAAGCGCGATACGCGCCCCATGCCGGCAAGGAAGGCCATGATCAGCGCAAGCACCGACCCCATCAGCGTCAGCTCGATGGTGACAAGCGCCCCTTGCAATATCAGGCCGAGATAGCCGGTCATTTGGGTGTAAAATTTCCTATCGTTTGCGGTCGTGCGGGGCAGCCGCGACAAGTCCGTTCTCCCCGTGCACGGGGAGAAGATGCCGGTTCGCCCTTCGTAGCTGCAGCTTGGCTGCAGCGTAGGATGGGTAGGCAGACGAGGGGCAGCGCGAACCTTGAAATGCTGGCGCCGCCCCTCATCCGGCTCTTGGAGCCACCTTCTCCCCGTGAACGGGGAGAAGGAAGAAAGCCGCGCCTTACTTCGCCGAGCAGAGCTTCTCGCGCGTCGTCGACATCGCGGCCGCGGCCGAGAAGCCGTAGGACTCGATGATCTTGGCGAACTCACCGGACTTCTTCATCTTGGCGAGCTCCACGTCATAGGCGTCGCGCAGGGCCTCGTCGCCCTTCTTGAAGGCGGCGCCGTCGCAATAGACAGGAGCGCCGACCACCGGGGCAATGACGTCGAGGTTAGGGTCGTTGGCCTTCTTGACCAGATCGTTGATCGAGAGCACCGGCAGCGAATAGGCGTCGATGCGGCCGTCCTGCACCATCTTCAGGCCGCTCTGGCCGTCCGGCACGACGATGACGCGGTCGCGCGGCACGCCGGCATTCAGCGCCAGCTTCTCCTCGGTGCCGCCGCCAGGCGCGCCGACAGTCGCGGAAGCGTCCTTGGCGATGTCCTCATAGCTCTTGAAGCCCTTCGGGTTGCCCTTCTTCACCAAGAGCGCCTCGGCATCGCAAAGCACAGGCTCGGAATAGGCGACCGCCGCGCAGCGCTCCGGCTTCATGAACAGGCCTGCGGTGACGACGTCGAAGCGGCCCGCCTGCAGGCCGGGGATCATGGCGCCATATTCGGAGATCGAGGCCACGACATCGGCGACGCCGAGCTTCTTGAAGATTTCGCGCGCCACGTCGGGCGCGGCGCCCGAAACCTTGCCGTCGGCGGCTACCGCCGTATAGGGCGGCTCGTTGGCGATGGCGAGGCGGGCGAACCCTTGAGCCTTCAACTGCTCGAGCTTGCTATCATCGGCCGAGCCGGCGCTCGTGGCGGCGAGCACGGCGGTCAGCGCGAGGCCGGCGACGCCAGCCAGAATGCCAAGTTTCTTCATTGTTCCCAACTCCTTGTTTCTGTTCTTGGTTTGCTTGGTTTCGCGGCGGCTCTCGTCGCCTCGGGACGGCTTGCGCCGCCCGTTTGCATTGCGGTCAGACGCGATGTCCGGCCGCGATGATCTTCTTCAGGAAGCTCTGCGTTCCTTCCTGTTTGGGATGACGGAAAATCTCATCGGGCTTGCCTTCCTCGACGATCCGTCCGCGGTCGAAGAACAGCACGCGGTCGGCGAAGTCGTGGGCGAAACCCATCTCGTGGGTGACCAGAAGCATCGTCATGTCGGTCTCGGCTGCGAGCTTGCGCATGACGTTGAGCACTTCCTCGACGAGCTCGGGATCGAGCGCCGAGGTGACCTCGTCGAACAGCATGATCTTGGGCGACAGCGCCAGCGCCCTTGCGATCGCCACGCGCTGCTTCTGCCCGCCGGAAAGCTGCGCCGGCATCGCTTTTGCCTTGTCGGCGAGGCCGACCATGTCGAGCAATTCCATCGCCCGCTTCTCGGCGGCGGCGCGCGCGACGCCCTTTGTCAGCATCGGCGCCAGGGTGACGTTGTCCATGACGCATTTGTGCGGAAACAGATTGAAGAGCTGGAAGACCATGCCGATCTTCTGGCGCATCCTGGCCAGATGCCGCTCGTCGGCCGCCAGCAGCTGGCCGTTGCGCTCCATATGGTAGAGCTGCTCGCCGTCGACCTGGATGTGGCCGCCGTCGATCTTTTCCAGCGTCATCAGGATGCGCAGGATCGTCGTCTTGCCGGATCCGGAAGGGCCGATCAGCGCCAGCTTCTCGCCCGGCATCACCTGCATCGACAGGCCGTCCAGCACCTTGAAGGCGCCGAAGCTCTTCGAAATCGCATCAACCTTGATGATGGGCGTGGGCAATCCATTTCCCCGTTCTGGAGAAGCCTATGCCCTTAACGATGCGAAACGCGCCAAATCATGTCAATTGGGAAAATAATATCATGACAATATTTCCGGAGCGGCACAATTTCAGGGCAATCTGAGCTTCATTTGTGCATCAGATGGCGAGCAGGAGATGCTCCGGGTCGCCGAGCAGCAGCTTGGCGACAACGCTCAGGCCCGCGCGCAGTTCCCCCTCGGTCGTCGATCCGAGCGAGATGCGCACGGCCGGACGCCAGGGCGTGTCGGCGATGCGGAACGAGGTGCCTGGCGCGATTGCCACCCCGCGCAGCCGCGCCTGCGAGACAAAGCTCTCCTCGGCGCGGTCGCCCGGCAGTTCGAGCCACAGATGCAGCCCGTCGCGATGGACGCGGTAGTCGACGCCCGTAAGCATTTCGGCGGCAATCTCCTGGCGCCGCTTCAACGCCTGGCGCTGCCAGTTGACCAGTTCCATCGCCGTGCCGTCATTCACCCAGCGCGTGGCGATCTCCGCCACCATCGGTGTCGCCATCCAGTTCGAGACGAGATGGCGGTTGGCGACGGCGGCCACATAACGGTCCGGCACCGCGAGATAACCGATGCGCAGCCCGGGCACGGTGATCTTGGTGAAGGACGTGACGTAGAGCGTCCGCTCTGGCGCAAAGGCGGCAACCGCGGCCGGCCGGCCTTCCACCAGCGGGCCGAGCACGTCGTTCTCGATGATGGCGATGTCGTGCTTGCGGGCAACCGCGGCGATCTGCTCGCGACGCGTGGCGTCCATCAAGGTCGCCGTCGGATTGATCACCGAGGGCTGGACGAACACGGCGCGGATGTCCGATAGGCGGCAGGCCTCGTCGAGCGCTTCGGGAATCAGCCCGTTGCCGTCGATCGGCAGGCCCTCGAGGTTGAAGCCGAGATAGCGCGCAAGCGGGATCAGCGTGTGGTGGCCGATCGCCTCCGTGGCGACCGTCGAGCCGGGCGGCGCCACGCTCATCAGCGCCACCGTCATGCCGGCGGTGGCGCCATTGGTCAGGCTGACATTCTGCGGCGACGCTTCGAGGCCGCAGAGCTTCAGCCATTCGACCGCGACCGCGCGGTGGCGCGGGAACACCATGTTCGGCCGGAACGACAGCGCCGAGCTCGACGGCAGGTTCTCGGCCAGCCACCCCAGCGCCTGCTTCAATTTCTCCAGATGCATCGGCTCGCAGACCGGCTTCAGGATCGAGAGGTCGATGACTTCGCCCAGCCGCTCCGGGATATAGGGTGGCTCCGGCTCGCGGCGCTGCGTCTGCACGAAGCTGCCGCGGCCGACCTCGCCGGAAATCAGCCCGCGGCGGATCAGTTCCTCATAGGCGCGGCTGACGGTCTGCACCGAAAGCTTCAGATCATCCGCCAGCCGGCGATGCGTAGGCAGTCGCGTGCCGTTGGCCAGCCGACCATCATGGATGGCGCGCGCGAACTGGTCGGCCAGCGAGAGATAGGCTGGCCGGCGGATGAGAGCAGGATCTGGCTGCCACAATGTCATGACTTATTAGAGATCGAAATCAGTGCAATTGACAATCGAAATAATGCATCGTCATGGTGTCCGCGACGAAAGGCGGATCCCGCATGGCGGCAGCGAAACTCGACCCGATCGACCTCAGGATTCTCGACGCGATCCAGCGCGACGGGCGCATAACCAAGCTGGCGCTGGCCGAGAAGGTCGGCCTGTCGCCGACCCCATGCTGGATGCGGCTGCGCAAGCTGGAAAAGGCCGGCATCGTGTCCGGCTATCACGCCGCGATCGCCATGCGCGTTATCGCACCCGTGGCGACGGTGCTGATGGAGGTGACCCTGGCCAACCACCGCCAGGCGGATTTCGACCGCTTCGAGCGGGTGGTGCGCGATGTCCCGGAAATCGTCGCCTGCTGGTCGGTCGGCGGCGGCGTCGACTATGTCCTGAAGGTGATGGCGCGCGACATCGATGCCTATCAGCGGCTGGTCGATAGCCTGCTCGAACGCGAGATCGGCATCGACCGCTACTTCACCTACATCGTCACCAAGACGGTCAAGGACGAGACCGTGCTGCCGGTGGCCGACCTTCTGCCGGAGCAACCCTGAGGTAGAGAGATTGTCTGCGACGAGCGGCCAATAGAGACAATCTCTCTCTGTCGGCTTGCCGAAATAGCCTCTTTGTCTTCATCACGAGACTAGCCTCTCCCTATCGCCTTCGGCACCGGGAGACCTGACGGATGTCCGCGCATTTTGCCCGTACCAACCACCATGAAGCGCTTGATCGCCTCGCCGATCGCCGGCTGCTGCGCGCGCTCGCCTATGTCGACGGCCATTGGACGGCGAGCGAAGCGGCGGCAAGTTTTGAGGTCACCGATCCGGCAACCGGCGCTACCGTCGCCTTCGTGGCGGCACTCGATGCCGCCCAGACGACGAAAGCGATCAATGCCGCGTCCCGCGCGTTTCCCGCTTGGCGGGCGTTGTTGCCGCAGGAACGCTCGAAAACCTTGCGAAAATGGTTCGATCTGATCATCGCCGCCAAGGACGACCTGGCGCTGCTGATGACGCTGGAACAGGGCAAGCCGCTGAAGGAATCGCTGGGCGAGATCGACTACGCCGCTTCTTTCGTCGAATGGTATGCCGAGGAAGCAAAACGCCTCAACGCCGAAAGCGTCACCAGCCATTTGCCGAATGCCGAGATGTCGGTGCGCCGTGAGCCGCTCGGCGTGGTCGGCGTCGTCACGCCCTGGAACTTTCCGTCGGCTATGCTCACCCGCAAGGCCGCTGCGGCATTGGCCGCCGGCTGCACGGTGGTGGCGCAACCGTCCTCCGAAACGCCGCTCTCGGCTTTGGCGCTGGCCGAGCTTGGCGAGCGCGCCGGGCTGCCGGCCGGCGTCTTCAATGTCATCACCGGCGACGCGCGCACCATCGTTGGCGCGATGTGCGCCGACGCCAGGGTCCGCGCCATGAGCTTCACAGGCTCGACCGAAGTCGGCCGCCTGATCGCCGCGCAGAGCGCTTCGACGATGAAGCGGCTGGTGATGGAACTCGGCGGCCACGCGCCGCTGATCGTCTTCGACGACGCAGACATCGACAAAGCGGTGGCGATCGCGCTCGACGCCAAATTCGCCACTTCCGGCCAGGATTGCCTCGCCGCCAACCGCATCTATGTGCAGCGGCCGATCTACGACCGCTTCTGCGCCGCCTTCGCGCGCCGCATCGAGCAGCTCCGCGTCGGCAACGGTCTATCCACCGACGCCGAGATCGGGCCGCTGATGCATGAGCGGGCGGTGAAGAAGGTCGAGGAGCAAGTCGCCGATGCGCTCACGCAGGGAGCGCGTTGCCTCGTGGGTGGCAAGCGCCACGCCGCCGGCCCGCTGTTCTACCAGCCGACGCTGCTCGTCGATGTGCCGGACGAAGCGCTGATCATGCATGAGGAAACGTTTGGCCCGGTCGCCGCCGTGGCGCCGTTCGACGGCGAGGCGGAAGTCGTCGCCCGCGCCAACGCCACCGAATACGGCCTGGTCGCCTATGTCGTCACCGAGGACGGCGCCAGGCAGGCGCGCATGGGCCGCGCCCTTGAGTACGGCATGGTCGCGATCAACCGCGTAAAAATCACCGGCGCGCCGATTCCGTTCGGCGGCGTCAAGCAGTCCGGCATCGGCCGCGAAGGCTCGCGCCACGGACTCGAAGCCTTTACGGACCTCAAATACCTCTGCCTCGATGTAGCGTAAGCTGCGCAGGCCTCATTCTCGTCAGGAGTCAAAAATGCTCGAACAGTCCAACGAACTCTCCGCCTGGGATCGCGACCACTTCTTCCATCCCTCGACGCATATGGGCACGCATGCGCGTGGCGAGTCGCCGGCCCGCATCATGGCCGGCGGCGAAGGCGTCACCGTTTGGGACAATACCGGCAAGAAGAGCATCGATGCCTTTGCCGGCCTCTATTGCGTCAATGTCGGCTATGGCCGCCAGAAGATCGCCGATGCCATCGCCGAGCAGGCCAAGAACCTCGCCTATTACCATGCCTATGTCGGGCATGGCACGGAAGCCTCGATCACGCTTGCCAAGATGATCATCGACCGCGCGCCGAAGGGCATGTCGAGGGTCTATTTCGGCCTCTCCGGCTCCGATGCCAACGAGACCAACATCAAGCTGATCTGGTATTACAACAACGTTCTCGGACGGTCGGAAAAGAAGAAGATCATCTCGCGCTGGCGCGGCTATCACGGCTCGGGCGTGATGACCGGATCGCTGACCGGGCTCGAGCTCTTCCACAACGCCTTCGACCTGCCGCGTGCGCCAATCCTGCACACCGAGGCGCCCTATTATTTCCGTCGCGCCGACCGTTCGATGAGCGAGGAGCAGTTCTCGCAATATTGCGCCGACAAGCTCGAGGAGATGATCCTCGCCGAAGGCCCGGAAACGGTCGCGGCCTTCATCGGCGAGCCGATCCTCGGCACCGGCGGCATCGTGCCCCCCCCGACCGGTTACTGGCAGAAGATCCAGGCCGTGCTCGACAAATACGACGTGCTGCTCGTCGCCGACGAGGTGGTGACCGGCTTCGGCCGTCTCGGCACCATGTTCGGCTCCGACCACTACGGCATGAAGCCGGACCTGATCACCATCGCCAAGGGCCTGACCTCGGCTTACGCGCCGCTGTCCGGCGTCATCGTCTCCGACAAGGTCTGGCAGGTGCTGGTCAAGGGGTCCGACAAGCTTGGCTCTCTCGGCCATGGCTGGACCTATTCGGCGCATCCGATCTGCGTTGCCGCAGGCGTCGCCAATCTCGAGCTGATCGACGAGATGGACCTGGTGCGGAACGCCGGCGAGACCGGCGCCTATTTCCGCGCCGAGCTCGCCAAGGCCGTCGGCGGCCACCGGAATGTCGGCGAGGTGCGCGGCGACGGCATGCTGGCCGCGATCGAATTCGTCAAGGATCGCGACGACCGCGTCTTCTTCGATCCGGCGCTGAAGGTCGGGCCGCAGATCGCCACGGCGCTGGCCGCCAGCGGCGTCATCGGCCGCGCCATGCCGCAGGGCGACATCCTCGGCTTCGCGCCGCCGCTCTGCCTGACGCGCGAGGAGGCCGACATCATCGTCGCTAGGACCGCCGACGCGGTGAACAGCGTGCTTGCCAGCATCTGAGAAAGCGACATCTGAGAAGCGACATGAATGCCATGACCAGAACCGTTCCCGCCACCATGGCCGCCGTGCAGCTTACGGGCCACGGTGAACTGGAGAAGCTCGTCTACCGCACCGATGTGAAGGTGCCCGCGCCGGCCGCCGGCGAAGTGCTGGTCAAGGTCAGTGCCTGCGGCATGAACAACACCGATGTCTGGGTGCGCCAGGGCGCCTACGGCACCGAGGAGGATGCGGCTGCCGTGTCGACTTGGCGCCGGCAGGGCAACACGCTCACCTTCCCGCGCATCCAGGGCACTGACACGGTGGGCACCATCGTCGCTGTCGGCGACGGCGTGCCCACGGGCCGCATCGGCGAGCGCGTCATGGTCGACTTCTCGATCTACAACCGCGACGACGACTCGCTGGCCGACATCGACTATATGGGCCATGGCCGCGACGGTGGTTACGCCGAATACCAGGCGCTGGCGGCCGAGAACGCGCATGTCGTCGACACCGGGCTCAGCGATGTCGAGCTCGCCACCTTCTGTTGCGCCTATCTCACCGGAGAGCAGATGCTGGAGCGCGCGGCGCTGAAGGCCGGCGAACGCGTTCTGGTCACAGGCGCCTCGGGCGGCGTCGGTTCCGGCATCGTGCAATTGGCGAGGGCGCGCGGCGCCATTCCTTATGCTGTCGTCGGCAAAGGCAAGGAACAGGCGGTGCTCGACATCGGCGCCGAGAAGGTGATCACGCGCGGCGTGGCCGACCTGCTCACGGCCGTCAACGAGGCGACCGGCGGCGAGCCCATCGACGTGGTGGCCGATCTCGTCGGTGGCGCCATCTTCAACGACCTGTTGCGCATCCTGCGGCCCGAAGGCCGCTACACCACGGCCGGCGCCATTGCCGGGCCGATGGTTCAGCTCGACCTGCGCACCATGTATCTGAAGCAGCTCCAGCTCAACGGCTCGAGCCAGGGCACGCGCGCGGACTTCCGCCGCATCGTGCGCTACATCGAGGAAAAGAAGATCAAGCCGCTGGTCGGCGGCGTCTACAAGCTTTCCGATTTCCATCGCGCCCAGACGGACTTCATGGGCAAGGACTTCGTCGGCAAGCTGGTGGTGGTACCGGATGCGATGTGGAGCGGCGCCTGACCTCGCAAACAGCGCCCGGCGCGGTCAGCCGTTGATCGCGCTGCCCTCGACCCGGTCGTAGCCTTCGGCCGCGGGCACCTCCCTGAGGCTGATCAGCTCAGCCACGTCGACGATCTTCAACTGACCCGCCACGCCAAGCGCATCGGTGGCGGCGGTGTACATGACCTTGTCCTTGGGACAGGCGACGACGAACATGCCGACGCCTAGCCCAAGCGCCTCCCGGATGCGGTTCTCGCTGGGGCGTTCCTTCACACCGTCGTCGCCCTGCCAGATGCGGCCGCCGCCGGCGCCGCAGCAGAAAGAATTCTCCCGGCAGCGCGGCATGTCGTGAAGAGTGTAGCCCGCCGCCCTGATGAGGTCGCGGGGCGCATCGAAGCCGCCATTGTAGCGGCCGAGATAGCAAGGATCGTGATAGGTCACCAACGCGCCGCCAGCCGGGGCGATGTCGAGCCTGCCCGCCGCGACCAGCTCGGCAAGCAGCGCCGTGTAGTGAAGCACCTCGAACTCGCCGCCAAAATGACGATAGTCGTTCTTCAGCGCGTTAAGGCTGTGTGGATCCGTAGTGACGATGCGGTTGAAGCTGCATGCGCGGATCGCGTCGATGTTGGATTGGGCAAGCGTCTCGAATAGGCCTTCCTCGCCGACGCGCCTCACGTCGTTGCCGCTGTTGCGCTCGGCATCGAACAGAATGCCGAAATCGACGCCGGCGGCCGTGAAAAGCTCGGCGACCTTGCGGGTCACGTCCTGGACGCGCGGATCGTAGGATGCGTAGTCGCCGACGAACCACAGCACGTCGACCGGTTCGCTACGCGCGTCCTTGACCGGGAAGCCGAGCTCCTTCGTCCAGCGCGCCCGCATCTTGGACGGCTTGCCCATCGAGTTCCCGAGCCGCGTGAGGTTCGACAGCGCGTCCTGCAGCATGGGGCTGACATGGCCTTCATCGACGAGATGGCGCCGCATGTCGATGATCTTGGGCAAATGCTCGATCTCGACCGGACAGGCCTCCATGCAGGCGCGGCAGGTCGTGCAGGCCCACAGCGTCTCTTCGGCGATCACGCCGCCGACCAGAGGGGCCGCTGCATCGTTCGTCAGGGCGTCGCGCAGATCGGTGATCAGCATCTTCGGGCTGAGTGGCAGGCCCGAGGCGTAGGCGGGGCAGACCGCCTGGCAGCGTCCGCATTCGGTGCAGGACAACAGGTCGAGCGTCTGCTTCCAGTCGAATTGGGCAAGCGATGTGACGCCCGGGCTCCCGCGCTCCGAAGGTACGGCTGGCGCCATCCCCACCGGTTCGAGGTTGCGAAAATAGATGTTGGGCGCGGCCAGGAACATGTGCCGGTGCTTGGACCCCGGAATATAGACCAGGAAGGCGAGAATGGCGCCGATATGGATCCAGTAGGCGATCCGCTCCGTCGGATGAGTTGGAACGCTGAAGGCCCGGAGCAGGTCGGCGACCAGCGAAGCGACCGGCCGCCATGACCCGTCGGCACCGCCGACGATCCGCGCGCCGGCCTCGATCAGCAGGGACGAGACGATGAGCAGGATGAGCACATAGATGATTGCCGCGTCCGATCCACTCGATCCGCTGAACCGCGCCGGCTTCAGGACATAGCGCTGGTAGACGGCCAGGCCGAGCCCCAGCAGCATCAGCACCGCAAACAGATCCTGTAGCAGGGCGATCCAGCTGTCGCCGCCGATTGGCGCTAGCGAAAAGCCGGGGAACAGGCGTGAGCCGAAGGCCTCGATCGTGACGGTGAACAGGACGAAGAACGAAATGAAGATCAGCGCGTGCAGGATCCCCGACAGCGGCTTGCGCAGCATCTTGCGATGCAGGCCGATCGCGACGGCCACGCCTTCCAGGCGGCGCCAGGGCTGATCGAAGCGGCTTGCGCCTGGCGCCTGCGCCAACGCCACGATGTAGCGGCGGGAGCGCCAAAGCGTCAGCGCGATGGCCGCCAGCGTGACGATCCACAGTATCGGTGTTTCGCTCATATCAGCGGCCGGACGCCGCCTGCAGCCGCTCGCTCAGATTGGCGACGAGATCGAACAGGTCGCAGGTCGCGCCGAAATGCGCGACATTGAAGATCGGCGCCTTGGGATCGGTGTTCACGGCGATGATGAGATCCGACTTCGACATGCCTTCGAGATGCTCCGGGGCGCCGGAAACGCCGAGCGCGAGATAGAGCTTCGGCTTGACCTTCTGGCCGGATTTGCCGACCTGCCGCACCTTGGGCAGCCAGCCGCTGTCCACCACCGGGCGGCTGCCCGCGATCTCCGCGCCAAGGATGTCCGCCAGCCCGCGCGCTATATCGATGCTGGCCTCGTCGCCGATGCCGCGGCCGACGCAGACGATCCGCTCGGCCGTCGTGAGGTCGACGCTGTCATAGCTGGGAACATCGACGCCGACGAGACGAACCTTGCCCTCGGCCACCACGGCCGTGGCATCGGAATGTTGCACCTTGGATGCATCTACGGCACGCCGTTCCGCCTCGGCGAAGGCGCCGGGATTGACCATCAGGATGGCCGGCAGGGGCACGCTGCATTCCGCCAGGATCTTGCCGCCATAGACCTGCGCGACGACCGTCAGCCGGTCTCCGTCGCGGCGAATTTCGTTGACATAGGAGACCAGCGGCCAACCGGTGCGCGCCGCGAGATCGCCGGCGACGTCGAGCCCATTGGCGGAGTAGGGCACCAGCACAAGGTCGGGCTCCTCGGCTGCAACGGTATCCCTAAGCAGCCGCGCATAGGATTCGGCGGCGATAAGTTCGGCATTGCCGGCGCTCGCAGCGACAAGCCTGTCGGCGGCGCCGAGGTTTGCGATAGCGGGCTCCAGTTCCTGGCCGGCAAAGAAAGCGACAACCTCGTCGCCGGCTACGCCAGCGCCGCGCGCTGCCGCGATCATTTCCAGTGAAAACGGCTCGAGCTTGCCAAATGAGCCTTCCGTGCAGGCGACAATCCGCATCGCTTAAACTCCTGCAAAGCCTTTGGCCGCCAGGATGCTGGCCAGCCTCTCGGCGACATTTTCGGGGTTGTCTCCCAGGTTTTCGCCGGTACCGCGTTGGCCAGGCAGCCTTAGCGCGACGATCTCGGCCGATCTTTCGAACCCGGCAGGTTCGGACGGTGCCTTGCCTATGGCCGTCTTCGAAGCCTCTCTGAGCTTGCTGCCCGAAACATAGCGCGGTGCCTTGGAGGCGGTCTGCACGCCGATCACCGCCGGCAGCGCAATCTCGTAGGTCGCGGCAATGCCGCCGCCTCGCTCTTGCGTCACGCGAAGGGCCGAGCCTTCGATGCCGAGCCTGCTCGACCCGGAAACATGCGGCCAGCCGAGCAGGGTGCCTGCATAAGGCACGAGCTGGCCGAACAGATCCTCGGTCGACTGGACGCCGCAAAGGACGAGGTCGGCGGCCTTGGAGCGGGCGAGCGCAACGATCGAGCTGGCAATCGCGCGCGACTCGATTATACCATCCCCCTCGGCCTCGAGCGCGACCGCCTCGTCCGCGCCGCGGGCAACCGCCATCTGCAGCACACGGTTGCTTCCCTCGCCGATGGCGACGGCCACGACTGTGGCGCCGACGGCTTCCTTCAAAAGGATCGCCTCTTCCAGCGCATGGTCATCGAAATCGTTGAGCTGGAAATCCAGCCATTCGCGGTCGATGCCGCGTCCGTCGCTCGTCAGTTCGAGCTCGCCCGCGGAATCCGGAATCATTCGCAGCACAACGAGAATTTTCAAGGGTCGATCCTCCCCGGGCGTACCTCAGGCTCCCGGTACCTGTGGCCTATTAGATCGCAACCGTTGCCGTGCCCAATCGAGAAAATCGTAATAGCAGCTATTACAACTCAGGTGATTGACCTTCGCGGCGATGCGGCTGCTAATCCGAAGCGTTGGGAGACTTGGGCAATCGGTTGTCGCCGGGTGCTTTGTATTTTTCTATATAAAATACGAAATAGACTATAAATTTTCCAATTTTTACTTGGGGTAGGAGCAATCGGCATCCAAAAAAGGTGCCAAGGAGGAGGAAAGTATGACTATAAAGAGCATCTTCGATCAAAAAATATCTCGTGCGAGCTTCATCCGAAAGGCACCTGCTGCCCTGGCGGCCGCCGGCGCCGTTTCGACCCTGGGGCTCGGCGCGACTGCCCCCGCCGCGGCGGAGGAAACCAAGCCGGGTTACTACGGCGTACCACGGACCTGGATCTGGAATCCGAACGCCAACTCGATGGTCGACACCTCCAAGTGGAAGAAGGCAGGGCCTTATACGATCGGCTTCTCCAACGCTTCGATATCGAATGCCTGGCGCGTTGCGTTCCAGCATGGCGTGTTCTGGGCCGCCGGCCAGCATCGCGACGAGATCGCGCATCTTCTGGCGACCGACGCCAATGACGATCCCTCGAAGCAGATCGCCGACATCCAGGACCTGATCAGCCAGGGCGTCGACGTGCTGCTGATCGCCGCCGCCACGGAAGACGCATTGGACTCCGTCGTCGGGCGCGCCATGGAGCAGGGCATTCCCGTCATCATGGTCGACCGCAAGGTGAAGACGGCGAGCAACTACATCACCTACATCACCGCCTCGGACTGGGCGCTCGGCCGCCTGGAGGCCCTGTGGATGTGCGAGACGCTCGGCGGAAAGGGCAACATCGTCATGCTGCCCGGCATCGCCGGCTCAAGCGTCGCCGAAATCCGCATCAAGGCGAATGAAGAGGTGTTCGGCAAGTTCCCCGGCATCAAGGTGCTGGAGAAGCAGTATTGCGACTGGAACCCCGCGACCGGCAAATCGGTGATGGCCGCGCTCATCCAGAAGCACGGCAAGGAGATCAACGGCGTGCTGGCCGACAGCGCGCTGCAGGGCTCGGGCGCCATCCAGGCCTTCCTCGCGGCCGGCTACAAGGATGGTGAAATTCCGCCGATGACCGGTGGCGACATCGCCTTGATGTATCAGCTCGCCTCCCAGCACAACATCAAGATGGTCGGCATCGACTATCCGACCTCGATGGGCATCACCGGCATCGAGACCGTGCTTGACGTCATGAAGGGCATCCCGGTTCCTGAAAAGGTCGAGGTCAGCTTCAACGTTGTGACCTCGCCTGGAGCCGATACGGTTTCGGTCAAGGGCGACCGGCACCTTCTCGATCATGTCAGCATGAGCGACCCGGGCGATCTTTCACCGAGCAACGGCTTGCCGGCCGGATACAATCCGAGCACGTTCAAGCCCGATTATCCGAAGTAAGCCTCCCAGCCTGACAGGGTGTGCGTTCCTTCGGACGCACACCCTGGCGTAACCGGAATTTCGAGCATCGGATAAATGGTCACTCCCGTCATCGAGCTCAGTCGCATCGAGAAGGAGTATCCGGGCGTAAAACCCCTGGACCGGGTGGATTTTGCCGTTCGTCCTGGCGAAATCCACGCTCTTCTCGGCGAGAACGGTGCGGGAAAATCAACCCTCATCCGCGTCATGGGCGGCGCCATCAGGCCGAATGGCGGCAGCATGACCTATCTGGGCAAGCCGGTTTCCTGGCAGTCGCCCAAGCAGGCACGCGCGGCGGGTATCCACGTCATCCACCAAGAACTCGCTCTGTTTCCCGAGCTTTCGGTGGCCGAGAACATCCTGGTCGACGCACAGCCGCGCAACGGCCTGGGGCTGATCTCCGGCCGCGCCCGCCATGCGCGGACAGCCGAGATTCTGTCGCAGCTCGGCGTGAAGATCTCAACCCATGCCAAGATCGACGAATTGCCGCTGGCCGACCAGCAGATGGTCGAGATCGCCAAGGCGCTGGTCGGCGAGGTGAGGCTGCTCGTGCTCGACGAGCCGACAGCCGTGATCTCCGGCCATGAGGTCGATCTCCTGTTCGACAATATGCGGCGGCTGAAGCGCGAAGGCGTCGGCATCGTCTATGTCTCGCACCGGTTGGAAGAGATCTTCGAGATCGCCGATCGCGTGACGATCCTGAAGGACGGGCAGGTGGCGGGCACTGGCCCGGTCGGCGATCTGACGCGCGACGAGATGATCACCAAGATGGTCGGGCGGCGCCTCGAGCAGATCTATCCTGCACGCCGCAAGGCGCCGGCCAGCGGGCCGGATATCCTGAAGGTGAGCAACCTTCGCGCCGGCCACCGCGTGCGCGATGTCAGCATCGCGGTCAAGCCGGGCGAGGTCGTCGGTATTGCCGGCATGGTCGGCTCGGGCCGCACCGAAGTGGCGGAGGTCATCTTCGGCACGCGCGACCTCGACGGCGGCACGATCGAGTTCGAGGGCAGGCGGCTCGATCGGCGCATGCCGCGCGAGGCGATCCGCAACGGCGTCGGATTCCTGACCGAGAACCGCAAGGACGAGGGGCTCTTCCTCGGTCTGCCCATCTCGGCCAATGTCATGGCGCCCGATCTGGCCGGCGTCACCAGACGAGGCTTGATCGACCGGCGCGGCGAGCGCGAAATCGCGCTCGAGCAGATACGCAACTTCGCGGTGGCAGCACCCTCGCCGGAGGTCAAGGTCGGCAATCTTTCCGGCGGCAACCAGCAGAAGGTGCTGTTCGGCCGCTGGTCGCGTATTGCCAGCAAGCTGCTCATCCTCGACGAGCCGACGCGCGGCGTCGACATCGGCGCCAAGGTCGAGATCTACCGTATCGTGCGCAACCTGGCGGAGCAGGGGGTCGGCATTCTCATGATCAGCTCCGAGCTGCCGGAGATCATCGGCCTGTCGGACCGCATCTTCGTGATGTCGCAGGGCCATGTCGCGGGCGAGATCGACGGCGCGTCCGCCACCGAAGAGGCGATCATGGATCTCGCCGTGCGCTCGATCGACCGGCGCGAGGGCAAGGCGGCCCGGCTGGAGCAGGTCGCATGAGTGCCGTCGTCGCCGAATTCCGCCGCAACCGGCTTTCGCTGTCCTATGTGATCGTGGTGGCGTTGCTCATCCTGCTCGTCGTGGCGGGCGGCTTCCTGTCCGACCGGTTCCTCACCTGGCGCAACTTCGGCAACCTGTTCCAGCAGCTCGTCGTGCTGGGCATGGTCAGCCTCGGCCAGACATTCGTGGTGCTCCTGGGCGGCATCGACCTTGCCGTCGGCTCGCTGGTCAGCGCATCGACCGTCTTCATCGCGCATTTCCTCGAATGGCGGCCGGACCTGCTCTGGCTGGCCCTGCCGCTGGCCCTCGTCGCCGCGACGGCGATCGGCGCGCTCAACGGCCTGCTCACCATCGTGCTGCGCGTCCATCCGCTGATCGTCACGCTCGGCATGTCGTCGATCATCTTCGGCGGCACGCTGATGTACAACAAGGAGCCGGGCGGATCGGTCCCGCGCGGGCTGGCCGACTTTTCCTACGCGAAGCTGTGGGGCATCCCGGCGACGGCGATCGTCCTCGTCGCGATCTTCGCCCTTGCCGGCCTTTGGCTCCAGCGCTCGCGCTCGGGCCGCAGCATCTATTTCGTCGGCGGCGACCGCGAGGCGGCGCGGCTGAATGGCCTGCCGGTGAACCGCATCGTGGTCATGGCCTACGCGCTGTCGGGCCTGTGCGCCGGGCTCGCGGCAATCTTCCTGACCGCCCGCACCGGCGTCGGCGATCCGCGCATCGGCGCCGCCTTGACGCTGCAATCGATCACGCCGGTGGTTGTCGGCGGCACGGTTCTCGCCGGCGGGCGCGGTGGCGTCCTCGGCACGCTGCTCGGCGTGCTCCTGGTGACGATGCTCAACAATTTGCTGAACTTCCTCAACGTGTCTTCCTACTACCAGTGGGTGATCCAGGGCCTGATCATCATCATCGCCGTCAGCATCCACACCACGAGGCGGAGGCAGTGATGGCACCGCTGGAGACACCGCTGCCCCGGCCCAGAAGCGTGTCCGCCGCGTCGGTTTTCGAGCGCTATGGATTGATCGTCTTCTTCGTCGCGCTGTTGCTGGTCGCGGCCGCGCTCTCGCCCACCTTCCTGCGGCCGGCCAATCTGGTCAACGTGCTCACCATCGCTGCGCCGCTCGGCATGGTGGTCGTCGGTCAGACCTTCGTCATCCTGGTGCGGGGGCTCGACCTGTCGGTCGCCTCGCTGATGGCGACGGTGGCCGTGCTTGCAACCGCGTTCAAGGCGACGACCAACGATGCCATCCCGCTGATCTTCGTGGCGGCGATCGCCTTCTCCGCCGTCGTCGGCCTCGTCAACGGCTGGCTGGTCGCCAAGCGCAACGTCAGTCCGTTCCTTGCCACGCTGGCCATGATGATCATCCTGCAGGGCGTCCGCTTTGCCTATACGGGCGGCGCGCCGATCAGCACGCTGCCGCCGGGCATGGGCTTTCTCGCGTCGGGCCGCATCCTCGGCATCCCGGTCAACCTGATCACCCTGGCGCTGCTGGCCATCGTTTTCGGCGTCGTGCTGCACCGGTCGCGCCTCGGGCGCGAGATATTCATGGTGGGCAGCAATCCCAAGGCGGCTTTTCTTAACGGTGTCGCGCCCGATCGCGTCATCATCCTCTGCTATGTCATCTGCTCGGTCTGCGCCGGCATAGGCGGGCTGTTCCTGCTCGGTTATGTCGGGACGGTCTCCAACTGGGTCGGCCAGGGCTACGAGCTCGACTCGATCGTCGCGGCGGTCATGGGCGGCGTGGCGCTGACTGGCGGACGCGGCAACATCTTTGCCGCGCTGCTTGGCGTCGCGGTGCTGGTCGTCATCAACAATCTGGTGCTTTTGCTGGGCTTTCCGATCGAGATGCAGCTCATCATCAAGGGCATCATCATCATAGGCGCGGCTGCGTTCTACCGCACGCGGCTCGCATGAGCCGGTCGCCAGCCATCGAGGGAGGTATCAAATGAATGTCGAGAGCCTGAGCGAACGTGGCGCCCGCGCGCGGCGCGACGAGGAAGTGGATGTCGCCATCGTCGGCGCCGGGCCTTCGGGCTCGGTCGCAGCGCTCCATCTCGCGCGTGCCGGCCTCTCGGTGGTCGTGCTGGAGCAGGGCGAATGGCCTGAATACAACGACTACACGGGCGCCCGACCGGAGCATGAGCTGGTCAGCACCAAGCTGTGGCACCCCAACCCGAACGTGCGCGACAACCCGAACGACTATCCGGTCGATACCTCGACCACGGATATCAACCCGCTGATGTTTGCCGGCGTCGGCGGCAGCGCCACGCTCTACGGTGCGCAGTGGATGCATTTCCTGCCCTCCGATTTCCGCGTCCGGTCGCTCGACGGCGTGGCCGAAGACTGGCCTTTCACCTATGAGGATCTGCTCCCCTACCAGCTCGAGATCGAGCGCGAGGTCGGCGTGTCCGGCCTTGCCGGCGACCCGGCGTTTCCGCCGCGGGGACCATATCCCTTCCCGGCGCTGCCGATCGGCTCCGTCGGTCTGCGCGGCGCGCTCGGCATGGAGCGCATGGGCTGGCACTGGTGGCCGGGCAGCAACGCGATACCGTCCGAAAAATTCGGCGAGTTGAACGCCTGCGTGCGGCGCGGCACCTGCCTCACCGGCTGCCCCGAAGGCGCGAAGTCGACCACCGACCGCTCGCACTGGCCGCTTGCGCTCAAGGCCGGAGCCCGGCTCGTCACGCGCGCTCGCGTCAAGGAGGTCGAGACCAACGAGCAGGGGCTGGCCACCGGCGTCGTCTATGTCGACGCCAACGGCCGCGACCGGCGCCAGCGCGCCAAGGTCGTCATCCTGTGCGCCAACGGCGTCGGCACGCCGCGGCTGCTGCTGATGTCGGGCGGAGCGAAGAACCCGGACGGGCTTGCCAACTCTTCCGGCATGGTCGGCAAGCGGCTGATGATGCATCCCTTCGCCAGCATCCTTGCCTCCTATGAGGACCCGCTGGACTCCTGGCGCGGCCCGTTCGGGCAGCAGGTCTACTCGCTCGAATTCTACGAGAGCGACGAGCGGCGCGGCTTCGTGCGCGGATCGAAATGGAACTGCATGCCGTCCGGCGGCCCGGTCGGCATGTCGGGCGCCATCGGCTCCAAGGTCTATGTCGCCGAAGAGGGACGCTTCCAGGATTTCTGGGGCGCCAACCTGCACGAGAACGTCGCCCGCCGCTTCGGTCATTCGCTGATCTGGGGCATCGTCGGCGAGGATCTGCCGGAAGAGGACAACCAGGTGGTGCTGTCCAAGGACCTTGTCGATTCCGACGGCCTGCCGGCGCCGCAGATCGTCTACAAGGTCAACGAGAACTCGAACCGCCTGCTTCAGTTCAACATCGACCGTTGCCTGGAATCGGTCCATGCCGCCGGCGCCATCGAGACGCTTGTTTCAACACCGGTGCGCGAATCCGGCTGGCACCTGATCGGCACGACCGTCATGGGCGACGATCCGAAGCGCTCCGTCGTCGATCAGTGGGGCGCCTGCCATGATGTGCCCAACCTCTATATCATGGACGCCTCGACCTTCCCGACCTCGGGAGCGACGAACCCGACCGCGACGATCATGGCTGTGGCGCTGCGCAACACGCGCCGCATGATCGCCGAACGGCGCAACCAGAAGGTCGCCTGAGATGAGCAAAGACAAGACTTTCCTCGCCCTGGCGGATTTCCTCATTCCGGCGCATGGCGACATGCCGGCGTTCGGCTCGGTCTGCGGCTTCGCCGATGCTCAGAAGGCGCTCGATTTCCGCGTCGACCTCAAGGAGGGGTTCAATCGCGGGCTCGACGCCGATCCGGCATTGAGCGCGGAAGCGCATCTCGAGAAGCTCAACAAGGAAGACGGCGCCGCCTTCTCGGCCGTCACGACGATCGCCATCTGCACCTACTACATGAACCCGCGCGTGCGCGAGTTGCTCGGCTATCCCGGCCAGGAAAGCGTGCAATACGATTCCAAGGCCACCCAGATCTACCTAACCGACGGTTCGCTCGGCCGTGTGCTGGCGCGCGGTCGCAAATACCGGCCGACACCCGGCCTCTGATCCCTCCCAAGCAGACCAGAAAGGAATAACCCCATGGGTAAGGACATGTTCGACAAGGGCTTCGAAATCCGCAAGGCGGTGCTCGGCGCCGAGTTCGTGGAGAAATCTTTTGCCAGCGCCGACGATTTCAATCGTCCCATGCAGGAGCTGGTGACCGAATATTGCTGGGGCGCCGTATGGGGCCGCGAGACGCTCGACCGCAAGACGCGCAGCATGCTGAACCTCGCCATGCTGGCTTCTCTCAACCGGCCGCACGAATTGAAGATGCACGTCAAGGGCGCGATCCGTAACGGCGTCACCAAGGACGAGATCCGCGAGGTGCTGCTGCAGGTCGCGATCTATGCCGGCGTGCCGGCCGGCGTCGACGCTTTCCGCAATGCCCGCGAGGCCCTGCAGGAAATCGGCGCATGATCCAGCGTCCGCCGCTCGCCGAGGACAAGCTTGCCATGCTGATCGGCGGCCGTTGGGCCGCCGCGGCGTCGGGCGAGTATTTCGAGTCCTTCGATCCCTTCACCGGCAAGGCCTGGGCGCTCGTTCCGCGCGCCGGCGTCGCCGATGTCGATGCGGCCGTCGAGGCCGCTTCACAGGCCTTCCGGGGGGAATGGCGGTCGATGACGGCGAGCGCGCGCGGCCAGATCATGTCGCGCTTTGCCGACCTCGTCGCCGAGGAGGCGGAAAACCTCGCCGTCCTCGAGACGCGGGACAACGGCAAGCTCATCAACGAAATGCGGATGCAGTGCAAATACATCCCGCAATGGTTCCGCTTCTTCGGCGGGCTGGCCGACAAGATCGAGGGACGCGTCATCCCGATCGATAAGCCCGGCGTCTTCAACTACACCAAGCTCGAGCCTCTGGGCGTCGTGGCGGCGATCACGCCATGGAACTCGCCGCTGATGCTCGCGACTTGGAAGCTGGCGCCGGCGCTGGCCGCTGGCAACACCGTCGTATGGAAGCCTTCGGAATTCTCGTCCGTCTCGGCGCTCTTCTTCGGAAGACTGTTCGAGAAGGCGGGCTTCCCGAAAGGTGTCGTCAACATCATAACCGGCTTCGGCCACGAGATCGGCGACCGCATGGTCACGCATCCGAGGGTGGCGAAAGTCGCCTTCACCGGCGGCGACGCCACCGGCCGGCGCGTCTACCAGGCCGCTGCCAGTGGACTGAAGAAGGTGACACTGGAGCTTGGCGGCAAATCGGCGAACATCGTCTTCGCCGACGCCAAGCTGGAGGCCGCGATCCCCGGGCTGGTCTCGGGCATCTTCGCGGCGACCGGCCAGACCTGCATCGCGGGCTCGCGCGCGCTGGTGCAGCGCTCCGTCTACGACCAGGTGGTCGAAAAGCTGGTGGCGTTCGCGAAAACCGCCAGGATCGGCGACCCGCTCGACCCCGACACGCAGGTCGGGCCGATCACGACGCAGCCGCAACGCAAGAAGGTCCTCGACTATATCGGCATCGCCCGGGACGAGGGCGCCCAGCAGCTTCTCGGCGGCAAGGTACCCGAGGACAAGGCGATCGCCGATGGCTGGTTCGTCGAGCCGACCATCTTCGGCAATGTCAGCCAGTCGATGCGCATCGCCCAGGAAGAGGTCTTCGGCCCGGTTCTGTCGATCATTCCGTTCGAGGACGAGGATGAAGCCGTCGCCATCGCCAATGACAGCATCTACGGCCTCGCCGCCGGATTGTGGACGCAGGATATCGGGCGTGGAATCCGGCTGCCGGACCGGCTGGAGGCCGGCATCGTCTGGGTCAACATGTACCGCGCGACGAGCTATCTCTCGCCCTTTGGCGGCTACAAGCAGTCGGGCTTCGGCCGGGAAAACGGCCGCACCGCCATCTACGAATATCTCCAGGAAAAGAGCGTCTGGATCGACGCCGGAAACTCCATTCCGGCCCCGTTCGTCCAGCGCTGAATATTGGCGGGTCGGAGGGTCCACCGTCCGGTTCGCCAATCCAGATCATTGCCATCCGCCTATAAGCGAGACCGCCGATGTCCTGCTATGAGATCATCGATCCGCGCTTCGGCGACCTTATCGATCCGGTCGCCTTTCTCGAAACGCTGCACACCGGCAACCGCTGGGCGGAGGGGCCGGTTTATTTCGCCGACCTGCGCACGCTGGTCTGGAGCGATATCCCCAACGACCGCATGCTGCGCTGGGACGAGGAGACCGGCGCGGTTTCGCTGTTCCGCGGCAACGTGGCCAATCCGAACGGCAGCACCCGCGACCGCGAAGGCAGGCTCGTCACCTGCATGCAGGGCGAACGCCGCGTCGTGCGCACCGAATGGGACGGCTCGATCACCGTGCTCGCGGACTCCTTCGAGGGAAAGCGGCTCAATTCGCCGAACGACGTGGTGGTCAAGTCGGACGGCAGCATCTGGTTCACCGATCCCAATTACGGCATCATCTCCGACTATGTCGGACGCCGGGCCGATCAGGAGCAGCCCAGCTGCCGCGTCTACCATATCGATCCGCAATCCGGCCGCGTCACCGTCGTCGCCGATGATTTCTCGATGCCCAACGGCCTTGCCTTCTCGCCGGACGAGAAGACGCTCTACATCGCCGATTCCGGTTATCTGACCGATCGCAGCGCGCCGCATCACGTCAGGTCGTTTGACGTTGCCGGCGACAGGCTGGTAAATTCGCGCGTGTTCGCCGAAATATCGCCGGGCATTCCGGACGGGTTCCGGGTCGATATCGCCGGCAACCTGTGGATCAGCGCCTGGGACGGCGTCCAGTGCCACACGCCGGCCGGTGAATTGATCGGCAAGATCCTGGTGCCGGAAATGGTGGCGAACGTCGTATTTGGCGGTGCGCGGCACAATAGGCTGTTCATCACGGCGACGACGTCGGTCTATGCCGTGTTCCTGAACGTGCGCGGCCTGAAATATCCGTTCCGCACGTAGGTCGAAAGCTTCGGGCAAAGCACCGCCCGGCGGCGGGTTGGATGGTTTGAGTTGGACACGAAGCAGTTACAGGTCTTCATCGCGGTCGGCTCGGCGGGCAGCTTCTCGAAGGCAGCCCTCGATCTCAACGTCACCCAACCGATGATCACGCGCCATATCCGCGGGCTCGAGGAGGAACTGGGCGTCGAATTGTTCCACCGCAACGGCCGCGGCGTGGTGATGACCGAAGCCGGGGCGCTCCTGAAATCGCATGCCGACGAAATCGTCGAGCGCATGCGGCTTGCGCAGAATGCGGTGTCCAACTTGCGGGCTTCGCCGCGCGGCAGGCTGGTGCTCGGCGTTCCGCCTTCCGTCGGCACGGTGCTGACGGTGCCGCTGGTCAAGAAGATCAAGAACGAGTTCCCGAACGTCGCGCTGCAGGTCATCGAAGGGTTCAGCGGCCACATCCTCGAATGGCTGATAGCCGGCCGCATCGACGCGGCGGTGCTCTACAACTCGCCCAACCACCCTTCGGTGCTGACCGAGCCGCTCGCCGATGACGAGCTTTTCCTGATCGGCCCGGCGCTGGCCGAACCTCTGCTGCCGCGCGGCCCGGTGAGCCTCGGCGTGCTTGCCGAACTGCCGATGATCCTGCCGAGCCGGCCGCATGGCCTGCGGCGGCTGATCGACAACATCGTCGCCGAGCATGGCATCTATCCGCGCATCGAGATGGAATTGGAGGCGATGCCGTCGACGCTGCTGCTTGTCGAGGAGGGCGGCGGCTATACGGTTCTGCCCTATGCTTCCGTGCATCTGCTTGCCGAAGCCGGCCGCATCGAGGTCTGGCCGTTCGAGCCGCAGATCACGCGCAAGCTGATCCTTGCGACGTCGTCGCAGAAGCCGATGTCCTCGACGTTCCGTCCGCTGTTCCGCGCCGTGCGCACGGAGCTGCGAGACATCATCTCCACCCATGTCTGGAAGCCGCCGCAGCACAATCGCTAAGGTCGGGCAAAGCGGCTGCCGTAGCTATGCGGCCGGCCGGGCCAGCGCCATGATCGAACCGACGTCGCCGGCATCGCGCAGCGCCCACAGCCTCTCGGCCAGCACGCCGGCATCGATCGCCGGGCAGCCATAGCGGGCGAGGGCGGAGAATTTGTCGCTAAGAGCGGCATCCGTCATCGGCCGCGCCGGACTTCCGGTCGCGGCCAACTCGTTCGTCTCGAAACGCGACCCGTCGCTGCAGTGGACCGAAATGTATGCCGCCTCGACCGGAATGGCCTCGTCTATCTCGATCGGGCGCACCTTGGCGCGCAATGCTTTCACATCAGGATCGTTCACTGCCGCGTCGCTGAAATCGGCCGCGCCCGCCGTGCCGCGCAGCAGGGCGGCGGCGACCGCATGCTGCGCGCTGACCTGCGCCTCCCGGCCCGTGGTGACGTCTGGCCTGTCCGCGCGCGCCTTGAGCAGCGGGCAGCCGCGCACCGTGATGTCGCTGACAAGGGCGGCGGAGAAATCAGGCGTTCGGCGCAGCTTGAGGCAAGCGTCGATGACGGGGTTGAGCACCACGCCGCAAGGATATGGCTTGAACATGTTGCGCAGGTTTTCCCAGTCGCTGCCCAGTCCCCGCTCGATCAGCTCAGGCTTAGGCGCGTCGCATACCACCTTGAGGAAGCCGCGCGGACCTTCGAGGGGCATTGGAGGTCCTTCGACCCCGCCCTGCGCCATCAGCGCCGCTAGCAGGCCTCCGCGCGCGGCGGTGCCGACGCCGACGCTCTTCGCCATGAAGCCCAGTGTCTCGACGAGGCCCGATGCCTGGGCGGACGCATTGCCGAAGGCCCAGAGGATTTCCTCCTCGCTGAGATCGAGAAGCTTCGCCGCGGCGGCGGCGGCGCCGAAGATCCCGCAGGTCGAGGTGATGTGCCAGCCGCGATTGTAGTGACCCGGCGAGATCGCGTTGCCGATCCGGCAGGTTACTTCCACGCCGAGAACGAAGGCATGCAGAAGCTCAATCCCGCTGACCGGCCGGGCTTCGGCCAGGGCCAGCACGACGGGCGCCACGGGCGCGGTCGGGTGGATGATCGTGCCCTGATGGGTGTCGTCGAAATCGAACACGTTCATCGACGCCGCGTTGAGGAACGCCGCGGTCGGCGCGTCCTGCCGCGCACCCTGACCGATCACGGTCGCGGCTGCCCCGGCGGAGAAGGGCGCGAGGCTCGCTGCAAGGCGCAGGATCGCCTGGTCGGAGGAACCTCCAAGCGCGGTCCCGAAGCCGTTGAAGAGGGCGCGCAGCGCATGCTCGCGTACCGGTTCGGGCACGTCGCTCCATTGCGAATTGCGCACGAACGCCGCAAGCCGGCGCGACAGGCCCGGAGCAATCGCCTGGGGGGAATTGGCGCTCATCGTGTGTGTTCCGGTTGCTATCAGGCCTGGGTTTTCTTGCCGGCGACCGTCACGCCGGCCCAACCTTCGATCGGCTTGATGATTTCGGTGAGGTCCGCATCGGCGCCGAGGTCGCTCTTTGCCACGGTCAGCAACTGCCGCACCGCGCCGCCGACGATCATCGGCACGCCCAGCGCGTCGCTCTCTTCGAGACAGAGGCGGATGTCCTTGGCGGACAGCCCGATGGCGAAGCCAAAATCGAAGCCGCGGGTAAGGACGAATTTCGGGATCTTCGTCAGCGTCGCATTGGAACTGCCGCTGCCTGAATTGATGACCTCGAGCATGACGTCCGGATCGAGCCCGGCCTTGGTGCCGAGCACGAGCGCTTCGGAAGCGATCGACAAAGCCGTCACCGACATCAGGTTGTTGATCACCTTGATCATCTGGCCCATGCCCGGCTCCAGGCCGACATGGACCGGTTTGCCGAGCGTTTCGAGGACGGGGCGGATCGTTTCCATCGTCGCCTCGTCGCAGGCGGCCATCATCGCCAGCGTTCCTTTTTCAGCGCCGCCCACGCCGCCGCTCACCGGGCAGTCGGCCATAGCGATACCGGCAGCCTTGAGGCCGCTCGCGACGAGACGCTCCGTTCGCGGACCGGTGGTCGATAGGTCGATGACGATGCTTGCGCCCTTGACGGAGGTGAGCCCGTCAGGACCGAGGCAAACGGCCTGCACGATCTCCGGCGTCGGCAGCGAAAGCAACACCACGTCGCAGCTCTTAGCCAGCTCGGCGGGGGTCGCTGCCTTGCCGGCGCCCAGAGCGGCCAACGCCTCGACGGCGGCGGCATTCGTGTCATAAACGCTGACGCCGTAGCCGGCCGCCATCAGGCGCTTCGCCATCGGCGTTCCCATCCTGCCGGCGCCAGCCAGGCCGAGCTTGAGATTGTTCATTGTCGTCTCCATGCGATTGTGACGAACGCCCCGAGGTTTTCGACCGTCAGGGGGCATCGATCATAAGGCGCTCACGGCGCCCCGGGGATAGGGTCGAGGTCGAGGCGCACGATGTCGTCCACGCCCGCCAGCGCGGCGGGATAGCGGGCGAGCACCAGCGGATCGTGGCCCGGAATGATGTGGTTCGGCGTGCTGGCGAGCTTACGCATGGTGGCGTAGCCGTCCAGCATGTCGGTCGCGCTCTCCAGCACCGGGAAAGGCCGGTTCTGCTCGAAATTGGCGTAGAAATGCGAGGCGTCGGAGCCGAGCACCACAAAGCCGCGTTGCGTCTTCACCCGTATCACCTGCAGGCCTTTCGAGTGACCGCCGACGCGATGAACGGTGAGGTTCGGGGCGACTTCGGAGACGCCATCGTGGAAAGTCACGCGCCCGGCATAGAGCTTGCCGATCATGCTGGCCACGTCCTCATAGTCGAACGGATGCCTGAGATAGTTGTGGCACATGCAGCGTCCCGTGCAGTAGGCCATCTCCACGTCCTGGACATGGTAGCGGGCCTTCGGGAACAGCTCGTGATTGCCGGCATGGTCGAAATGCATGTGCGAGATGATGACATCCTCGACCTTGTCCGGATCGATGCCGATCATCTTCAGCCCTTCGCCGACGGGTCGCAGCAGATTGCGCTGGCGCCGGTCCGCGACTTTCGCGTCGAAGCCAGTGTCGAACACGAAGGTGCGCGATTTGCCGACGATCGCCCAGACGAAGTAGTCGAGCGGCATCGGGCCGTCGTGCGGGTCGCCGCCGATGAAATTCGCGGCCGCGTTGCGGTCGTGGTGGCCGTAGCGGATGGCGTAGACTTCGTACAGATCGTCCATGGGTGGCTCCGTCTAGAGCAATTCCTGGAAAAGTGTGTAACGGCTTTCCGTATGGAATTGCGTAAAACAAATAGTTAGAGCAGGTCGGCGTTTCCTTGGAACGATGAACTGCTACGGGCATCGCCGGCTGGCGATGCCGGTCTGCTTCAGCGCCGGCTCAACTTGCCAGCCAGCCCGCTTCGACCGGCAGCACGGATCCGGTCATGTCGCGGGCGATCGGGCCGCACAGGAAGACGAGCAGGTCCGAAATGCTCCCGGCGGAGACGAAGTTGCCGCCCGGCTGCTTGCCTTCGAGGAAGAGCCGCTCGGCCGCGGTCCGGTCGATGCGACGCTCCGCCATCAGCCTCTCCACCCGTTCCTCCGTGCCCGGCGTCAGCACCGACCCTGGGCAGAGGCTGTGACAGGTCACGTCGCGATCCAGGTTCTCCAACGCCACGGCGCGGGTCAAGCCGAGGATAGCAGACTTCGTCGTCACATAGCCGACGCGGTCGGTCGTTCCGCGCATGCCGTAGACCGAGGTGATGTTGAAGATCCGGCCGAAATTCCGGTTGCGCATGTTGGGAAGCAGAAGCCGGATGGCATGGAAAGCGGCGGAGAGGTTGACCGCCAGCGCAAGGTCCCACTGCTCGGCCGGGAAATCCATGACCGGCGCGAAGTGCCGGACGACCGCATTGTTGACGAGGATGTCGATCGGACCAAGCACCGACATCGCGGTGCTGATCAGCCCTTCGACCCCCGACCGCGTCGACAGATCGGCCTTGTGGTAGGCAATGCGGGCGCCCGTCTTGCGGGCAAGGTCGTCACGTTGCGCCTCGATCTGCTCGGCGTCTTCCAGCCCGTGCAGCATGACGCTGCATCCGGACTCGGCAAGCCTTGCCGCCATCGCCTGTCCAAGACCGGCGGTAGAACCCGTGATCAAGGCGGTGCATTCGTTGAGCGGCTTCGCCCGGGTGGAGGGCGCTGCCCCCTCGGCTTCTTTCGACAAGCTCAAATCCTGTTCCGCCACTTTGTGAGCATTGCCAAGACCCCTCGCTCCTACCGACAGCCCGCCAGGCACGCGACTGCCGTGCAGGTCTCGACTTTATATTGGTACCGGTAACAAAATGCAATCATGGAAAAGCGGAAAGCGGTGTCGTGCCCCGGTCCCGGGGACAGGTCAGGTGCTCTCGCGCTGGATGACCTCGAACTTGAGGTCGACGACGCTGCCGCGCAAATGGTCGGCGCCGTCGATGATGCGGCTCAAAAGGATTCGCGCTGTACGCTCGCCGATGTCGTAGCGTGGCAGCCGCAAGGTGGTGACGGAAGGGCTGACATGCCGCAACAGGTCGACGTCATCGAAGCTGGCGAGCGCGATGCGGCCGGGGACTGCCCAGTTGCGCCGCTGGCACTCGAACAGCGCGCCGGCGGCCAGAACTTCGCCGGCGCAGAAAAGCGCGTCGACCTCCGGCACGCTCTGCATCACCCGCGCCACGACTTCCGCACCGGCGGCAAGGCCGCGTCCCGTCTCCAGCACCATGCGCGGGTCGGGTTCGTGCCCCAATTGCTTGAGCGCCGCCAGGTATCCTTTCAAGCGGTCCTGGGAGCGGTCATTGTGTACGGAATAGAGACTGGCGAAGGCGATCTTGCGGTAGCCGAGCCTGCCGAGATGCATGGTCATCGCGTAAGAAGCGTCGCGATTTGAATAACTTACGACCATATCGAGCGGTTCTTTGGGGATATTTCCGTTCTCGACAACCGGGATGCCCGACTTGCGGATCTTCTCGATGGCCTGGTGTGTATGCTCCGTGCTGTGCAGGACGAGCCCGCCGACCCGATGGCTGAGGAAGACGGTGATGAGCTCCTCTTCCTCATTGGGATCATATCCCGATTCTGCGATCATCAGCTGGAAACCGGAGCGCTTCAGCACCTCCGACAGGCCCTTGACTGTCTGCGTGTAGATCGAATTGTCGATGCTGGGAACGATCAGCCCGATGGTCGTCGAGCGGTTCGAGGACAGGCTTCCCGCCAGATGGTTCGGCAGGTAGCCGATCTCGCGAACCGCCTTCAGGACCCGCTCGCGCATGTCCTCGGACACCTTGCCTGGCTCGTTCAGCACCCGTGAAACAGTCATGGTGGAGACGCCGGCGCGAACCGCGACGTCGCGCATCCTGGCGCTTCCATTGCGCTTGCTGGTGTCCTCGGATGATCGCCTGGGCATGTTTGTTATCGCTCGGTCCGGCCGGCGCGCATCAAATCACTACCGTGTCGAACAAACAAGCTGTCGGCGTCGGTTGGAGCAATTCTGTTGTTACCGATATCAAAATCGGGTAATGCCCAAAGGAGGAGGACGCCGCGATGCCG
Organism: Mesorhizobium sp. BH1-1-5; assembly: GCF_020165615.1. Classification (NCBI taxonomy): domain Bacteria; kingdom Pseudomonadati; phylum Pseudomonadota; class Alphaproteobacteria; order Hyphomicrobiales; family Phyllobacteriaceae; genus Mesorhizobium; species Mesorhizobium sp. BH1-1-5. Next base: position 332,094 of record NZ_JAIUIM010000001.1, read on the forward strand.
GCGTGGAGGATTTGCGATGGGCGTGTATTCCTGCGTCGGCGTGACGGAGCAGTCGCTGTTGCGCTATGCCGATTCGGCGCGTTCGGCGCAGCAATTGATCAGCCAGACCCTGACCCAGCTCTCGGGCTATGCGCTGCTCCTGCTGACGTCGCGCCGCCAGGCGGCGCTGGCCGAGGGCGCCTTGTCCGGCGCAAGGCAGTCTGTCGTGCAAGCGGCCGAAGCCGTTCGCGCGTTGCAGGCGCCGGAGCCGGCCGCGCACCATTATCATCATATGCGCGGTGCTGCCGAGACGCTCATGGAAGCCTGTGCCGCGGCGACGGCCTGCCGCGGGGCGCATGACAGATCGGACAAGCGGTTCGACACGCTGACGCGCGCCTTGCGCGCGACGAGCGATCATCTGCGGGCGACGGCGCGACTGCTGCCGGGTTTCGAACTCATCGATTTCGGCCAGGCCTGCTGCGCCGTCCACGCGCCGCGCCTGCCTGGGCAAGGCATCTAATCTATAAGGGAGGATTGAATGGCTCACTACTCGATCTGGGTGCTCGAATATGCGGCGGTGGAGAAATTCCCCTTCAGCGTCATGATGTACGGGCCGCAGCACCAGGGCACGCGCAAGCTTCCCTATGCCTATGCGCTTCTCAAAGGCGGCGGCGAAACCATCCTGATCGATACCGGTTACGACCATGTTGCCTATGGTGAGCAACTGGCCACCGCCTACGGCGTTTCGAACTACCACGGTCCGCGCGCGGTTCTCGCCGAATGCGGCGTGAAGCCGGAGGACGTGACCAGCGTCTTCATCACCCATGCCCATTTCGACCACATGGGCGCCATGCATTTGTTTCCCAACGCCAAATTCTACGTCCAGAAGAGCGAGCTGGACAAATGGGTCTGGGCGCTCACGCTCGGGCCGGAATACCGCTTCCTGGTGGGCGGCGGCGATCCGGCCGACATCGTGCGCGCGGTCGAAGCGGCGAAGGAAGGCCGCATGATCTGCATCGACGGCGACCAGGAAAACGTGCTGCCGGGGATCGACGTCCATCTCGCCGCCGACACCCACACCTATGGCAGCATGTATGTGACTGTCCGCAACGACGGCACCAGTGGCGGCGAGGACCGCTGGATCTTCGCAGGCGACCTCATCTACACCTACGACAATCTGACCGGGCTCGATCCGGCTGCGCCGCAGATCGTGCCGATCGGCCTTGCCGTGGGCAGCCAGCACAATCTGATCTTCTCCAGCGCCGAGATGCTGAAATCGGTCGGCGGCGAGGTGCGCCGGGTGATCCCGGTGCATGAAGACAGGCTGCGTACCACATTCCCGTCGCGGCTGACGGACAGGGGGCTTCAAGTGGTGGAGATCGCCCTTGCCAAGGGCGAGCAGAGCTGCGTCGGCTAGAGCAATTCCAGGAAAGTGTGCGACGGTTTTCCGTCCGGAATTGCGAAAAAACAAATCCCCAGATGGGGAAGAGCAAGGCTGGGGACTTAGCCTCAGCCTTGAATCTGTCAGAGCTTGTCGGCGCCCGCGACGAAGCCGCCGCCGTCGATCACCACGGCCTGCCCTGTGATGAAGGACGCGGCGTCGGACGACAGGAAAAGCACCAGCTGCGCGATTTCGGACGGGTCGCTGATCCGGCCCATCGGGATCATCGGCAGCACCGTGTCCTTGGCGCTCTGCTCGCTGCCGAACATGCCGCGCAGCAGCGGCGTCATCACCGAGCCGGGCGCAATGGCGTTGACGCGGATGTTCTTGCGCGCGACTTCCAGCGCCACCGAATTGGTGAGGCCGATCACGCCCCATTTGCTGGCGCAGTAGACCGCCGTAGTGGCAAAGCCCATGACGCCGAACAGCGACGAGGTGTTGACGATCGCGCCGCCGCCCTTGGCGGTCATATGCGGGATCTGATGCCTCAGGCCATTGAAGATGCCACGCAGGTTGACATCCATCAGCAGGTCGTAGTCGGCGTCCTCGAGTTCGTGCACCGGGGCGGTCTTACCCGGCACGCCGGCATTGTTGAAGGCGATGTCGATGCGCCCGAAACGCTCGAAGGCATGCTTGTGCAGGGCCGCCATCGCCTTGCTGTCGCGAACGTCGACTTCTTCGAATTCGATCTCGACGCCAAGCGGCTTGACCTCGCCCTTGAGGCTTTCCCCGGTCTCCGCGCCGATGCCGGAAACGTAGAGATTGGCTCCGGCCTTGGCGAAGGCCAGCGCCGTGGCCCGCCCGATGCCGGTCGTCCCTCCGATCAGGATGACGTTCTTGCCGGAAAAGTCATAGGTCACTTTCATGTCTGCTCCCATCTCGTTCGAGCTGTTACGCGCTCGCGGCGCTCTCCATTTCGGCTGCTTCAGCCATAGCCCTAGCTTGATACCGATAACAAGAGAAATCAGCTGAGCAACGCGATCTCGCCCATTTCAAATCACATGTGGCGGCGCAAAGCCGAATTTCGTGGGGCAAGCGATGGTGGCTATTGCCGGTCTGCTAAAACTACCATATGGTACCGGTACCAAGATTAAGCGGCAGACACCTCCGTCTCATGTCGGCTCGCGCGAGCCACAACGGAGTCGTGCATGCAAGCGGCCGATAGGGGCGCCCGACGGACACGGCTAGCCGATGTCCCGGCGCCCCTGATCGGAGTCCGAGGAGAGGAAACGGTCGGCCCGCCATGGGCCGGCACCAACGGGAGAGGAGGATTTCCCAGATGAAAAGGCTTTTGCTTGCCTTACTGACCGCCGGAACGATGATCGTTTCAACCGCAGTGCAGGCGCAGGACCACAAGACGCTCGGCATCGTCGCGCTGCTGGCCAACGATGCGCTCAACATTGCGGTCATCGGCGGTGCGACGGATGCCGCCAAGGCGGCCGGCTGGGACGTCAAGGTGACCGACACCCAGGCCAGCGCCGATCAGGCCAACGCGGCGATGAATAACTTCGCGGCCCAGCACGTCGATGCCATCTTCGTGCTGGCTTTCGCCAGCAGCTCGATCGGCTCCGGCCTGGCGGCGGCGCGTGACGCGCACATCCCTGTCGGCACCTGGGGCGGCGAGATCGTCCCCGGTATCGTGGCGACGACCAGCGGCCGGCAGGTCGGCGACGATTCAGTGAAATACCTTCTGGAGAAGGCCGGCGAAAAGGCCAATGTGCTGGCTATGACCTTCCATCCGGGCAAGCTTTGCATCGACCGCGGCGTAGCCTTCGACGAAGGCGTCAAGGGCAAGTCGGACGTCAAGGTGGACTACAGCGAAGTGGTCGCGCCCGGACAGGTCCAGTTCGGCAACGCCACGGCCGCGGCCTGGCTGACCGCGCATCCGGCCGGCGGCGACACGCCGCTCGCCATCTGGTCGTGCTGGGACGAGCCGATGCAGGGCGCCGTCGCGGCGCTGCGCCAGGCTGGCCGCACCGACGTGACCACCGTGTCGATCAACGGCAGCGCCCAGGCCCTGCAGCTGGTCAAGGAAGGCGACATGACGGCCACCGTCTGGCAGCCCGCCTATCAGGAAGGCAAGGAAGTGTTCCAGGCCATTCTCGACTCTCAGAAGGCCGGCGATTCCTGGCAGCCGAAGACCATCGAGATCCCCGGCGTGGTGGTGACCAAGGACAATGTCGACAAGTTCATGGCCGAACATCCCAATGGCATGTGAGACCTGCCGGTCGGGCCGCTCCGTGAAACGGAGTGGCTAGGTGTCGGCGACCGCTTCGGCCGCCGACGCATGGATGCGCATCCGTGGCCTGACCAAATCCTTTGCGGGAGAACTTGCGCTCGACCGCGCCGATCTCGACATCGAGCGCGGCCGGGTGCACGGCCTTGTCGGCGCCAATGGCGCCGGCAAGTCGACGCTTATTCGTTGTTTAGCCGGCGTCACCAGCCCGGACCAGGGCAGCGTGATGATCGCGGCCAACGAGCTTCAGATGGGCTCACCACAGGCGTCGGAACGCGCCGGGCTTGCCTTCATCCATCAGGAACTCAACCTGATTCCGCATTTCAGCGCCCTGCAGAACATGCTGCTTGGCGCGCCGAAGGCGACGCGGTTCGGCATGATCGACTGGAAGCGCTCGGGCGTCGCGGCGCGCGCCGCGGCCGAGCGCGTCGGCATCCGTTTTCCGCTCGATACCAAAATCTCGGAGCTGTCGGTCGCCCAGCGCTGGCTGGTCATGATCGGCAAGGCGCTCACGCGAGACGCCAGCATGATCGCCATGGACGAGCCGACAGCCTCGCTCTCCGAGCCGGAAAGCGAGCAGCTCTTCGCCATCATCCGCGACCTTGCCGCTCAGGGCGTCGCCATCCTCTATGTGTCGCATCGGCTGGAAGAAGTGCTGCAGCTCTGCGACAGGATCACCGTGCTGCGTGACGGCCGCATCGTCAACGAGGCCGAGCGCGGCGCGCTGGACAAGAAGGGATTGGTCCGCGCCATCATCGGCCACGCCATCCGCACGCCGGACGAGCGCGACCGGCTTGCTGCCGACCGCAGCCGGCAGCCGGTCTTTTCCGCGCGCTCCATTGCCTGGAAGCAGGCGGTGAAGGATGTGAGCCTCGATCTCTACAAGGGTGAGGTTTTGGCGCTGGGCGGGCTGGTCGGGGCCGGCCGCACCGAATTCGCTCATCTCGTCGCCGGGCTCGCTCGCCCGGAGGTCGGCCATTTCGAACTGGACGGCAAGCGGCTCCACGTCGCCAACCCGTCCGAAGCGGTGAAAGCGGGCATCGCGCTGGTGCCGGAAGAGCGTCGCTCGCAAGGGGTGATGCTGCAGCAGTCGGTTGCCTTCAACATCAACATCTCGACGCTGAAGCTGCTGCGCAGCGTGCCTGGTCTTCCGTTCCTGTCCGACGCCAAGAGCCGACGGCAGGCGGAAAGCCTCGTTGCCCATCTCGGCATCAAGACGCCGGGCGTCGCCGCCAAGATCGCTGGCCTTTCCGGCGGCAACCAGCAGAAGGCGTTGATCGCGCGCTGGCTGAATGCCGGCACCAGGCTTTTGATCCTCGACGAGCCGTCGCGGGGCGTCGACGTCGGCGCGCGCGAGGAGATCCACGACGCCATCCGCGCGCTTGCCCGTTCCGGCGTCGGCATCCTGGTGATTTCCTCCGACGTGGAGGAACTCACGCTGCTGGCCGACCGCGTCCTGGTGATGCGCGAGGGCCGCATCACCGGCGAACTCACCGGCGCCGACATCACCGAAGCGCGCATCATCGAGCTCAGCTATCAAGACGCGCATGACGATCAAGGAGAAGCCGCATGACGGCCGAGACTGTGCCCGTGGCAAAGGAAGCGCCGCAGCCCCGCAAATCCTCGTGGAAGCGGACCGCGTTGATCGGCCTGTCGCGCTACGGAACGATCATCGGGCTGCTGCTGATGGTGCTGTTCTTCTCCATCAATGCCCCCGGCATTTTCCTGTCGCGCGCGAACTTCCTCAACATCCTGAGCCAGGCCTCGCTCACCGCGATCATCGCCAGCGGCCTGACCTATACGTTGGTCGTCGGCGAGTTCGATCTCAGCATCGGCTATGTCGCGAGCTTCGTCGGCCTCATCGTCACCGGCCTGATGGCGTATGAGGGCTTTCCGATCTGGCTGAGCATCGCGTGTGCCCTGGCTCTCGGCTCGGGGATCGGCATCCTCAACGGCCTGCTCGTCACCAAGGTCAGGATCAATGCGGTGATCTCCACGCTCGGCATCGGAACGATGCTGACGGGCATCGGTTTCACCTACAGCGCCTTTCCGATCGCCACCGGCATCCCGCGCGCCTTCACCGACATCTCGCTCGGCCGGATCGTCTTCGGCCTGCCCAACCCGGTGATCATCATGGTCGTGGTGTTGCTGGCGCTGTGGACGGTGCTCAACAAGACCGATATCGGCCAGAAGATGCAGGCCGTGGGCAGCAATATGGAGGCTGCGAGGCTCTCGGGCATCCGCGTCGACCGCATCAAGATCTTCGCCTTCGCCACCGCCGGCTTCTGCGCCGCGCTCACCGGAACGCTGCTGTCGTCGCTGCTCGGCAGCGGTACGCTGGCCGCCGCCGACGGCTATCTGCTCGACGCCTTCGCCGCGGTGTTCCTCGGTTCCGCCACCTTGCGCGAGGGCGAGTTCCACATCACCGGAACGCTGGTCGGCGTGCTGATCCTGGCGGTCGGCTTCAACGGGCTCAGCATCTTCGGCGCGCCCACCCATTTCCAGCCGATCTTCAAGGGCGGGATCCTGGTGCTGGCCGTCGGCATGTCGGCGCTCGCCCGGCGCTACGCCGCCTCGGCCTGAGAGGCGTAACGTCGACCGAGACAGTCTCGGGCTTTAGAGTGGTTCAGCGTTTCACGGAATCGCCGAACCGCTCTAAGTTTTGTTTTTACGCAATTCCGGACGGAAAACCGCTACGCACTTTTCCTGGAATTGCTCTAGCCGAGATATTTGTTGAGGATCGACATGCCGCCGGAGCGGATCGTCTCCGGCTTCATCTCGTCGACGATCTCGCCATGCGTCATGACATGGAGCCGGTCGCAGACGCGGGTTGCGACGTCGGTGCGCTGTTCGACCAGAAGCAGCGAGGCGCCGCGCTTGCGCAGCTCCAGCATCGCCTTGACCACGATGTCGACGGCGACCGGAGAAAGCGCCACCGAGGGTTCGTCGAGCAGCATGATCTCTGGGTCGCTCATCAGCATGCGGCCGATCGCGACCATCTGCTGCTCGCCGCCGCTCAGGAACGACGACAGCCGCTGGCGATAGGCCTTGAGGACCGGGAAGAGATCGTAGACCGAGGCGAGCAATGTTTGGATGCGGGCCTTGTCGTGCCGCAGATGCAGGGCACCCAGGAGCAGATTGTCCTCAACGGACTGGTCGAGGAACAGGCGGCGTCCCTCGGGCGCGATCGCGGCAAGCCCGCGTGCGATGCGGTGCGTGGGCAGCGCCGAGACGTCGGTGCCGCCGATCCGGATCAGGCCGCGCCGCTGCTTGACGAGGCCCATGATCGCGCGCAGCACCGTCGTCTTGCCGGCGCCGTTCGGGCCGAGCAAGGCGACGGCCTCGCCCTTGCCGACGCTGAGCGCCACGTCGCGCACGATATCGAAGCGGCCGTAGCCGGCGCTCAGCGAGTTGATTTCGAGAGTGGGCTGCTCGCTCATTCGCCGAGATACACCTGTCTTACCACCGGGTCGGCGCGCACTTCGTCGGCCGAGCCGGTGAGGATCACCTCGCCGGCGTTGAGCACGGTCACGCGATCGCAGAGCGGGAACAGGAAACGCGTCTGGTGCTCGATGATGATCATCGTCACGCCCTGGGTTTTGAGATTGGCCAGGATCGCGGCCAGATGCCTGACCTCCTTGGCGGAAAGTCCGGTCGCCGGCTCGTCGAGCACGATGATGTCCGGCCCGGCGACGCAGACCGAGGCGAGCTGGGTCAGTTGCTCGATGCCGTGCGGCACGTCCGCCACCTGCCTTGCCGTCCAGTCGCCGGCGCCGACGAGGCTGAGAGCCTCGCTGGCGCGGCGTTGCATGGCCGCGAGATCGCGCCGGCCGGAGGCAAGCATCGGCCAGAGCGGCGCGCGGCCGACGATGCGCGGCACGCGGTCGAAGAGCCCGACCATGACGTTCTGCGTCGGCGTCAGTTCCTTGACCAACTGCGCGGCCTGGAAGGTGCGCCGCAGTCCCAGCCGCGAACGGCTGCTCGCTGGCATGCCGTCAACGCGCGTGCCCTTGAGCAGGACCTCTCCGGCATGCGGCGTCAGGCGCCCCGATATCACATTGGCCAAAGTGCTTTTTCCCGAACCGTTCGGGCCGATCAGTCCGTGTATGTGGCCGCGGCGGACGGCCAGGTCGACATTGCGCAGCACCTTCGGGCCGAGCCCGTAGCCGAATTCGATACCCCGGCATTCCACGATGACCTCGGAGTCTGTCGGCGAAGCGGGCGAGGCCGCGGTGGCGGGCGCGGTGGGCATGGCTTCGGCCGAGGCGGCTTCCGCGGCCGGAGCAATGCCGCCGGCGCGCCGGGCAAGCGCGCGCCGCGCGATACCGACGACGCCGTCGGGCAACAGCGTGATCGCCAGGATCGACAGCGCTCCGTAGACGATCTCCTGCAGCCAGGGATTGATGTTGACGACATTCGGGAACATCGAGACGAACATCGCGCCGACGACCGGACCGATGCTGGTGTTGATGCCGCCGATCAGCACCATCACCAGCACGTTCAGCGACACTGACCAGTCGAACTGGCTAGGAGAGACAACGCCGAGGAAGGAAAAGAGCCAGCCAGCCCCTCCGGCCATCGCCGCCGAGACGCTGAAGACGCCGACCTTGATCGCCGCAGTGCGGGCACCGGCTGCCTCGGCGAAAGGCTCGGCGTCGCGGATCGAAAGCAGGATCGGGTAGAGCGGCGAATGGCGGATGTTCCAGACCAGGCCGAGGCAGGCGAGCAGCGCCAGCATGATGCACCACACCAAGGGTGTGCCGAGCCATTCCAGGCTTGCCGGGAAATCCGGGAAGGCCGGGCCGAGCAAGCCCTGCAGGCCGCCGGTGACGGTGACCATGTCGGTCGCCAGGACCGTCAGCACCAGCGTGAAGATGAAGGTGGTGATGGCGAAGTAGAGGCCACTGACCCTGAGCGACATCGCGCCCACAGCCATCCCGATCAGCCCCGTCGCCGCCAGGACCAGCGCCAGCAGGCCGAAGGCGTTCCAGCCATAGTCGTTGGCAAGGATCGTCGTCGCGTAGGCGCCGATCCCGAAAAAGCCTCCCTGGCCCAGTGAGTAGAGGCCGAGCATCCCGGCCACCAGGTCGAGGCTGATGGCGAGGATGCCGAAGACCGCGGCCACCAGCACCAGGCTCTGGAGGCCGAGGTCGGTGTGGGCGACATAGGCGGTCGCCGCCAGATAGGCGATCAGGACGGCGGCCAGCCCGGCGGCGCGCCAGCGGCCGATGCGAAGCCTTGGAGCGGCGGTGCCCGACTGAGTATCGAATGCAGGGGCCATGCTCGACCTCAGCCGCGCGTCACGGCCACCCGGCGCGGGCGAAACAGTGGATTGCTGGTGCTGAACAGGCCTTTGGGCGAGACGATCAGGATGAGCACGAGCACGATGAAGGGAAACCAGTCCGAAGCCTGCGAATTGATCAGCGCGTTGGCGCCTTCGGCGCAGACGCCGAGCAGCAGGCCGCCGAACATCGCCGCTATCGGCCGCTCGGTGCCGCCCCCGATCATCATGGCGATGAAGCCGTAGGTGCCGAACGTATCGCCGAGATAGGGATTGGCGAAGGTCGAAGGTCCGATGAGCAGGCCTGCGATCCCGGCGTAGATGGCGGAGATCGCGAAGGCGACGATGGCAACGATAGTGGTGTTGGCGCCGATGGCCGACGCCATCTCGGGGTCGGCCGCCGTCGCCATGCCGAGCTTGCCGAACAGCGTGTAGCGCCGCACGATCTCGAAGCCGGCGGCAAGCACCGCGGCGGTGACGATGGCGAGAAGCTGCTGTGCGGTCAGCACCGCGCCACCGATCGGCAGGCTGATGCCGTTGAGGATCGGCGGGAAGGCTTGCGAGGTCGGGCCCCAGATATAGGCGGCCGCGTTTTCCACGATCACGGCGAAGCCCAGCGTCGACACCAGCCAGCCGAAGCTGAAGCGGTTCGACAAAAGGATCGGCCGCACCGCGATGACATAGGACAGGATGCCGACGATGCACGAGCACGCCAGGCCGGCAAGCGCGGCCAGCCAGACCGGATAGCCGGAAGAGGCGAGCTCGGCGGTGACCATCACGGTCACCATCATCAGCTGGCCCTGCGCGAAATTGATGATGCGGGTGACGTAGAACGAGATCGCGAGCGCCATGCCGATCAGACCGTAGATCGATCCTATCGCTACCCCGCTCAACACGAATTGCAGCACTGGTGGCTTTCCCCTCTCCTCCGGCCGGCGTCGCCTCCTCAGCCGGCTTGATCGCCTCGCGGGAGACGCTTCCGTTGGATAGCCGCCCCGGTTCATCCGTGAACCGTCGGGCCGGGGTTCCATGTCGCCCCGGGTTTCATACCGAATGTCCAGCTCTGGCATGCTGCGCCGGTACCAAAATACCTAGTCGAAAGTGACAGTCCGGAAATAGCTGATGCGAGTGACATAACAGCTATGAGCGCAGCGATTGGACGGCGTTTCGGAGCGTTGAAACGCGGGGCGACGAGGCCTGCCCGGGACGTGCCTTCATGCGCGAAGAGATCAAGCCAATTTGGCATAAAAAGTAAATAAAAATAATGAGTTAGACCGAGAATCGAGCTTCCTTACGATCGCGTCGGCGATCGTGCTCGGCGGGTTTCTGCAGCGGCGTTTGGAAGGTCGCGGAACCGGTTCCGGAGCGCTGGCGCTCGCGTTGACAAGGCCGGGCAACGGGATAGCAAAATTCGAGACCGAGAGGGCGCGGGAAGCGCAGGGCAAATTGAGCGATCGGGTTGTCGGTTCATGCCCACCGATCGCAGGGAGGAAAATCAAACATGAGAAAACTCGCGACGACTTCCGCGATGTTGCTGGCCACGACGGCTTTCTGGGGGCTCGGCGTTCAAGCCGGCGCCGCGGATGAATATCTCATCGGCCTGATCGCGGGAACGACCGGCGCCTATGGTTCGACCGGCGTCGCCACCGTGAACGGCTCGCAGATGGCGGTCGATGAGGTCAACGCCGCCGGCGGTGTCGATGGCCACACCTTCAAGCTCGACCCGCATAACGACAATGCGTCGGCCACGCTGTCCGGCCAGCTCTATGAAAAGCTGATGTCGCAGGGCGCGATCGCCATCGCCGGTTCGCCGGATACGGGCCCGGTCACGGCGCAGCTGGCGCAGCGCCACAAGTTCCCGACCATCGGTGTCGTCGACGATGGCGGCCTGACCGTCAATCCGGACGGTCCGACCAGCCCGCCCAATCCGTGGGTCTTCGACTTCGGCCTCAACACCTTCGCCTGGGGCGAGAAGATCGGCCAGCATGCGCTCAAGCACTGCCCCGACGGCCTTGCGGTGCTGCATGATCCATCCACCTATGGGCAGGGCGGTCTGTTCGGCATCCAGCTTGCCTATGACAAGGCCGGCAAGAAGATCGCTATGGATCACGCGATCACCGAGAACTGGTCGACGGGTGCGACCGCCGGCCTGATGCCGGAGGTCAACGCCATCAAGGCGGCGGGCATTAAATGCGTCGACGTCTGGCTGACGCCGCAGGATCAGGCCGCCTTCGTGCAGGACCTGCATTCGATCGGTTATGACGCCATCGTCTACGGCAATGACGAAACCAATGCCGACGACACCTACTCGAAGCTGGCCGGCGACCTTGCCGACGGGACCATCACCGCGATGCTGACGACAGAGCTGCATCCGGGTCCGGAACTTTTGGCGTTCAAGGACGCCTACAAGAAGAAGTTCAACGTCGATGCCACGCCGTTCTCGGCCGGCGCCTATGACAGCATCAAGATGCTGGCGCAGGTCATCAAGGACGTGAAGTCGACGAAGCCGGAAGACCTGCAGAAAGGCTTCAACGCGGTCCAGGGCTTCAAGGGCATGACCGGCACCATCGGCTTCACCGAGCAGAGCCACATCACCATCACCGCCGAGCAGGTGACGTTGGTCAAATACGACGCAAAGAGCAAGACCTGGGTCGAAGTGACCGACTGATAGTTCTCGCGAAACGGATCGGGGCCGGTCCTATCGGGCCGGCCCCATTTTTCCGTGTCCGTTTTCTAAAGCTGAACCAGCCAGGCTTCCGGCACCAGCCGGTAGCCCGCGCCAGCCTTCACCAGATGCGCGAAGCCGGGAAGGTGCAGGTGCCCGCCGGTGACGAGCAGCCGCTCGTTGGCGACATGCTCGAAGATCTTGCACCGGTTTTCATGCGCCAGCGCTTCGTCGACGTCGAACTCGCTGGTGACCTGCGGCCGCGGAATCTGGATCTCCGGCACATGCACCGTGTCGCCCCACATCACCAGCGTCTCGCCGGCCGAGTCGAGCTGATAGCCGCTATGGCCGGGCGTATGTCCAGGCAGCGGCAGCTGCCTGATGCCCGGCACCACGTCCCCGCCATTCGTCGGGCGGAAGCGGCCCCGATATGTCGTCAGCAAGGCATCCGCCGAGCCGGCATAGGGCACGGCCGCCGCCGACTTTCCGCGCTTTTCCGGATCGGACCAGAAGTCGAGATCGTCCTCGTGCACGATGATCTCGGCACGCGGGAAGAGCGGCTTGCCGGCCGTGTCGATGAGGCCGCTCGAATGGTCGGGATGGATATGCGTGAGCAGAACGGTATCGAAGTCCGCGGGCTTGAAACCGGCGGCCTCGAGATTCTGCGGCAGCAGCCCCATGGAATAGACCGTGGTCGATCCGCCGCCGGCATCGACCAGGACGGTGTTCTTGCCGGTCTCGATGACGAAGGCATTGACCGTCAGGCGCGGCTCCGTATGGCGGAACTGCTCGCGCATCAGGCCCTCCATGTCGCCGCGCTCCGTTCCGCGCAGAATGGCCACGCTGATATCGAGGAAACCGTCATTGATGACGGTGATCATGGCATCGCCCACTCGGCGTCTGTAGACCCCCGACGTCTGTTTGCGCGGCTCGTCCGTCATCATTTCCTCCCGGTGTAAGGGGCGCCTTAGCGCCCCCGTCTGTCGGTCAGCAGTTTTGCGTGATTGGCAAGGAGGAGTGAAGCGACGAGGCTGTACGGAATCCGGATAACAGCTATGGCGCTTATCGCATGGCAGGCCTTGCCGAACGCGTCCGGCCTTCTGCTCCCAAAGCTCCACCCAATGCCGCGCGCTATGCCCGATCCGACATGAAACATAACTGATATTCTCTGAGCGGATATGTCTTGAGCCACCCAAAAAGGGGATGGTCGCCCGGAGGAAAAGCAGGTCGCGAAGGGGGTTCGCGACCGGGCCGAAAGGCCTGGTTCGGGAGGTGGCGCAATGGCCAAGGCGCGGTTGTCGCAGGAGGGCGTGGTGTTCGCGCTCGCCGTCGCGCTGTTCGTGGTCTTTGCCGCCACGCTGAACAATTTCCTGACCGCCGGAAATTTAATCGCACTGGTACGCAGCGTCTCCATCCTCGGCATATTGGGCCTCGGCATGGGGCTGGTCGTCATCGGCCGCGGCATCGACCTTGCCATGGTGGCGACCATGGTGGTGTCGCTGTCCTGGGTGCTTTCGATGGCGCAAGCCGGCACGCCCTTCGACACGGCTCTGGTCTACGGCGCCTTGCTGGCGTTGGCCATCGGCCTGGCAAGCGGCATCCTGATCGCTTACGCCGACATTCCCGCCATCTTCACGACGCTTGCGATGGGCCTTGTGATGTATGGCTCGGGACGAGCCTTCCTGTTCCAGATTGACGTTCAGAATTCGCCTGCCGGCGTCGCGTGGTTCGATGCCCTCGGGCAGGGTGCTTTCCTTGGCCTGCCGATGCCGATCGTCGCCTTCGCGGTCTTGGCCGCGCTGGTCGCGCTCGTGCTCATGCGCACGCGCTTCGGCCGGTTCGTCTACGCGGCCGGCGACAACGCGCTCGCCGCACGCATCACCGGTCTGCCGCTGCGCCCATTGATCGTGGCGCAATATGTGATCAGCGCCCTGATCGCCTTCCTTGCCGGCGTGGTGATGGCCGCTGCCGTCTCGGGAATGAGCACCCGCGTCTACAACTCGACGATGATCTATGACGTGCTGCTGGTCGTCGTGCTCGGCGGCATCAGCCTCAGCGGCGGCCGCGGCAGCGTGCGCAACGTGCTGGTCGGAACGCTGCTGGTCGGCGTGCTCCTCAACGGCATGACCATCCTCGACATCACCTACACGATGCAGAACCTCATCAAGAGCCTGATCCTGCTGCTCGCCATCACGGTCGATAGCTTCATCAATCCGAGGGACGAGCAGACTTCGCAACAGAGCCAGGGCGACATCTGAACAGAGCTTGCAATCTCAACGGGAGGAAACCATGAAATTCAGAAGTATCCTGGCGGCCGGGCTCATGGCGCTCGGGCTGGTCAGGGCCGCTCACGCCGATGACGGCCTCGACAATCCGTCGCGCAATCCGTTCTATGACGGTCTCAAGGGCAAGCGCGTCGTCTTCATTCCGCTGGCCATGGGCTTCGACCTGACGGAAGGCTGGGCGGCGATCATGCGCAAGCAGGCGGCCGACCTCGGCTACACGCTCGAGATCCGCGACCCGAACTGGAGCACGGATGCCGGCACGCGCGCGCTGACGGCGCTGATCGCCGAGAAGCCCGACCTGATCATCGCCCACAATCCGGACGTCCAGTCCTATGCGCGCCTGCTGAAGCGCGCCATGGACGCCGGCATCAAGGTGGTCCAGCTCAACCTGGAATCGGTCGTGCCGACCGACGCCTATGTCGGCGCCGACTGGTCGCGCGTCGGCTATATCGAGGCGAACGCGCTGGTGAAGCAGTGCGGCACGGGATCGGGCAAGTCTGGCAAGATCGCGATCATCCGCGGCCAGCCCACCGCGGCCTCGGATCTCTATGAGCTCTATGCCTACAAGCAGACCTTCGCCAAGGACCCGGCGATCAAGATCGTGTCCGAGCAGGCCGCCCAGTATGATCCGGCCAAGGCGCGCGCCATCATGGAAACGGTGCTGCAGCAGCATCCCGACCTCTGCGGCGTGATCGGCAACTGGGACAACCAGGATGTCGGCGCCGGCGCTGCCATCCAGGCGGCGGGCAAGGCCAACGACGTCTATGTCGTGACCTCGGGCGGCGGCAATCAGATCGGCTGCGACAACATCGAGAAGGGGCTTCTGGACCTGATCATCAGCTATGACGTGCCGCTGCAGGGCAACGCGATCAACCAGCAGATCGTCCAGACGCTGCTGTCGTCCGCCAAGGCCGGTGAATCGAAGACCTCCTACTACACGCCGCTGACGCTGCTGACCAAGGACAATATCGGTCCGCGCACCTGCTGGTCGCTCGACCAGTTGAAGTGAGCCGGGGCAAGTCAATCAGCATCATGTCCAGCGACATCCTAGCGTCACTGCGCTCGCGCTATCTCCCCGATCATCTGATCGGGGAGATCATGTCCAAGCGATGGGTCGACAACGCCATCCCGTTCACCGCGCTCGTTCTGACGGTGCTGGTGATGGGATCGATCATTCCCGACTTCCTCTCGCTCTCCAGCCTGTCGGATCTGGCGCGCCAGTTCGCCGAATTCGGGCTTGTCGTCCTGGCGCTCACCGTCGTCATGATCTCGGGCGGCATAGACCTCTCGGTGGCCTCGGTCTTTTCGCTTGCCGTCCTGTTCTCGCTCATCGGCGTGAATGTCTACGAGCTGCCGGTGCCGGCGGTTCTCGTCGGCATTCTCGTCATGGGAATGATCTGCGGCGCCATCAACGGCGTGCTGATCGGCTATCTGCGGCTGCGCGCCTTCCTGACGACGCTGGTCAGCCTCATCATCTTCCGCTCGCTCTACGAGATCGTCTTCGTGCGCATGTCCACCTCGATCATGTCGGGGTTCTCGATGTCGGATCTGTGGGTGTTCATCGGCGAAGGCACGGTGCTCGGAGTTCCGGTGTCGCTGGTGATCACGCTGATCATCGCGCTCGCCTGGCATCTGATGCTGTCGCGCATGCGGCCCGGCTGGCGGCTGACGGCCGTCGGAGGGGCGCGCCGCTCGGCCTTCAATGCCGGCATCGACGTGCGCTTCATGGTGTTCCTAACCTATGTCGCGTCGAGCACCATGTGCGCGCTCGCCGGCTTGCTGTTCGCGGCCCGGCTCGGCAGCACGGGATCCGACACCGGCGTCGGCCTGGAGGTTCAGGCGCTGACCGCCGCGGTGCTCGGCGGCACCGCCATCGGTGGCGGCCGCGGCTCCGTCGCCAAGGCAATCATCGGCAGCCTGCTCGTGCTCATGCTGACCAACGGCCTGATCAATCTCGGCATCAGCGGTCCGATAAATTCAACGATCCTCGGCGCGATCCTTTTGCTGGCCGTCTTCGTCGACATGCGTTGGCAGAAGCACCGCCACCGCATCCTCGCCAAGGTCTATGTCTCGCCCGCCTATCTGTCGTTGCCGCCTTCGCCGCAAGTCGATGCGCCAGGCTCCCCCTATGTGCTCAACGACCGGCTGCGCTCCGTCGAGATCATCGGCCTCGGCGAGATCGAAGGGCCGGAGGACGTCATCCTCGATCGCGACGACAATCTCTATTGCGGCACGCGCCACGGCGACATCGTGCGCTTCTTCGGTCCCGACCATAAGCGCTCCGAGGTGTTCGCGCATATCGGCGGCCACCCGCTCGGCATGGCCTTCGACAAGACCGGCAATCTGCTCGTCTGCATCGGCGGCATGGGGCTTTTCCAGGTGGCGCCCGACAAGACCGTCACCAAGCTGACCGACGAGACGAACCGCAGCTGGTTCTCGGTGGTGGACGATTCGCGCCTTCGGCTGGCCGACGACGTCGATGTCGCGCCGGACGGCCGCATCTATTTCAGCGAGGCGACCATCCGCTACGAGCAGGAGGACTGGGCGACTGACGCGCTCGAGAGCCGCGCCAGCGGCCGCATCATCTGCTACGATCCGCGCACCGGCAAGACGCACACGGAAATCCCGAAACTGGTGTTCGCCAACGGCGTCGCCATGTGCGCCGACGGGCAATCCTTCATGTTCGCGGAGAGCTGGACCTGCTCGATCAGCCGCTACTATTTCGACGGTCCGAAGAAGGGCAAGGTCGAGAAGGTGATCTCCAACCTTCCGGGCTACCCGGACAACATCAACCGGTCTTCCGACGGCAATTACTGGCTGGCGCTGCTCGGCATGCGCGGACCCGCGCTCGATCTGGCGCTGCGCATGCCAGGCTTCCGCAAGCGGATGGCCCGTCGCGTCGCGCCCGACCAGTGGCTCTATCCCAACATCAACACCGGCTGCGTGGTGAAGTTCAACGAGAAGGGCGAGATCCTCGACAATCTCTGGGACCTCGGCGGCCTCAACCATCCCATGATCACCTCGATGCGCGAGCATCGCGGCTGGCTCTATCTCGGTGGCGTCTCCAACAACCGCATCGGGCGCTACCGCTTGCCCGATGCCGATCCGAACTGGTGCGCGCAGGACGCCTATTGGGGCGCCCGCTCATGATCGCCGCCATCTATAAAGCCTGGGCCAATTTTCGCGGCTTCGATCTCACCGGCAGCACCGTGCCGCCGTTGGACGGGCCCCTGCGCCCGAACGCCAAGCTGGATGCGATGCCGGTGCTGATGCAGCTCGACGGCGTCGACAATCTCACGGCCGCGCATGACGGCATGCTCTGCTCTTCCGGCAACGATCTGCTGACGCTGTCGACCGCCGGCGATGCCTCGCAATTTGAGCTGAGCGCACGTTGTTCGATGGAGGGACCGGTGACCAGCATCGCCGCCCTGGGCGAAAGCCTGGCGATCGCGGTGGAAGGACGCGGAATTCTCCTGGAAGGCCCCGGCGCCGCCTCGCGGCCGCTGGCCATCGAAGGCCTCAACCCATCTTGCGTGACGGCCATGGCCTTCGCCGATCCAACGACATTGTTCGTCGCCGTCGGATCGGATCGCCACGCGGCGAGCGAGTGGAAGCGCGACCTGATGACCAAGTCGGCGAGCGGCTCGGTGTGGCGGATCGACACCGGCAGCGGCCGCGCCGAACGGCTTCTGGGCGGGCTGGAGTTCGCTGCAGGGCTGGCGCTTTCGGGAAAGGACATCTTCGTCGCCGAAGCGTGGCGGCATCGCGTCCTTGCGCTGACGGGCGGCTCGCAGCCCCGCGTCGCGCTCGCGGCTCTGCCAGCCTATCCGGGCCGCATGACGCCATCGGCTTCGGGCGGCTTTTGGCTGGCGATGTTCGCGCCGCGCAATCCGCTGGTCGAATTCGTGCTCAAGGAGGACGAATACCGGCGCCGCATGGTCGACACGATCGAGCCGGCCTACTGGATCGCGCCGGCGCTGGCGACCGGAAAGAGCTTTCTCGAACCGATCCAGGGCGGCGCTCGCAAGAAGCTCAACATGCTCAAGCCGTGGTCGCCGACATGGTCCACCGGCCTGGTGGTGCGATGCGACGATCGCATGGCCATGCTGCGCAGCTACCAGAGCCGCGCCGATGGCGATGTCCATGGCGTGACGTCGCTCTGCGAGGCAGGCGGCAGGTTGATCGCCGGCGCCAAGGGCTCGGGCAAGATCGTGGCAATCGACGACGAGACGGCGGCATGAATTCACTGGTTCAATTGCGCGGGGTGTCCAAGGACTTCCGCGGCGTGCTCGCGATCTCGGACGTCAACCTCGACGTCCGTCCGGGCGAGATCCATGCCATCCTCGGCGAGAACGGCGCCGGTAAGTCGACGCTGATGAAGGTGCTTGCCGGCGTCTATCAGCCGTCCTCGGGCGAGATGGTCCTGGACGGCAAGCCGACGGTTTTCAACTCGCCCTCCGACGCGCTGGCGCACGGCGTCGGTATGGTCTTCCAGGAGACCAACCTGGTTCCGTCCATGTCGGTGGCGCAGAACATCTATCTTGGCGACGAAAAGCTCTTCAACCGCCTGCGCGGCCTCAACATCCAGGCGCAGCGCTATCTGTTGTCGCTTAATTTCTACGTCGATCCCACCTCGCAGGTTTCCACCCTGGGCGCCGGCAAGAAGCAGATGGTCGAGATCGCCCGCGCCGTGCACCACCATGCCCGGCTGATCATCTTCGACGAGCCGACGGCGACGCTGACGCCGGAAGAAAAATTCCACTTCTTCAACCTGGCCCGCCGGCTGAAGGAGCAGGGCATCGCGATCATCTTCATCAGCCACGCGCTGGAGGAAGCGCTTTACCTGTCGGACCGCATCACCGTGATGCGCGACGCCAAGGTCGTCGTCACCGACGACACGCGCAATTTCGACCGCGATCGCATCGTGCAGGCGATGGTCGGGCGAAGCCTGTCCGGCGAGCTCTACGCCGGCGACCGGCGCAAGGCGCGGCCGATGGGCAACAAGATCCTGAGCGTCGAGAACCTCTCGATGGGCAACACGGTCCGCAACACCTCCTTCTCGGTGTTCGCGGGCCAGGTCACCGGCATGTTCGGCCTTGTCGGCGCAGGACGGACGGAGACGATGAAGATTGTCGCCGGCGTCTTGAAGCGGGACTATTTTCACGGCGGCACGGTGCGCTTCGAGGACCGGCCGGTCCGCTACCGAACGCCGCGCCCCGCGGTGCGCGACGGCATCGTCTATGTCACCGAGGACCGCAAGATCGAGGGCTTCTTCGAGACGATGACAATTGCCGCAAACGTCCAGCTCGGCGCGCTGGCGACCGGCATCAATCCGCTGACGGTGGTCACGCCGAGCGACGCACGCAAGCTTGCCACGGCCTGGACCAAGCGGCTGGGCGTAAAGGCGATCGACGCCGACGCGCGCGTGATCGAGCTGTCCGGCGGCAACCAGCAGAAGGTGGTGTTGTCGAAAGCCCTGATCCAGAAGCCGAAACTGGTCGTCCTGGACGAGCCGACGCGCGGCGTGGATGTCGGCACCATCGTCGAGATCCACAACTTCATCAACGAGCTTGCCGACAGCGGCATGGCGGTGGTGGTGATCTCGTCCTATCTGCCCGAGATCCTCGCTCTCTCGGACCGCATCCTCGTTGCGCGGCAGGGACGCGTTGTCGAGGAGATGGACATCGCCGAGGCAACCGAAAGCCGCATCATGTACGCCGCCGTGCACTGAACCGGCTGGCAGCAGCCGGTTCAAGGGCGGACGACTACAGCCGTTGGCCGGGACCTACCATCTGTTCGTCGGCAGCACGAACATCTGCGCGATCTGGACATGCGGCGGCTGGCTCAGCGCGAACATCACGCAGCGCGCCACATCCTCGGGATCGAGCGCCATGCCGAAGCGTTCGAAATATTGCCGCCCCGCTTCCTCGTCGCCGCGGTGCCGGGTCGTGACGATGTTGGTGCGCGTCAGGCCGGGCATGATCTCGATGACGCGCAGCGGGGTCTCCGCGAGCTCGCCGCGGATGATGTCGCTCAGCATGTGCACGCCGGCCTTGCTGGCGGAGTAGGGCGCCTGCTCGGGCACGATCCGGAGCGCGCTGATCGAGCTCATATTGACGATGTCGCCGCGGCCCCGCGCGACCATGCCTGGCAGGATCGCGCGCGTCACGCGCATCAGGCCGATCAGATTGGTCTCGATGATCGCGGACCAATCGTCCGGCGATCCCTGGTCGAAGCGAATGCGGCCGCCGATATCGTGGCCGGCATTGTTGACCAGTATGTCGATGTCGCGGAATTCCGCCGGCACTTGCTCCAGGCAAGCATCGACGGCCGACGCGTCGGCAATGTCCAGCGGAAGCGGAAAGACCTCGCCGCCCAACTGGCTCGCCAACGCCTGAAGTGTGTCGGCCTGCCGGTCCGCAAGCACGATGCGCGCGCCCTCGGCCCTGAGGCTTGTCGCGATGGCGCGGCCGATGCCGCTCGCCGCGCCGGTAACGAAAGCTGTCCTCTGCCGAACTGTCATTCAGACCCCTCCACGGGCCTTGGCGTTCAAGCGGCTTTTCGCTGCTTCGCCTTTTCCTTGGTGGCGCAGAGCGGCATCAGCCGGCCGGCATCCTTCTTGGAGTCCAACCGGTCGACAAAGTCCTCGATCGATCGTGCCACCTCGCCGCCCACGATCGGCGCGGCAGCCGACTGGAAGCGCTCGCGGATTTCGGCTTCGGTGGCCGGCATGACGTCCTGAAGGCCCAT
This sequence comes from Mesorhizobium sp. BH1-1-5, assembly GCF_020165615.1. Classification (NCBI taxonomy): domain Bacteria; kingdom Pseudomonadati; phylum Pseudomonadota; class Alphaproteobacteria; order Hyphomicrobiales; family Phyllobacteriaceae; genus Mesorhizobium; species Mesorhizobium sp. BH1-1-5. The sequence continues at coordinate 352,731 of NZ_JAIUIM010000001.1, forward strand.
CGACAGCTGCCGCCCGTCGCCGAGGACGACATCGATGCTGGCGCCTTGCCTGGCCGGAAACTGCGCCGTCAGTTCCTCGCTCGCCGAGAGATCGCAGGCATCGATCAGCCGCAGCGTCTCCTTGTCCCGCAGGTCCCGGTAATTGTCTTCCGACAGGTGGCCGCTGGCGAACACCGCCGCAACGCCATAGGGAATGCTCATCTTGGCCTGAAGCGAACGCTCGAAGGGTCCGGTGTTGTCGCATCCCGGATAGGCCGCGGCGGCGGCGGGGACGCGGATACGGATCCTTTCGACGGGCGCGGCGCCGGGGCCGATCATCTCGACGAGCTTCAGCGCGGTCTGGCAGGCCGTCTGGGCGAAATTACAGGCGGGCGCCGCCTTGTGGTAAACGGCCAGGATATCGGCCTCGCCATCGGGGAAGAGCTGCACCGGCCCCGGCATCGGCCGGCGCGCGAAGGCGGCGAAATAGCCGGATTTTCCCTCGAGCGCGTCCGGGCTGCCATAGGCGCCGGCGGCCGCAAGCTGGACGGCCATCCATGCATTGCGCGCGGCGAAGCCGGGATGGAAGAACATGTCCGATCCGCCGCTCTGCGGCCACTGGTTCAGGCCGGAAGACGTGTTGGCGGCAAAGGCGATCGCTGCCGCGGTCTGCTTCTTGTCGAGGCCGAGCAGCCGCGCGGCGCCGCATCCCGCGCCGATTGGAGCCACCAGTCCCGTCGGCCTGAACAGCGTCGAAAGCTCCCGGTCGATCAGCATCCGGCCGAGCCTGCCGCCGACCTCGTAGGCGACGATCGCCGCCCGCAGCAGATCCGCCCCCGAAACCGTCTTCGTCTCGGCCAGCGCCAGGAGCAGCGGCCAGACGACGACGCCGTGATGGCATACGGAGCCGGCATGCATGTCCTCGCGGACCAGTCCATGCCCCTTGACCGCGTTGACGAAAGCCGCATCCGCTGGTGTGGCCTGCCGGGTTTCGCCGATGATGTGGCCGCCGCGCGCCGGCGTCACCGCGGCCAGCGCCTGCTGGCTCGGATCGAGCGCGGACGCCTCGAAGGCGCAGCCGAGGAAATCGAGCAGGCAAAGCTTGGCCTTGGCGGTAGCGGCCGGGCTGAACAGTTCCAACGGCAGGTCGACCAGGGTGTCAGCCAATTGCTTCGTGAAGCTTGCCATCCCAAGTCCTCCGCGGTTCCTGCCCTTTTAGAGCAATTCCAGGAAAAGTGTGGAGCGGTTTTCCGTCCGGAATTGCGTAAAAACAAAGACTTAGAGCGGCTCAGCGGCTCGGTGAAGCGCCGAGCCGCTCTAGGCGCGGATTTCTATTCCCGCCCATTCTTCGACGATGCGCACCATCGAGGTGAAGTCCGAGTCCGGTCCGAAACGGGCATTCGTGGCGGCGAGCATCTGCCTCACCAGCGATCCCGCGACCATCGGCACGCCCAGATTTTCCGCCTCGTCGACGCACATGCGAACGTCCTTGTAGGAAAGGGCGGTCGCGAAACCGAAATCGAACGTTCCCGGCAGCACCGCGCGGGGGAACTTGTCCTGGGTGGCGCTGTTGCGGCCGCTCGACGCATTGATGATGTCGCACATGATGCGCGGGTCCAGTCCGGACTTCACACCCATCGCAAGCGCTTCGGCGGAGAGCAGGATGACGGCCGCCGCGATCATGTTGTTGCCGAGCTTGGCGACCTGCGCGGTGCCAGCGTTTTCGCCACAGTAGAACCGCTTGCCGAAATTGGCCAGCACAGGCTCGATCTCGTCGAATACCGATTTCTTGCACGAAACCATCACCGCGAGCGAGCCGTTGCTGGCTCCGGCGATGCCGCCCGAAACCGGTGCGTCGACCCAGGCGATACCGCGGCCGGCCAATTCCGCCGCGATGGTCTTGGCCATGCTGGGCCCGGTCGTCGACAGGTCGATCACCACCTTGGCCTTCGAACCCGATGTCAGGCCGTCGGCGCCGAGCACCACGTCCTTGACGATGGGCGGCGTCGGCAGGCTGCAGAACACCACCTCGGCCTCGTCCGCGACGGCGGCGGCCGTGGCGGCGACGCTTATCGAATTGCCCGGCAGGTCCGCGGCGGCATCCGGCCTGCGATCATGGACGATGACGTGGTGGCCTGCTTCCGCAAGCCGTCTTACCATGGGCGCGCCCATGCGGCCGAGCCCAACGAACCCAAGCGTTCGAGTCTGCAAAGTTTTTACTCCGGGAAGGCCGTGCTCGTTCAGAGGGCCATGGGCTAGCAAATAAGCCAATTCCGGAGCGCAGCATAAGCTTCGCTCGCCGCATAACAGCTTTGCAGCGCGCCGGTTGGGCCTCACTTGTCAACCATCGCCTTGTGTCCCAAACTCCGGCGTTTGCCGCGTGCTTCGACAATGCGGTTACCGCATTCGAGCCGGAGGCCGCATTTACATGTTCGATCTGAAGCAACTGCAGCTGTTCACCGCCGTGGCCGAGTTCGGCAGTTTCTCGCGCGCGGCGGTGGCGCTCTCCATCAGCCAGCCGGTGCTCAGCCGGCAGATCAAGTCGCTGGAGGACAAGGTCGGCGTCGCGCTGCTCTACCGCAACGGCCGCGGCATCGTGCTTACGGAAGCCGGCAAGATCCTGCAAAGCTACGCCGTGGCATTGCTCGAGCAGGCCGCGCGCGCCGAGACGGAACTGGCGGCGCTGCGCTCGAACCCGCGCGGCACGATCGTGCTGGGAATGCCGCCATCGGTCGGCGTCGTGCTGACGGCGCCCCTGGTGCAGAATTTCCGTGCCCAGTTCCCCCAGGTGAGCCTGCGGGTGATCGAAGGCTTCAGCGGCCATCTGCTCGAATGGCTGGTGATGGGCAAGATCGACGTCGCGGTCCTGTACAACGCTCCGAGGATGAACAACCTTCTGGCTGAGCCCATTCTGCGCGACGAGCTGTTCCTGCTCGGCGCCAAGAGCGACCCGCACAATCTCGGGCCCGGCCCGGTCGACGCCGACGTGATGTCCCGCTTGCCGATGATCCTGCCGGCAAGGCCGCATGGGCTGCGCGTGGTTCTGGATCACATCCTCGGATCCGCCGGCATCGAGCCCAACATCGAAGTCGAGGTCGACGCCATGCCTTCGACCTTGCGGCTTGTCGAAGCCGGGATAGGCTACACCATCCTGTCCTATTCGAGCTGCCACAACCTCGTCGCAGAAGGCAGGATCAACTACTGGCGCATCCGTAACCCGCCGATCGAACGGGAACTGCTTCTGGCGACATCCAGCCAGCGGCCGACCACGACGGTCATACGCGCGCTGACGACCCTCATCCGCGATGAGGTGCGCATCCTGCGCAAGCTGGGAGTCTGGGAGCCGCGCCAGCCCTCCCCAGCCCCCGATCATGCCGCTGACGCCGGATAGACGGACGAAGCCGGCAAGGCCGGTTTCGCGGCCAGTCCAATGGCGACGGGAAAGTTCGAAAATCAGCGGCAGGAACGCCATGGCCGCCGCATGCGACCCCACTGCGTGGCCGGAGGGCGGCCTGTCCGCCATTCGCGCGCGATCAGCCGGGCGGGGGCGCAAGATCGCTTTGCTTGAGCTCCGCTGTCGCGGGTGGAGCGTCATCGGCCCCATAGCAAGCGCGTATATCATGCATTCCAAAAATGTATTACCTCCAAAGTCCCGATTGCCCGATAGTCCCCCTTGGGTTCCAGTGAACTCAACGTGCCGACGGTCCAACGCCCGGCGCCAAGGGAGGAAAAATTGACGATATTCGCAACCATGTTGCGATCGCTTGCCGTTGTCGCAACGATCGCCGGCGTCACCCCCGCTTTTGCCGGTGGTGTGGATGAATTGCCCAAGAACGTCCAGGATGAGCTCTACAACAAGGACATGATGGATCCGATGCAGCCGCTCGCGGAAAGCGCCTACCGCGACTGGAAGCCGAAGAAAGGGCCGCCATGGACGATCGGCTACGCCAGTTCCTATGCCGGCAACACATGGCGCGCCGACGTCATGAAGCGGCTGCAGGAAGAGATCATTCCGAAATGGAAGAAGCTCGGTCTGGTCAAGGACGTCATCATCACCCAGTCGAACCTCAACGATTCCACGCAGATCCAGCAGATGCGGCAGCTGGTGGACCAGGGCGTCGACGCGATCATCGTCTGCTGCTCCAACCCGACCTCGCTGAACCAGACCGTCGAATATGCCCACCAGCGCGACGTCCCGGTCTTTTCCGCGGTCGGCTATCTCACCTCGCCCTATGCCGTGAACACTTCGGCGAATTTCGTCGTGGGCGGCAGCATGCTCGGCGAATGGATGGCCAAGCAGATCAATGGCAAGGGCAATGTCCTGATCGTCGAAGGCATTCCCGGCGCGTCGGCGTCGGATTCGCAGAATGTCGGCGTCCTGAAGGCGCTGGCGAAATACCCCGACATCAAGGTCGTGGGCCAGGTCGCCGGCATGTGGACGGATCAGGTCGCCCAGTCCGAAATCCAGAAATGGCTGGCCACCAATCCGGGCGATCTCAACGGCATCATCATCCAGTCGGCATCCGAGCTCGGTGCCTTGCGCGCGCTGCAGCAGAGCGGCCGCGACATGGTTCCATTCTCGATCGGCGGCGAGATCGGCGCCCTGTGCTACTGGCGCAACAACAAGGACTTCATCTCCCAGGCGATCCACGCCTGGCCTCCGGGCGACGACTTCGAGTTCGGCTGGAACGTCATGATGCGCACGCTTGAAGGCCAGGGCCCGAAAATCCAGTCCATCCTGACCAAGCCGCAAATCATGACCTACGACCAGCTCGAGAAGGCTGTCCCGGCCGACTGCAGCGAAGACTCCGACGGCTGGTACAATGTCGGCGCGGAAAACTGGGCAAGCAAGGACTACCTCGACCAGTTCTTCCTGCGCCCGGCCGATCCCGAGGCGTTCAAGGCGAACTGACCGCAACAAGGCTCGGCCACCCCGTCGACCGCGACGGGGTGGTCTTCCCTTTATTCTATGCAAGTCTAGCCGACCTCCGCCGGCAAACTGGACCCATGAATGTCGTACCCCACGGTTGAACTCTCTTCGGTCAGGAAGACTTTCGGGCCAACCGTCGCGCTCGGCGGCTGCAACCTGACGGCCTATGCGGGAGAGGTTCATGCGATCATTGGCGGCAACGGCTCGGGCAAGAGCACGCTGGCGAAGGTCATATCCGGCGTGCTGATTCCGGACAGCGGCCAGGTTTCGATCCTCGGAAAGTCCGCGACGTCCCCGCATGAGGCGCGCCAGCTCGGCATCTCCAATGTGTTTCAGGAGGTGCTCGTCGCCGACGAGTGCTCGGTTCTGGACAACCTCTACCTGGGCGCCGACGGCCTTCTCGGCTCTTCCATGAACCGGGAGGAAAAAGAGACGAAAGCCGCCGCGTTGATGCGTGAGCTTCTCGGCTTTGACATCGACCTTTCCGGGCTGGTCGGCGAGTTGCCCCTGAGCATCAAGCAGTGGGTGACGATAGCCAGGGCCCTGCTCACAGATCCCAAGGTGCTGATCCTCGACGAGTCGTCGGCGGCGCTCGACTTCGATTCCACGGAGAGGCTGTTCCGCAAGATGCGGCAGCTGAAGCAGCGCGGGGCGAGCATCCTGATCGTCACCCACCGCATCGCGGAACTGGTGCGCATCGCCGACCGCGCGACCGTTTTGCGCGACGGCGTCGATGTCGGCAAGCTGGCCAGGGAAGAGATCACCGAAGCCAGGATCCTCGAGCTGATCGCTGGCGCCGAGCGCAGCGGCACAAGCCGCGATCAGCCCTTGCCGGAGCGGCTCGGCGACCGCCCGGTTCTGCGCGCGACGGACTTTCGCATCTGGCCGGATGCAGCCCCCATCGACTTCACCCTCTATCCCGGCGAGGTCGTCGGCATCACCGGGTTGGACGGGCAGGGGCAGGCGGATTTCGTGAGATGCATCGCGGGCATACAGTCTCCGGTCGGCGGCCGGCTGGTCGTTGTCAATGACGGCAAGGCCAGCGAGGTCACGGATCTGGCCTCGGCGCGACGCAACAACATCAGCTACGTCAGCGGCGATCGCAAGAAAGAGGGCATCTTCGCCAATCTGAGTATTTTCGAGAACTTGCTGCTTCCCGTGTACCGCGAATACCGTTCCGGCGGGGTCCTCAACCTCATCAACCGCACCAAGCTGACACCGGTGTTCGAGTGGGAATCCAGCAAGCTGGCCGTCAAAATGGGGAGTGCCCAGAACCTGATCACGTCGCTGTCCGGCGGCAACCAGCAGAAGGTGCTGATCGCGCGGTCCTTTGCCGAGAAGCCGGTGGTTCTGGTCCTGAACGATCCGGCCCGCGGCATCGACGTTGGCGCCAAGCTCGATCTCTATCGCAATCTCAAGGAATTCGCCGCCCGCGGCAACGCGGTGATCTTCCTGTCGAGCGAGCTGGAGGAATTCCTGAACCTGTGCACGCGGGTCCATGTGTTTCGCAACGGCGCGATATCGTCGGATTTCGAGCCGCCCTTCGAGGGTCACGCCATCCTCAACGCAATGTTCGGTCGCCGCGCGACGGCGCGTTTGCCTGGCGAGGCCGCAAACGAGAATGGCCAGGCCAGCCCGGCGGCTCTCCCGCAGAGCCATAGCCCGAGGCTCGAGCAGGGTAGGCCGGTGCCGAGGCCTGTGAAGCTCTTGAAACAGGAGGTGAACCCCATGGCGGCAACACCGTCTTTTGTGCTGAGTTGTCCTGATATCCCGCCGGGGAGCATCATTCCCGACCGGTTCGCCGAGGACAACCGGCTCTCGCCCGGCCTTGTCTGGTCGGGTCCGCCGGACGGCACGCGCAGTTTTGCCCTCGCCATCACCGATCCCGACCTGCCGGAAGCATTCAATTTTCCACGCTCGTTTGCGCATTGGCTGGTGGCCGACATCCCGGCCGACGTCCGTCAGTTGCCCGAAGGCGCCAGCGGCAGCTCGCGATTGCCTCGGGGGGCGACCGAGTTCAACAGTGATTTCGTGACATTCAAGATCCCGGGGTTCGGCAAGGGCTACGGGGGCCCGTGGCCGCCAGACCGGGCGCACCGGTACTTCTTCACCCTCTATGCTCTCAAGGTGGACAAGGTCGAGTTGCCCGCCGACGCCGATCTTGGAGCATTTGCGGCCGCGATCATGCCGGTGGCCATCGATGCAGCGTCTTTCGTGGCAGTCTACGGGCCGGCGAAGAAGTCATTGCCCGGTTAGGAACGGGTCAGGAATTCCCCAATCAGGAGGATCATATGAGTAGATATGGAAGCAGGAGCAGCTTTGATCTGGAGTGGATCGAACGATGGGCAAGGAAGGTCAACGATGACCGCATCCTGCCGGTGATCGGACGCTTTTTTACGAGCAAGTTCGTCCTCGGCTTCGACGACACCGAATATCTGGTGGACGTTCGAGGCGGCAAGATCCAGAAGATCGCCCAGGGCCTCACGCCGAACGACATGGGCGTGGAATTCTGGCTGAAGGCGCCGAGCAGCGCCTGGTCGAAATTCGCCCAGGAAATCCCCCCGCCGATGTTCAACGACATATGGGCGATGGCGCATCCGCTGCACAAGCAGCTGATCATCGAGGGCAATTCGCTCCCCTTCTGGCAGAATCTGCGGGCGCTGACGCGTATGCTCTCGCTGATGCGACAAGTTTAACGGCAGCGCAGGAGAGTTGTCATGAATACACACGATCCCATTGTCGGGCGTTACGTTTATGTCCAGTGCGAAGGCAAGACGTACCGCACCTACTACGAGGAACATGGCGAGGGCATTCCGATGGTCTGCCTGCACACCGCCGGCACCGACGGCCGCCAGTACCGGCATCAGCTGTGCGATCCCGACATCAGCAGCAATTTCCGCGTCATCGCGTTCGACATGCCCTGGCACGGCAAGTCGATCCCGCCGGCGGACTTCCACCTGATGGAAGATGAGTACAAGCTCACCACCAAGTTCTATTGCGAGTTCATCGTGGCGTTCTGCCGCGCGCTCGACCTGCGCAAGCCCGTCCTCATGGGCCAGTCGATGGGCGGCAACATCTGCCTGGCGCTGGCGCTGCGCTATGAGAGCGAATTCTCCGCCTTCATCGCCCTCGAGGCTTGCGACTACTCCCCGGGCTGGTGGATCGATCCGCTGCATCATCCCCACATCCATGGCGGCGAAGTGGTCGCCACCTCGGTGTTCGGCCTCATGGCCCCGCAGTCGCCTGACGACTACCGCTGGGAGACCTGGTGGTACTACGCGCAGGGCGGCCCCGGCATTTTTAAGGGCGACCTGTATTTCTACAGCGTCGATTCGGACTTCCGCGATCAGTGCCAGAAGATTTCCGGCAAGGTGCCGATCTACTTCCTGACCGGCGAGTACGATTTCGCCTGCACGCCGGAAATGACCCAGCGCACCGCCGAGAAGGTCAAGAACTCGGAATGCATCATCTTCGGCGGCGGTCACTTCCCGACCTCGGAGGATCCGGTCAAGTTCAAGGAAGTCGTCACCCCCGTGCTGAAGAAAATCCTCAGCGCGGACCCTGAACGCCGCGGCCAGGGCGGCAATGCCCTGTCGGGACGCAGCGTGTCCGACAGCAGGTCCGCGGGCCGCGGCGAGCGACCGGGTGAAGGCCGAAAGGTCATCGAGTTCTAGGTTGCGCTGGCAACGAAAGACCAAAGTTGATGTCGCAGTCCAGGGGTTCCCAAAACACCTACCTGTTGGTCCCGATCCTGCTGATCGCGCTGCTCTTGAGCACCGCGGTCATCAGGGGGCCGAACCTCGTCTCCTTGTCGGGGTTCGGCAGCGCGATCATCGTGTCGGCGCCCCTGATCCTGGCGACATTCTCGCTCATGGCCCTGGCGGTGGCGGGGCGTGGCACGGTCGACCTGGCGGTCGGGCCATTGCTCGCCTTTATCAACGTCACGATCGTCAAGCTCAACGGCCTTGGCATCGTGACCGGCCCCTTCGGCGTCTTCCTGGTCGCCCTGGGGATCGGCGTTCTCTATCAACTCTTCTTCGCCCTGATCATCATTTTCGTGCGCGTCCAGCCGATCATCGTCGCGCTCAGCGGCTTCCTGGCCCTGACCGGCATCAATCTCGTCATCCTCCCAAGGCCTGGCGGCACCGCGCCCGAATGGATGGCGTCATGGGGCATCGGCAACACGATCTTCTCGCCGGTCCTGCTGATCGTGCTCTTGGCCATCGCTGCCTGGCTGCTGTTCACCATGACCTCGTTCTACGCCAACCTGCGCCTGATGGGCTACGATGAGCGCGCGGCCTATACGAGCGGCGTTCGCATCAATGTGGTGCGGGTCGGCGCCCACGTCATCGCCGGGCTTTTCGTCGGCCTGGGCGCTATCTGCTACACGGCGCTGATCGCGTCCGGCGATCCGACGCAGGGCACCACGATGACGCTGACGGCGGTGACCGCCCTGGTGCTGGGCGGGGTCAGCCTGTCCGGCGGCCGCGGTGGCGTGGCGGGCGGGCTGCTTGGAGCGCTCAACCTCTTTCTGATCGGCTATGTCCTGGCCACCTTCAATTTCGGCGCCACGCAAGCCTTCGTGACGCAGCTGTTCTATGGATTGATCCTGGTTCTGTCGCTGCTCTTGACCCTGCTGGTGCCGGTCATCGGGCGATACCTCTATTTCATTTCGCCCTTTGCGGCCTTTGTGGTCCTGGGCTGCGTTGTCGTCGGCATCATGCTCTATGTCAGTACCCGCGACACCTATGCGGTGGCGGCGGTCGCCGGCGGCGCCTTGAAGCCGGACGCGGACGTGATGACCCGCTATCTGCTGCTGCCGGTCATGCAGTCGGGAAGCGGCCCGGTCCTGCCCGATTTGACGCCGCTGCAGAAGACCGTCTTCGGCTTCGCCGTTGTTCTCGCCGTGCTGACCTTCACGATCCGCGTCATCGTGGCAGAGGCCGCTTCGGTGCGCCTTGGCGCCTTCATCTATGTCTTCGTCTCGGCGCTCATCCTGCTGCTGTTCGTGGTCGTCGGCGAGCAAAGCCACGTTCCCGGGACTTTGGCGACGGGACAATCCTCGGGGAACGCGCCATGAGCGACATGTTCGGCGAGGGTGGACGCGGCGGCCTTTTCGTTCCGCGATCACGCGCCCTGGTATGGTTCAACCTTGCCGCGACCTTCGTTGTTGCCGCGATCAGCTTCGGGCTTGGATTCTGGCAAGGGATCAGCGCCCAGATCGTCATCCTCTACACGATCGTTCTGGCGGCCGTGCTGTTCTGGCTGATCAATTATGTCGCGGTCATCTTCGAGACCCGCGCTCCGTCCCCGGAAACGGACAACGCGGCGCCGGCCGGCGTCGGCGGCGTCTGGTCCGGCAACCGGGTGCTGATCGTCACCATGGCGGTGATGCTGATCGTGTACCTTCTGATCACCGCCACGGTCCCGTCATTCCGCACCCTCGGCAACCTCATCGCCTTCCTTTTGCTGGAAGCGATTCTGGTCTTTGCGTTCAAGGTCAGCAACCGCTTCGCCCATGGCCGCAGCGCCTTCATCGGCCTGATCGTTCTGCTGGCGCTGATCGTGATCAGCTCCTTCACGATCAACGGGTTTCTTTCCGCCGCCAACATCAAGGCGATACTGCTGTTTGCAGCCTTCCTCGGCATCGCCTGTGTCGGGCAGACGCTGGTGGCGCTGCTCGGCGGCCTGGACCTGTCGATCCCGTTCGTGATCGGCTCCTCGAACATCGGGCTTCTGTTCCTGATCGGGCTCGGTGTTCCGTCGTGGCTGGCGGTCGCTTTCGTCTTGGTGGTCGGCGCCGCACTAGGTTTCCTCAATGGCGTCCTATCCTACCGCCTGCAGGGCCAGGCGTTGATCCTGACATTGGGGATGGGCTTCTCGATCGCCGGGCTCGTTCAGATTCTCACCAGCATCGGATCGTCGTTCGGCGGCAATGTTTTCGGGACCGTTCCCAAGTGGCTGCAGAATCTCGCCGCCATGAACGGCCGCACTTTCGGCCTCGCGGTGCCGCCGACCATTCTCCTGTGGATCGCGATCGCCATCATCGTCATCGTCGGGCTGCGCTACTCCGCCTTTGGCCGTTACATTTACGCTCTGGGCGGGAACCGCCGCTCGGCCAAGCTGATCGGCGTTTCCGAGTTCAAATACTGGACGATCGCCTACGCCATCAGCGGCTTTTCAGCCGCCCTGACCGGATGCCTGCTTTTGGGCTGGAGCGGCGGCGGCTTCATCGGGGTCGGCGACCAGTATCTTTTCACGACCCTGGCCGCGGTCGTGATCGGCGGGACGTCGCTGATGGGCGGGTACGGCGGCTATGGCTACACCGTGATCGGGGTTCTCGTCCTGCAGGTCCTGAGCGCCTTTCTGATCGGCATCGGGCTCAAATACGAATGGCAACAATTCATCTTCGGTCTTCTGATCCTGCCGATGGTCGCGCTCTACGGCCGCGCCCCTCACATCAGAGCCCAGGTCTAGGGAAAGCCCATGTTTGGAACACTCTTTCAATCAAGCGCCGTGGTCAGCACCGCGCTCAGCGTCGCGACCCTCGCCACGTTCGCCACAGCCGCCCTGGCGATGCTGGGCCTGACATGGACCTCCGAGCGGTGGCGCGTCCCGCTGGCGCTTTCAGGCGTTGCCTTGCTGGCGTCGGGTCTTGAATATTATGCCGCCTCCAACATCTGGCTGGCGGGCCAGCAGCTCAGCGCCGCCTCCCGATACGTCGCCTGGTTCGTCGTCCAGCCGATGCAGGTCGCATCGCTGTTTTTCTTCGCACGCATCGCCGGGAAAGTGCCTGTCGGAGTGTTCTGGCGGACATTGGCGGCGGCAATCCTGATGGTCCTCTCCCGCTACCTGGGCGACGCGCGGATCTTCAACCCGACCCTTGGCGTGCTGCTGTCGATCGCTTTCTGGCTCTATATCGTCGGCGAGTCGTATTTCGGCGCCATGGCCGACGCCGTCGGCAAGTCGACGCGGCCGATCCGGCTCGGCTATTTCTGGATCAGGCTGATCATGACGATCGGCTGGGCAATCTACCCGATCCTGCATTTCGTGGACGTCGTCATCGGCACCGGCCACGTGGCGCCGGTCATCGTGCTCTATACCATTGCCGACCTTGTCAATCTCATCGCCGTCTCGATGATCGTCCTCGCCGTCGCCGGCGAGGAGCGTTTCTGAGGGCTGTCAATCTTCGCGCCGGCACGCCCGGCGCACGCGGTTAAGTGGAGGATATTCTCATGAATGGCTCAGATCTGATTGCAGTCGTTATTCTCGTAACGATCATCATCGCGATCGGTGTCTATCTGCTGCATTGGCTGTACAGGCACTCGTCCAAGGACCAGTCCTTCGTGCGCACCGGCCTCGGCGGCGAGCGGGTGGTGATGGGCGGCGGCGCGCTGATCATCCCGATCGTCCACGACATCACGCGTGTCAACATGAACGCGATCCCGGTGGAAATCCGCCGGCTCGGCGAGCAGTCCCTGATCACCAGGAACAAGATGCGCATCGACATCGTCGCCGAGTTCTTCGTGCGCGTGGTGCCGACGGAAGCCGGCGTGTCGATCGCCGCCCGCACCCTTGGCGAGCGCACCCAGAATCCGGCCGCGCTGAAGGAGATCGTCCAAGGCCGGTTCGTCGATGCGATGTCGGCCATCGCGTCGACGATGACGATGGATGAAATCCACACCAACCGCGGCCGCTACATGAGCGAGGTGGCCGCCCTCGCGGCGACGACCCTCGGGTCGAACGGCCTCGAGCTGGAGAACGCCTCCCTGACGAGCCTCAACCAGACCGACATTTCCGTGTTCGATCCCTCGAACGCTTTCGATGCCGAAGGTCTGACACAGCTGACCGAGCAGATCGAAGAGCGCCGCCTGCTCCGCAACCGCATCGAAAACGAATCGCGGATCGGCATCAAGCTCAAGGATTTCGAAACCGAGCAGCGGGCTTTGGAGATCGAACGCGACCTCGAATACGCCCGCATCGAGCAGGCGCAGGCGATCGAAATCCGCAAAGCCACCCAACTCGCCGACATCGAGGCCGAAAGGTCGAGCTCCACGATCAGCATTCAGAACGCCCGGATCCGCAGTGAGCAGGAAGCCGAGCGGATCCGCATCGCCAAGGACCGTCTGATCGACTCCGAACGGATCAACACCCAATCGGAGGTGCGCTCGCTGGAGATCAAGAAGCAGCAAGAGACCGAAATGACCGAGATCATGTCGCGGCGCCAGCTGGACATGCAGCGGATCCAGAACCGCCGCGAAGTCGAGGCGGAGCGGATCGAGAACGAGCAGCATGTGAAGGAGTCGGAAATCCGCTCCCGCCAGGAGCTGTCGATCATCGAGACGACGTCCACCGCCGAAGTCGACCAGGCCAGGTTGGAGAAGCAGCGCGAGACCGAGGCGCATCGCATCGAGACCGATAAGGCGATCGAATTGCTGGTCGTGGCGAAGTCGAAAGAGGTCCGCATCAGCAGCGAGCTCGCCGAGGCCGATCAGGAAAAGGCTCGCCTCCAGAAACGCTACGATGTGGATGTCGAGCGGCTGAGGGTGGACGAGGAGATCGTTCAGCTCGAGATCGAGAAGAACCAGAAGATCAAGCTTGCCGAGACCAAGGCGTTCCAGGAGATCCAGGACGCCTCGATCGCCGCTAACCGCCAGATCGACGAGTTGCGCATCGCGGCGCGCAAGTTCGTCGACAAGTACGAGATCGAGCAGCAGAAAGAGGTCGAGATCGTCGACAAGGAGCGCCTCATCGCGGTCATCAACAAGTCGATCGAGGAGGCCTATGCGAAGACCGAAGCCGCCGAGGCCTTGAAAAAGCAGGTCGAGATGGAGGAGCAGATCAACAGCGCGCGCGAAGAGGAAGTGGCCGAGCGCATCAAGCGGGTGGAGCTCATCCAGTCCTCGTCGAGGGTCGAGCGCGACGCCCAGCGCGTCGTCGCTTCGGCCAAGGCCGAGAAGGAGGCGACCGAGCTCAGGGCCCTGGCCGAGATCGCCGAATCCAACGCGGCCGAGGTTCGCTATGCCAAGGACGCCGCCGGCCAGCGCATGCTCAACGAGTCCGAGAACACCCGCTCGGACGCCAGCAGGCGCAGCGCCATCTACGAAAACCTCGTCCGGAACCTGCCGAGCATCATCCGCGAGACGGTCAAGCCGATGGAGAACATCGAGTCGATCAAGATCCTTCAGGTCGACGGCCTGCCCGGACTCAACAGCCCGTCCGAGACCCTCGGGACCGCCGAAGGTGGCTCGGGCGGCGGCAACATGACGGACCGCGTCGTGAATTCCGCCATGAAATATCGCACCCAGGTCGCCTTCGTGGACGGCCTCATGAAGGATCTGGGCCTGCCGATCGAGAACCTCGGAAGCGCCGGCGGCATGTCGTTCCGGAACTTCCAGGGACCGGAGACGCCGAAGGACAAGGACGACTGAACGCGCCCTTGAGCAGCGAGTCCAACTAGCGAGAGCATTCGATGACCCCGCTCGGCAAAAACGAAGCGCTGGACCGCCACGCCCTGGTCATGGCGTGCTGGCTGGCGGCCGCCTTGCCCGCCGCGATCCTGTTCGACTACGGATTTGGCCAGGGCGGAGCGCCCTACGTCCTTTCCGGGTTCGCGGCCGTCCTAGCCGGCTTCGTCGCCCACGTGATCGTCAATGTGGTCTACGGCACCGGCTTCTCGCCCCGCGAGCTGGCACTCGGTCTCGTCATCTATGGGTTCGCGCTGGTGCTGTTCGTGATCCTGTCGCTGGTCAGCGCGCCCTTTGCCGCGCGCAACTTCCTGCCGGTCAGCATCGGGTTCATCGCGACCGGGGCCGTGATCGTTTTCTACCTGATCACACGGTTCGGAGCGCGGCAGGCCTTTGACGCCTTCGACGTCATCCGCGACTTCCGGGCGGGCGACCGGGATCCAACCAGCCCGGCGGGAGACGATCGATGAGCCCGTTGCTGGCTTCCGTCCTCGGCATCGTCGCGGTCCTGGGGCTTTACCTTGCGACCATCAGCAATCGGCACGCCCAGGAGCCCGGCGACTTCGTCGATGCCGGCCAGGCCTTGCCGCCATGGGTGATCATCTTCGCCAGCGCCGGCGTCACACTGGCCAGCCTCGGCCTTCCCGATCATCTGCGTTTGCTCTCCACTTTCGGCCTGCAGTACAATCAGGTCGCCGTCGGCCTCATCTGCGTGGCCCTGGCCGCCGCCATCACGCAGAAGCGGATCTGGCTCGCGGCCCGGCTGACCTCGCTGCGCACCCTCGGCGACCTGCTCGGCGATTATTTCGGAAGCACGACCCTGCGCATCTACATGCTGTTCGTGCTGTTCCTTTTCAGCATCCCCTTCTCGGCCATGTGCCTGTCCCAGGCGGGCGCGCTGGTAAGCGCCGCGACCGCCAACGACATCCCGTCCGGTCTGGCGATCTGGTCGATCGCATTCGCGCTGTTTCTCTGCAGCGTGATCGGCGGCTGGCGCGCGATCGCCTACTTCGTCGCCGCCCAGTCCCTGCTGATCCTGGCCCTCATCGTCTTTTTCGGTGGGTTCATGGGCTTTGCGATCGACAAGCTGGCTTTTGCCGCCACCGGTATCGGCACAACCGGCGGCGTGCTCCCGGACAAGATTCCAGGCGTGATCCAGTTCAGCGCCGGCATTGGCAAGGAACTGCCGGCCGGCGGCTTGTGGACCACATTTGCGGGACTGACCTTCGCGCTGTCCCTGGGCGGCATCGCGCTCAGCCCCGGCTTCAGCTTCCTGGGTGTGACGAGCGCGCCGCGCCGTGGTTTCGCGTTCGGCCAGGTCTGGATGATCGCCGGTGTCGCGGCCGGCGCCCTGATGCTGGTCGGGCCGGTCCTGGCCGCCGAGATTTCGGCCGCCGGTTCGTTGACGGCCTTTACCGCCCGTCTGGCGACGCTCGATCCGACGGTGGCGGTGGGCTTTACTGTCCTTCTTGTCGCGTCGGGCCAGATCGCCGTGGCATTCTTTGCCGGATCGGGTGCATCGGTGTGCACCATCGAGCTGACGTCTCGCTATGTCATTCCGGGCATGGACGGGCGCGCGAGCCGTTTTGCCGCGCGCGTGACCTTGGCTCTTGTCTATGGAGCCGTTGCCGCCGTTGCGAGCTTTGCGCCACTCAGCGCGACGATCTTCTCGTCCCTCACGCTCAGCCTGTCCATGCAGTTGCTGCCGGCGGTGCTCGGCCTGTGCTGGGTGCGTTGGATCAGCCGCAGCGGCGTGCTCGCCGGTTTGATCGTCGGCAGCCTTTGCGTCATGTTCACCGAGAGCTTCGGGCTGGTGCTGTTCGAGCGGTTGTTCGTCGACCTGCCATGGGGCCGCTGGCCGTTGACGGTTCATTCCGCGGGATGGGGACTGGCGACCAATTTCGCGGCCTGCCTGCTTGTCAGCCTGTTTACCCGCGCCGGTTCCGAGCGGGATCGCAGGGATCGCCTCCACGACGCTTTCGCGGAGGGCCAGCGGGCGCGCAACGGAGGCCAGGCGGCCACAACGGCAAAATGGTCCCTGACGCTGCTATGGGCGTTCCTTGCGCTCGGGCCCGGCGCGATCCTTGGCAACAGCTTTTTCAGCGAGCCGGTTTTTGCCGGGACCGTCGTGGCGCCGGGAGTGCCGTCGCTCCTGATCTGGCAGGTCCTCTTCTGGTTTGTCGGCGTGTTCATCGTGTGGTGGCTGGCCTATCGGGGACGTCTCTCCGTCATCGACGAGCTTCCGCGCCACAAGATCGTCCTCGTGCCCGACATCAACCCGCTGTTCGAGCCGACGACAACGCCATGGATCGCACGGCTCCTCGATCGCGTGACAGGCCGGTAGAGCATGATTCTGAAAAGTGGGAACCGGTTTTCGGAGAAAGATCATGCTCCAACAAAGAGCTGGATCGTGATGGCGATTCAACGAAACGCCATCACGGTCTAGCGGGGGCGGCGGGGCATGGAAGGCATCGACCTCAGGCGCCTGCGCTATTTCATTGCGGTCTGCGAGCATGGCGGCTTCTCGCGTGCGTCCCAATCCATCGGCGTGGCCCAGCCGTCGCTGACGCGGCAGATCAAGCTGCTCGAGAAGGAAGTCGGCATCGCCTTGATCAAGCGGAGCGGACGCGGTGCGGAGCCCACGACCGAGGGGCGCTTTCTCCTTGGCCAGTCGCGCCTGCACATCGATGGGCTGGATGACGCCGTCCGCACGGTGCGCCAGCGCTCGGACAAGCTCAAAGGCGAGATCGTGCTCGGAATATGCCCGACCATCGCACCGCTGTTTCTCGAGGACATCCGCAATTTCGTCGGAGCCCAATATCGGGGCGTGACGCTCAATGTGGTGGAAGCCTATAGCGGCGACCTGGCCAGTCTCATGCGCGGCGGCCGACTGGACGCTGCGCTTACCTACCGGCCCGGTTCTCCGGATCGGCTCGACGTCGTCGATCTGTTCGCGGAGCGCCTCGTGCTGGTGACGTCCTATGCGGTCGACACGGCCGATGCGCCACGTGGACTTGCAGACATCGGCCGGCTGCGATTGATACTGCCGAGCGAGATCCATGAGTTGAGGCGGATCATCGACCGGGTCTATCAGCGGCGAGGTGTTGCGCTGAAGCCGGAGCTCGAACTCGATTCACTCAGCGCCGTGAAAGCCGTCATCGCGGACAAGAGCACGCAATACGCGACGATCCTGCCGCATTCCAGCGTGACACGCGAACTGGAGGAACACACGCTGAGCGCTTATGCCATAGAGGGCAGCGACATGGCCCGCACCATCGCCATCGTTCGGCCCCGAGACGTCGGTTCCCAGCATGCAGTGCTGGCCGCTTTGATCGACGAAATCCGGCGGCTGGCAGGACGCATCAGGAAATCCAAGGGCAGCGCGGAAGCGGTCTTGTTGGGGCAGGGATAGACGGATCGCCGCTATTTTGCCGTTGCCTCAATAACGAAATATTATACGGTGTCCCTTGATGGGCCGCAGGGAGCCGTTTTGGATCTTCGTCAGCTTAAATATTTTTCCCAGGTCGTCGAAAGCGGTTCGTTCTCGAAAGCCGCCACGCAGCTCCATGTGGCGCAGCCGGCGCTGAGCCAGCATGTCAGGCATATGGAGGAGGAGCTTGGGCTTCCGCTCCTTCATCGCGGGCCGCACGGCGTCAGCGCGACGGAAGCCGGCGCGCGGCTCATGGTGCATGCCAAGCGCATTCTCGCCGAGTTCGCGGAAATCAGCGACAGCGTCAGGGGCGCCGCCATCGCGCCGCGCGGCGAAGTGCGCTTCGGCCTTCCGGGCACGGTGAGCGAGCTTCTCGCGGCGCCGCTGATCGAAGCGGCGCGCGAGCGCTTCCCCGAGGTGCGCATCCGCGTCGTCGAGGCGATGAGCGGCTACATTCTCGAGTGGTTGAAGCGCGGCGAAGTCGACCTCGCGATGATCTATGCGACGTCGAACCCGAGGGGTCTCGCGGTTCACCACGGCCTGTCCGAGGAAATCTGTCTCTTTGCCAACCCGTCCATGGCGGGCGCCGGCGACTTTCGGGGGTCTTCCGTCGAGTTGCGCGACGTCGCCGGGTTGCCCCTGGTCGTGCCGGGCCCCGGCCACGGTCTGCGGGAGCTGATCGAAGCCGTCGCGACGTCGGTCCAAGTCGCCATCAACCCGGCGATCGAAATCGACTCCTATACCCAGATCAAGCGACTGGTGACCCGTGGTATCGGTTTCGGCATCCTGCCGCGGATGGCGATCAATGCCGAGACCCAGGCCGGCCTGTTCCGGGCATGGAGTTTCCAAGACCCGCCCATCACCCGGAAAGTGTATCTGGCTTATTCGACGGAACGCCCGCTGCAGACGGCTCCCCGGGCAGTGGGTCAGCTGTCGTGGGATATACTGCGCCAGCTGGTGAAGGATCAGGCCTGGAGCGCCGAGCTTTCCGACGAAAACCAGCGCCCCGACCTGTTTGGCTAGGGCACGGCGGGCGGACGGTCGACTGTGTCGTTTCGCTATACCTCCCATTACAAAACGCTATTTGACGGAGGGGACCCTTCCGGTGCGATGGTATCGGAAAAGCAGGATAAGGAGCGAGCCATGCCAGGCGCGCTGGAGGGAACAACCGTCGTCTCGCTGGAGCAAGCCGTGGCTGCGCCCCTGGCGACGTCGCGGCTCGCCGACGCCGGTGCGCGCGTCATCAAGCTCGAGCGCCCCGAGGGCGATTTCGCGCGCGGCTACGACGACTACGTCCACGGCCTGTCCAGCTATTTCATCTGGAACAACCGCGGCAAGCAATCCTGTACCGTCGACCTGAAGCGACCGGATGATCTGGCGCTGGTCGAAGCGATGCTCGCCACGGCCGACGTGTTTATCCAGAACCTGGTGCCCGGCGCCACCGACCGGCTGGGCATCGGCAGCGCCGACTTGAGGCGGCGGTTCCCCAGGTTGATCGTGTGCGACATTGGTGGCTACGCGCCGGGAACGCCCGATCACGATCGGAAAGCCTATGACCTGCTCATCCAGGCGGAAGCGGGTCTGGCTGGCGTCACGGGATCGGCGACGTCGGGTCCGACCCGCGTCGGCATATCGATATCCGATATCGCCACCGGCCAGGCCGCCTATGCCGCCATCCTCGAAGCCCTGATCATGCGCGCCCGGACAGGCGAAGGGGCTCACCTGCAAGTCTCCTTGTTCGACACCCTCGCCGAATACATGAACGTGCCTTATCTGGCGCGCCATTACGGCGGCAAGGAGCCCAGCCGGCTCGGCCTCGCCCACCCGTCGATCGCGCCCTACGGACTGTTTCGCGTGAGCGATGGGGAAATCCTGATCGCCGTCCAGAACGAACGCGAATGGGCCGTCTTCTGCGAGAGCGTTCTGCGCCAGCCGTCGGTCGCGACGGATCCGAGATTCGAACGCAACGTCCTGCGCATCAAGAACCGCGAACCGCTCGACGCATGCGTGCAGGCGATCCTGGCGCCCTACACCATGTCAGCGCTGTGCGAGCTGCTGGACCAGGTGCGCCTTGGATATGGCCGCGTGTCGACCATGGCGGATCTGGCGGCGCATCGCAGCGCGACCAGGGTCGCGGTCGAGACCGCGATCGGTCCGGTCGAGCTTTTCGCGCCGCCGGTCACGGTCGATGGCAAGCGCCCCGAACTGGGCAGGGTGCCCTCGCTTGGCGAACACGATGTGGCTTTGCGGCGGGAGTTCGGTCCGCCGGAAACGGCTGGATCCCAACGCATAGGGAATAGAACGCTATGAGCCTGACCCGCGACCTGACCCGGTTGATCCGTGAAAAGCCGGTGACCGAACGCGATCTGGAATGGGCATCGCTGTTCGTCCTGGATACGCTTGGCTGCGCGCTTGGCGCGTTGCCGACCGAACCTGCCCGCATGCTCAAGGCGGTCGCGCCGCCGGCGCGGGCGGATACGGCACGCAAGGCGTTCTATCTCGGCGGTTTGTCCCATATTCTGGAGATGGACGACCTGCATCGGGATTCGGTGACCCATCCGGGAAGCGTCGTCATTCCCGCGGCCTGGGCCGTGGCCCACGATCACGACCTTGGCGGCGAAGCGTTCCTCCGCGCGGTTCTCGCGGGATACGAAGCCTGTTGCCGCGTCGGCATGTCCGTCGGCAAGAAGCATTACCGGGTCTGGCACAACACCTCGACCTGCGGGCCGTTCGGCGCGGCTTTTGCCGTGGCCGAGCTCATCGGCCTCGATGACGACAGGACCGTTTGGGCGCTCGGCAACGCCGGGACCCAGTCATCGGGACTTTGGGAGTTCCTGGCCGAAGGCGCCATGAGCAAGCATCTTCATACCGCCCGGGCAGCGGAGTCGGGCGTGCTTGCATCGTTCCTGGCCAGGGAAGGCTTCACGGGCGCGCAAAACATCCTGGAGGGCGAAAAGGGCTTCTATGCGGGCCTGTGCGCCGACCCGATTCCGGACGCGGTGACGGCCGCGCCCGAACGGCCCTGGCAATTGATCAACACCTCGATCAAGCCATGGCCCTGCTGCCGTCATACCCATCCGGCGATCGACGGCGCCATCGCCTTGCACAAGGAGATAGCCGGCGAAGCCATCGCCAAGGTGAAGGTCGGCGCTTACCGGGCCGCGCTGGACGTGTGCGACCGGCCTGCCCCCGAGGATCCCTACAGCGCCAAGTTCTCCCTGCAGCACACGGTGGCGATCGCACTGGCGGACGGCCGCGTCGACCAGGCGAGCTTCGATGCCGATGCCCGGCAGCGGATGGCGGGCGAACGCAAGAAAGTCGACGTCGGGCTGGCGCCGAGGATCGAGGCTGCCTACCCCGAGTCGTGGGGCGCTGAAATCGAGGTGGAGACGGCTTCCGGCCGGCGCCTTTCCGCCGCGCGACACGACGCCAAGGGAGATCCCGACAATCCGGTGACGGCGGCCGAGCTCTCCGAGAAAGCGCGCGCGCAGCTCGTTGCCGGCGGCAGTTCGCAAGCCCGGGCCGACGAACTGATCGGCGCCATCCTTGCACTGCCCGATAACCGTCCGGTGCGCTCGCTGGGTTTGTTTGAAATCGCTGGAGACGCGCGTCCCCAGGCACGTGCCGCGCGGAGCGCTTGATGTTCAAGGATGTCGACAACGAGGAGATCCGCGAGGCCGTGCGTCGGCTCTGCGAGCGGTTTCCGGGCGAATACTGGCGCAAGCTCGACGCCGACCGCGCCTACCCCCTGGATTTCGTCAACGCGCTGACCGAAGCCGGCTACCTCGCGACGCTGATCCCCGAGGAGTATGGCGGTGCCGGCCTGACGCTTTCGGCGGCGGCCGCCGTGCTCGAGGAGATCCAGCGCGCCGGGTGCAACGGCGCCGCCTGCCACGCGCAGATGTACGTCATGGGGACGCTGCTGCGGCATGGCAATGAGCAGCAAAAGCAGCGCTATCTTCCGAAGATCGCCTCTGGCGAGCTGAGGCTGCAGGCATTCGGTGTCACCGAGCCCACCAGCGGCACCGACACGACCTCGATCCGCACATTCGCCCGCAAGGACGGCAATCATTATGTCGTGAGCGGCCAGAAGATCTGGACAAGCCGGGCCGAATATTCCGACCTCATGCTGCTGCTTGCCCGCACGACCCCGAAGGACCAGGTCTCCAAGCGCACCGAAGGCTTGTCGGTGTTCATCCTCGACATGCGCGAGGCACTCAAGCAGGGTCTTTCGATCCGGCCCATACGCACCATGATGAACCACTCCACGACCGAGGTCTTCTTCGACGGCGTCAGGGTCCCTGCCGAAAACCTGGTCGGAGAGGAAGGCAAGGGTTTCCGCTATATCCTGTCCGGGATGAATGCCGAGCGGATCCTGATCGCCGCCGAATGCATCGGCGACGCCAAATGGCTGATCGGGAAGGCCTCGGCCTATGCCTGCGAGCGCAACGTCTTCGGCCGGCCGATCGGTGCCAATCAGGGCGTCCAGTTTCCGATCGCCAGGGCCTATGCCAACATGCGCGCGGCCGAGCTGATGGTCCGCGAGGCGACGCGTCTCTACGAGGCCGGCCTCGACTGCGGCGCCGAAGCCAACATGGCCAAGATGCTGGCCGCCGATGCCTCGAACGAGGCCGCCAATGCCTGCGTCCAGACCCATGGCGGTTTCGGCTTTGCCGAAGAATACGATGTCGAGCGCAAGTTCCGCGAAACCCGACTCTACCAGGTGGCGCCGATCTCGACGAACCTCATCCTGTCCTATCTCTCCGAGCATGTGCTCGGAATGCCACGTTCCTACTGACGGGCGAGTGAAGTGAACGCGACCGAGCAGAAGCCATTCGCCGAATGGATTGGCCGTCAAAGCGAGAGCTTCGATGTCGTTTCGGAGCGCCTCGTGCAAAGCTTCAGGGCGATATTCGAGCCCCATCTCGCGCCGGTGGCCGCCGGCTTCGCGCCGTTGGGCATCCATTGGTGCCTGTCGCCGGCGATCGCCGCGATGGACCAGTTAGGAGCCGATGGCCATCCGGCCATGAACCTGTCACTGCCGCCGGTGCCCCAGCCGCGCCGCATGTGGGCGGGTGGTGAATTGCAGGTGCACGACGCCTTGCGGATCGGCGATGAAGTCCGGCGGGTCTCCACGATCCGCGACATTGTCCGCAAGCAAGGCAGGTCGGGCGAGCTCTGGTTCGTCGCGGTGGATCATCGCTATCATACGTCACGCGGCATCGCGCTGAGCGAACGGCACGATATCGTCTATCGCGAGGCCGCGGTGCCGAAGCACGTCGCACCGGACCGCGAGAAGACCGCCCCGGCGCCAGGCCGTCCCGTCGGCAGGTCGTGGACCGTGGTCCCGTCGTCCACGCTTTTGTTTCGTTATTCGGCCATCACGTTCAACGGCCATCGGATCCACTATGACCTGCCTTACGCCACCCAGGCGGAAGGCTATGAGGGTCTGGTGGTCCACGGCCCGCTGCAAGCCACGCTGATGCTCAACCTCGCGGCGGCTCACGGCACGGGCATCCCGGCGACTTTCCGCTATCGAGGCGTTGCGCCGGCGATCGCCGGCCGCCGCCTGACCATCGCCGCTTCCCCTGACGCCCAGCGGTTCTGGGCCCAAGGCGACGGCGGTGTCGTCCATATGGAGGCCGATGTCGGTCGGGATCCGGCGCCATGAGCCCGCACGGCACCCAACGCCGCCCTTTGGTCGCGCCTTTGTTCGTACCGGCGGATCGGCCGGAACGGTTTGACAAGGCCGACCGGTCCGGCGCCGACGCGGTGATCGTCGATCTCGAAGATGCGGTCGCGCCTGCCGCCAAGGACGCCGCCCGCTCCAACCTCCGCCAGATGCTGGCGCTGCATAACCCCGCCTATGTTCGCGTGAACGCCGCGGACAGCAGCTGGTACGGCGAGGATATTGCCGCGCTCAAGGCATTGGGACTGCGACGCATATGCCTGCCGAAGGCGGAGTCGCCGGTCACGCTCGATGCGGTCGTGCAGGCATTGGGTGACGACGTCGAGATCATCGCCCTGATCGAAACGGCGCGTGGGCTGGAGGAAGCGGCTGCCTTGGCCGGTCATTCTCATGTCGCCACACTGGCCTTCGGGCCTGCCGACTTCGCCCTCGACCTGGGCGTGGCCGCCTCCGAGGCCCTCAGGGCGCATGCCATGATGCGGCTGGCCGTGGCCAGCAGGTCCGCCGGCAAGGCCCTGCCGCTGGATGGCCCGTCCTTCGAGGTGACGGATACCGCCAGGCTGTCCTTCGAATGCCGGCAGGCCCTGGACCACGGCGCCGGCGGGAAGCTTTGCATCCACCCCGCCCAGATATCGCATGTCACTGCCGCATTCCGGCCAAGCGAAGAACAATTGCGCTGGGCGCGGCGCGTCGTCGACACCGCTCGGGACGGCGCGGCCCGCCTCGTCGATGGCAGGATGATCGACGCGCCCATCACCGCCCAGGCCCGGGCGCTTCTCCTCAAGGGCCAATCGCAATCCAGTGAAGGTGCCTGACCATGGCCGTATCCGCGACACTGCTTGGCAAGATCAAGGACAAGGATCTGATCCGGGAACAGGGATTGATCGGCAATGAGTGGCTTGGCCGGTCCCAGTCCGGAAAGACGTTCGAGGTCACCAACCCCTCGACCAACGAAGTCTTGGCGACATTGCCCGATTTCACGCGCGCCGAGATCGCCAAGGCGATCGACGTGGCCTATGTCGCGCAAAAGGACTGGGCGGCCCGCACCGGCAAGGAGCGCGCCGCCGTCCTGCGGCGCTGGTATGACCTGACCATTGCCAATCTCGACGACCTGGCGACGATCCTGACCGCCGAGATGGGCAAGCCCTTCGCCGAGTCCAAAGGCGAAATCCTCTACGGCGCATCCTACATCGAGTGGTTCGGCGAAGAAGCCAAGCGGGTCTATGGCGACACGATTCCCGGCCATGCCCGCGACAAGAGGATCATCGTCATCAAGCAGCCCGTCGGCGTCGTCGGCGCGGTCACGCCCTGGAATTTTCCCTCGGCGATGGTGGCGCGCAAGATTGCTCCGGCACTGGCGGTGGGCTGCTCGATGGTCTTCAAGCCGGCGGCGCTGACACCTCTCTCCGCCCTGGCCTTGGCCGTGCTCGCGCAAAGGGCAGGCGTGCCGGCCGGGCTGCTGAGCATCGTCCCGATCACCAAGAGTTCGGACTTCGGCGATGAGATTTGCGAAAACGCCAAGGTTCGCAAGCTCACGTTCACGGGATCGACCGAGGTCGGCCGGACGCTTATGGCGCAAGCCTCCGCGCAAGTGATGAAGCTCAGCATGGAGCTCGGCGGCAACGCGCCTTTCATCGTGTTCGACGATGCCGATGTCGATGCTGCCGTCGAAGGCGCGATCGTTTCGAAATACCGCAATGCCGGACAGACCTGCGTCTGCGCCAACAGGCTTTATGTGCAGAGCGGCATCTACGATGCGTTCGCCGAGAAGCTGGCGAGCCGCGTCAATGGCTTCAAAGTCGGCGACGGCTTCGCGGAGGGCACCGAGATCGGCCCGCTCGTCGACGAGCGCGCCGTCGCCAAGGTCAGGCGCCACATCGAGGATGCCGTCTCGCAAGGCGCCAGCATCGTCGCGGGCGGCCCGGACCATCCGCTCGGCGGCAACTTCATCCGGCCGACGGTGTTGACCGGGGTAACCTCGCGGATGGCGGTCGCCCGGGAAGAGACGTTCGGCCCGTTGGCGCCCTTGTTCCGCTTCGACACGGTCAACGACGTCATCGAAATGGCAAACGACACCGAATTCGGGCTCGCCGCCTATTTCTACGCCAAGGACACCAGCCGCGTCTGGGCGGTTGCCGAAGCGCTGGAGTACGGCATGGTGGGCATCAACACTGGCCTGATCTCGACCGAAGTGGCGCCCTTCGGCGGCATCAAGCAATCGGGATTCGGTCGCGAAGGCTCCAAATACGGCCTGGATGACTTTCTCGAGCTGAAATATTTGTGTTTTGGCGGGCTTGCGAGCTGATCGATCTCGGCTGGGAGCCTTCCCTGGCCCTCAGCGCCATCGACGCAGCTCAAGCCTCGCCGCCATGGCTTGGCGCAGCGGCCATCCAGGATTTCAGGCGCTCGAGCATAGGCTCCGTCAGCGGGGTGGATTTCCGCTCCGCAAGATTGAAGAAGACCGTCTTGGCGGCCAGCTTGGCCGCGAGTTCGCCGCCATGGAGCCTGCGCATCTCGTAATCCGCCTGGATCGACGTGCGGCCGACAGTGCGGACCGTGCCGTAGATTTCCACGATGACCCCCGATGGCACCTCGCCGACGAAGTCGATCTCATGCCGGACGTCCGCCCACCCCCTGTCGGCCCATTCGGGCGTCGTCGGCGCCCAGCCGGTCGCCTGTCCGAGCAGGATGTTGATGGCGTCGTCGAAGAACGCGACGTAGAACCGCGTCGTCATGTGGCCCATCATGTCGCAATTCCAGGGCTGAACCACAGCTCTCGTCAGTAGGATCATTTTTGCTCCCGATAGCTCATCCGATGCGCCCCCACATCTAGCGGGGATTGGCTGCCTCTGGGAGGGCTAATCGATGGTTGGACCATTGCTCGCCCCATCTTGACGGCGGCGAGCCGATTACAGCGACGGCAGGATACCTCGGATGTGATTGGCGAACGCCTCGATGGCCGGCGATCGCGTGGTTTCCGCAAAGGCGATCAGAACGCCGAGCCGGGACAGTCTCGGAAGCGGTGCGTTGAGGATGAACAGATCCGGCGGGACGGCTTTCTGTGTCATCACGCTTATCGCAAGGCCGGAGCGCGCCACCGCTATCAGGCCGGTAAGGCTGTTGCTGGCATAGGCTATCTTGTAGCGCAGCCCGGCGCGGGCCATGGCGTCGCAGGCAGCCTTGTGGTCCATGGCGTTCGATGCCGGCAGGGCCAGCGGTACGGTCTCGCCGAACTCGTGCATCTCCAATGTCGGCTTGCTGCCGACCCAGACCATCGCTTCCGTGCGCACGACCTCCCTGGAGGCGCTCGCGTCAGGAATGGAGACCAGCACCAGATCGACCTGGCGCGCATGCAGAAGATTGTGCAGCTCGACGGTCGGTGCCGACACCACCTTGATCTCGATGTCCGGATAAAGGCTCCCGAAACTTCTCAAGAGCGTCGGAAAGAAGGCGCTCAGATAGTCTTCCGGGCTGCCGAAGATGATCGATCCCTGCAGGCCCTTGCCGGAGAAAGCCGAAACCGCTTCGTCGTGGATTTTGAGGATGCGCTCGGCATAGGCAAGGAAGCGCTCGCCGCTGCCGGTGAGGCGCACGCCGCTACCGCTTCGATGGAACAGGCTCTGGCCGCCGAGCGCGTCTTCGAGCCGCTGTATCTGCATCGTCACCGCCGATTGCGTGCGCCCGACCTGCACGGCGGTGGCGCTGAGCGTTCCGGAATGCGCCGCGCGGACGAAGGTCGACAGCAATCTGAGATCGAGGGGCGCGGGCATATCAATTCCATTGATAACGGAGTCCGATATCTATCAATTTTACTGCTGTAGCGCCAGCCGCTAATCTCCGGGCTTGCGTTTTAGCGAGGCTGCGAGATGTCGAGAAACCTGGACAATGCCTTCTGGTCGGCGGCGCGAAAGCACCTCATCCGATATGGCGGCGCCTTCGAGCCCGCCATCATCGAGCGGGCCGAAGGCTCGTTCGTCTACGACGCCGATGCCCGGCCCATACTCGACTTCACCTCCGGCCAGATGAGCGCGCTGCTCGGGCATGCGCATCCGAGGATCGTCGCGACGGTGCGCCGCCAGGTCGAAACGGTCGCGCATCTCTTCAGCGGCATGCTGTCCCGTCCGGTTGTCGAGCTGGCCGAGCGCCTCGCCGGGCTGGCGCCCGGCCTCGACAGGGCGCTCCTGCTTTCGACGGGCGCGGAGTCGAACGAGGCGGCCATCCGCATGGCGAAGTTGGTGACCGGCAAGCACGAGATCGTCGCCTTCTCCAAAAGCTGGCACGGCATGACCGGCGTTGCGGCCTCCGCCACCTACAGCGCCGGGCGCAAGGGCTACGGCCCGGCGGCGGTCGGCTCGATCGCGATCCCGGCGCCGAACAGCTTTCGCCCGCGCTTCAAGAAACCCGACGGCTCGCTCGACTGGGCGGCCGAGCTCGATGACGCGTTCGCCCTGGTCGACAGCCAGTCGACCGGCAGCCTCGCGGCCTTTATCGCCGAGCCGATCCTGTCGAGCGGCGGCATGCTGGAGCTGCCGCAGGGCTATCTCGCGGCGCTGAAGCAGAAATGCCGCGAACGCGGCATGCTGCTCATCCTCGACGAGGCGCAGACCGGAGTCGGCCGCACCGGCGATATGTTCGCCTTCCAGCGCGACGGCGTCACGCCGGACATCCTCACTCTGTCGAAGACCATCGGCGCAGGCCTTCCGCTGGCGGCTGTCATGACGACGGCCGAAATCGAGGAAACCGCGCATGAGCGCGGCTTCCTGTTCTACACCACCCACGTCTCCGATCCGTTGCCGGCCGCCGTCGGCGTGACCGTGCTCGACGTCGTGGAAGAGGAACGCCTTGTCGAGCGCGCGCGCCATCTCGGCAGAAGGCTTTTCGACGGCCTGTCCGGCCTCAAGCAGCGCTTCGAATGCATCGGCGATGTCCGCGGTCGCGGCCTGATGCTGGGCGTCGAGATCGTCAAGAACGGAGAGAGCCGCGAGCCCGATCACGAGCTCGGCGCGAAAATTGCCGCCGAGGCATTCAAGCGCGGACTGAGCATGAACATCGTCAAGCTCCCCGGCATGGGCGGCGTGTTCCGCATCGCCCCGCCGCTGACGATCTCCGAGGAGGAGCTCGACCTCGGATTGCGCACGATCTCCGACGCCATCGAGGCGGTGCTGTCCGCGAGCGGCCGCATGGCTGCCGAGTGACGGACAGAAACCGATGAGCGAAGCGAGCATGACCGAACAGGCTATGGGCGACGCGCCGGACCGGGACGCGGCGACTGGCACCATCCGCGTGCTTGTCGCCAAGCTGGGGCTGGACGGGCACGACCGGGGCGCCAAGGTGGTTGCGCGGATCCTGCGCGATGCCGGCATGGAGGTCGTCTACACCGGCCTCTACAAGTCGCCGGACGAAGTGGTGGCGGCGGCGGTGCAGGAGGACGTCGACGTCATCGGCGTCAGCCTTCTTTCCGGCTCGCATGTTCCGCTGTTCCGGGAATTGGGGCGCTGCCTGCGCGAGCAGAAGGCGGACCACATCTTCGTTGTCGCCGGCGGCGTTATCCCCGAACAGGACTATGCAGCCCTGTGGGACAGCGGCGTCGACGCGATCGTGCCGCAGGAGGCGAGGGCCGAACTGATCGTGACGACGATCAGGAACCTGGTTGCCGCTCGTGGTCGCATATGACCGTCTCCATGCCTTCGCGACCGGTAAAGCGCGCGGCATACAGGCCATCGACGGAGCTTGTGCCCGAGATCCTCTCGGGCAACGTTGCGGCCATCGCCCGCATGATCACGCGCGCCGAGGCCGGCTATCCGGAGGCAGCGCCGGCGCTGGCGGAAATCTACAGGCACACCGGCAAGGCGCATGTCGTCGGCATCACCGGCGTTCCGGGAGCCGGCAAGTCCACGCTCGTGTCTTCCCTCATCCGGGCTTTCGCGTCGGAGGGGCACAAGGTCGGCGTCGTCGCCGTCGATCCGAGCAGCCCGTTCTCCGGCGGCGCGATCCTCGGTGACAGGGTGCGCATGAGCGAGGCGGCTTCGTCCTCCCAGGCCTTCGTCCGCAGCATGGCGACGCGCGGCCATCTGGGCGGCCTCGCGCGATCGACGCTGCAGGCGGTCGACGTCCTCGACGCCGCCGGCTACTCGCCCATCATCATCGAGACCGTCGGCGTCGGCCAGGACGAGGTGGAGGTGGTGACGGCGGCGCACAGCATCGTCGTTCTCTCGGCACCCGGTCTCGGTGACGACATACAGGCGATCAAGGCCGGCATATTGGAGATCGCCGATATCCACGCGGTCAGCAAATCCGACAAGCCGGAGGCGGCGGCGACCGTTTCGGCCCTGTGCGGCATGATGACCCTAGGCTCGGAAAGGGCGGGATCGAAATGGACGCCGCCCGTGCTTGCGGTCAGCGCAGTCTCGGGCGAGCGGCTCGGCGAGCTGAAGGACGCCATTTCCAGGCACTGGTCGCATCTGCGCGAAAGCGGCGAGCTGGTCGAGCGGCAGCGGGGCATTTGCCGGACGCGGATCCTTGGCGCGGCCAAATATCTTTTCCAGCGCAAATTCGATGAGCGGGCCGGCGAGATCGGAGAGCACATCCGGGCCGTCGTCAACAGGGACATGGACCCCGCCGGCGCGGCTCGCCTTCTGCTCGGCTGGACGAACGAGGGGCAAGCGACATGAACCTGTTCTCGCAAACCGCGATCGAGGACATCCGCGAGAAACAGACCGCGTGGGAGGAGAAGGAACTCGCCGCCGCGCTTGGCAGCAGGCCGGAGGAAAAGCCGGTCTACGAGACCGAATGCGGCATTCCGCTGAAGCGTGTCTACACGGCCGCCGACATCGCCGACATTCCGGCCGACGAGCTCGGTTTCCCCGGCGCCTATCCCTTCACCCGCGGCGCCTATCCGACGATGTATCGCGGCCGGCCCTGGACCATCCGGCAGGTCGCCGGCTTCGGGAATCCCGAGGCCACGAACCAGCGCTACAAATACATGATCCAGACCGGCCAGACCGGGCTCTCCACCGATTTCGACCTGCCGACCCTGCTTGGTCTGGACTCGGACGATCCACGGGCCTTCGGTGAAGTCGGGCGCGTCGGCGTCGCCATCGACACGGTCGACGATGTCGACCGGCTCTTCGACGGGATCGACCTGGAAAAGATCTCGGTCTCGCTCACCATCAATCCGTCGGCCTGGGTGGTCTACGCCATGTATGTCGCCGTCGCGGAACGGCGCGGCTACGACCTCCACAAGCTGGCGGGCACGTTGCAGGCCGATCCGCTGAAAGAATACGTTGCGCAGAAGGAGTGGATCTATCCGGTGCGCCCGGCGGTGAGGCTGTTGCGCGACCTCATCATGTACAGCGCCAAGGCGACGCCGAAGATCAATCCGATCAGCCTCAGCGGCTATCACCTTTCGGATGTCGGCGGCAACGCGCTGCAGGAGATCGCCTTCATCATGGCCTTCACCATCGCCTATTGCGAGGAGGTTACCGGCGCCGGCATGGACATCGACGACTTCGCGCCCCGTCTGTCCTTCTTCTTCATCAGCCATCAGGATTTCTTCGAGCAGATCTGCAAGTTCAGGGCAGCAAGGCGCGTCTACGCCAAGATCATGGCGCAACGCTTCAAGGCCAGGAAGTCGGAGTCCATGCGGTTGCGGGTGCATGTGCAGACCGCGGCGATGAGCCTGACCAAGGTCGAGCACCACAACAACCTCATGCGCACGGCCATCCAGGCACTCGGCGCCGTGCTGGGCGGCTGCCAGAGCATGCACACCAACGGCCTCGACGAAGCCTTCGCCATCCCGACCGAAGAGGCCATGAAGCTGGCCATCCGCACCCAGCAGATCATCCGCGACGAGATCAACGTGACCTCCGTCATCGATCCGCTCGGCGGCTCCTATTTCATCGAGCGGCTCACCCGCGACATGGAGACCGAGATCTGGAAGCTTCTCGACGAAGTGGACGAGCGCGGTGGCGCCGTGAAGCTGGTCGAGGAAGGCTGGTTCCAGCAGAAGCTCGCGGACTCTGCCTACGAGACGTTCCAGAAGATCGATAGCGGCGAGAAGATCTCGGTCGGCGTCAACCGCTATGTCGACGAGGCCAGCCGATCGGCCGAGGTGCACATCCATCCTTATGACGAAGCGTGCACGCAGCTGCAGATCGACCGCCTCCAGGCGGTGCGGGCGGGGCGTGACAACGCCCGTGTCAGGGAATTGCTGAAGGAACTCGCCGAGCAGGCGAAGTCTGACGACATCAATCTTTTGCCGAAGACCATCGAGGCCGTGAAGGCGAAGGCGACGCTTGGCGAGATCTGCGCTGCGCTGCGCGAGGTCTGGGGCGCTTACGCCGAACCGATGATCGTTTGAGGAGAATGCCAAGATGGGGGACGAGAAGATGGGCGCAGTCATTTCCAGGCACGACGGCGCAATCGCCTGGGTCAAGCTCAACCGTCCCGAACGGTTGAACGCCATGAACAGGCAGCTCGTCGACGGGCTGTCCGAGGCGCTGGCGCAGGCCGAAGCGGACCCGTCGATCCGCGCCGTCATCCTGCATGGCGAGGGACGCGCCTTCTGCTCCGGCGACGACCTCAAGGACCTCGACTCCCAGACCACCTCGGAGGCCACGACACAGGCCTGGGTGGACGCCATCCAGAACATCACCCTGCAGATCATGCAGTCGCGCAAGATCGTCATCGCCGCGGTGCATGGCTGGTGCGTGGGCGGCGCGCTCGAATGGGCGGTGAATTGCGATTTCACGCTCTTCGCCGACAACGCGCGCTGGTTCTTTCCCGAAGTCACCTACGGGCTGTTCGTCACCGGCGGCATCACCGCGCTGTTGACCAAGCAGACAGGGCCGCAGGTCGCCAAGGAATTGATGATCCTGGGCGAGAAGCATGATGCCAGGAAAGCGCTCGAGGTCGGCATCGCCTGGAAGCTCTTTCCCGAGAGGCAATTGCTCGACGAGGCGAGAAAACTCGCTTTGGCGATAGCGGAGCGTCCGGAAAGCGCCGTGGCGGACATCAAGCAGGCCATCAACAACGGCTTCCACTCTTCCCTTGCCGACGCGATGGCGCTCGAGACCAGGGCCACGGTGAGCGGTTTCCTGTCTCTGGACGCCCAGGCGCGGGCAAAGAATTTTTGATCCATGACCATGCTTGAACTCGCCCCTTCCTTCTACATCCCGGGCCAGGACGACGACGATCTGGAGAACCGGGTGCTGCCGAAAATCCTGCAGCAGCAGGCCGAGCGCCTGGGCAACAGCCCGTTCATCGACATCTGCGGACGTTCCGCCAGTTTCGAGGAGATGCGGATCGCTTCGGCCCGGTTGGCGCGCGGCGTGCGCGGCCTCGGTATCGGCAAGTCCGACCGGGTAGCGATGCTCTTGCCCAATTGTTTCGAGCTGGTCGCGACGTGGTTCGCTGTGTCGAGCCTTGGCGCCATCGAGGTGCCTAGCAATCCGGGCCTGAAGGGCGACCTGCTCTGCCACAACCTCAACAACTGCGGCGCCGGGGTTCTGGTCGCGGACGCCAGCGCGCTTGACGATCTCGCCAGGGTCCAGGACCGTCTGCCGGACTTGCGCACGCTCATCCTCGTCGGCGTCGATCCGAGCGAGGCCCGGGCGGCCGGCATCAGGATCGGCCGCATCGTCTCCTTCGAGGAATGCATGGCCGGACAGCCGGATTTCGATCTCGCCGACACCCATTATTTCGACCCGATGGCGATCCTCTACACCTCGGGCACCACCGGCCCGGCGAAGGGCGCATTGATGTCCCACCATCATTGCTATTCCTGGGCGGCGGGGATGGCGCTCAATCTCGGCTACACGACCGCCGACAGCTATTTCTCGGCACTGCCGCTGTTCCACACCGACGCGCAGATGTTCGGCGTCTATCTGCCGCTGATCTACGGCACCCGCACGACGCTGGTCGACGGCTTCAGCGCCTCGCGCTTCTGGGACCAGGTCCGGGCCAGCGGCGCCACGGCGACGAACCTGCTCGGCGCCATGGCGGTCATCCTGTCGCGCCAGCCGCCCTCGGATGGCGACGGCGCCAATCCAGTGCGCATATGCCAGTGTATCCCCATGGTGCCGGACAAGGAGGCGTTCGAGCGGCGCTTCGGTATGCGGCTCGTCACCGGCTACGGGCAGACCGAGACGGGTTTCGTGACCCTCGACACCGTAGGAGATACGAGAACGGGTTCCTGCGGCCGTCCGCATCCCGATTGGGAAGTCGCGATCGTCGACGACAAGGACCGGCCGCTGCCGCACGGATCCGTCGGCGAGATCGTGTCGCGCCCGCGCAAGAACTGGAGCATGTTTTCCGGCTATTACCGGGCGGACGCCAAGACGGTGCAGACGCTCAGGAACCTCTGGTACCATTCCGGCGACGCCGGCTGCCTGGACGAGGATGGCTGGCTCTATTTCAAGCACCGGCTGAACGAGGCGATCCGGCGGCGCGGCGAGAACATCTCGGCCTACGAGGTCGAGACCGTCGCCGAGAAGCACCCCGACATTGTCGAGAGCGCCGCGTTCGGGATTCCGTCGGAGTTCACCGAGGAAGACATCATGGTCGTGGCCCAGCGGCGGCCTGGCTCGACGCTGGAGGCGGCCGAATTGCTGGCGCATTTCCGAGCATCGGCGCCGCGCCACATGGTGCCGCGCTACATCGAGATCACCGACACGCCGCTTCCCCGGACACCGACGGAGAAGGTCGCCAGGACCGCCCTGCGGCAACAGGGTGTCGGCGCCGCCACCTTCGATCGCGGCGAGCGCTAGCAGAAGGAGGACGGAGCCCCACGCGATGCAGCGCCGGATGATCGCCCCCTGTTTCATGGACGACACGCTCGAATGCCTTCGCCGCCACGACGTCGAGGTCGAGCCTCTGTTGGCGAGCGTCGGGCTGCCGCCGGTAATTTCCGGGCCGATCTCGACCGAGCAATATGGCGCGCTCTGGCATGCCGTCGCGCAGGAGATGGACGACGAGTTCTTCGGCGAAGGCGCCAGGCCGATGCGGGCCGGCAGTTTCGCGCTGCTCTGCCAGGCGCTGCTCACCACCGAGACGCTGGAGCATGCCTTGCGCAGGGGCCTGCGCTTCCTGCGCGCCGTGCTCGACGATCCGCATGGCGAGCTGATCGTCGGGGATGGGCTCGCCGAAATCAGGTTGAGCGATTCCGGGCCGCTGCGCTCGGCCTTCGCCTACCGCACCTTCTGGATCATCGTCCATGGCGTGAATTGCTGGCTGGTGGGCCGGCGCCTTCCCATCCGCTGGGTGGATTTCAAATGCAGCATCCCGCCGACGGGAAGCGACTACCGTCTGTTCTTCGGTGCGCCGGTGCGGTTCGACCAGCCCCAGAGCCGCCTTGTCTTCGACGCCGAATTCCTGAAGCTGCCGGTCATCCGCGACGCCTGCGGCTTGCGCGAATTCCTGCGCAAGGCACCGGCCAACATCCTCGTGCGCTACCGCCATGACGAGGGGCTCTCGGCGGCCATACGCGGACGCCTGCACGCCACCGCGCCGGCGGCGTGGCCGAGCTTCGAGCGGCTTGCCGCCGGCATGCGCATGCAGGCGCCGACCTTGCGCCGCAGGCTCCAGTCGGAGGGCCAGAGCTACCGGTCGATCAAGGACGAGATGCGCAGGGCGCTGGCGATGGAGGCCCTGCTCAACGGCAGACGCAGCGTCGCCGACCTTGCCGCCGACATCGGCTTTTCCGAGCCGAGCGCGTTCCATCGCGCATTCCACAAATGGACCGGCAAGAGCCCGGCCCTGTTCCGC
The DNA here is from genome assembly GCF_020165615.1 of Mesorhizobium sp. BH1-1-5. Lineage (NCBI taxonomy): Bacteria > Pseudomonadati > Pseudomonadota > Alphaproteobacteria > Hyphomicrobiales > Phyllobacteriaceae > Mesorhizobium > Mesorhizobium sp. BH1-1-5. The sequence continues at coordinate 387,989 of NZ_JAIUIM010000001.1, forward strand.
CGCGAAGCCTCGTCCGATATCGATCTGCGCGACAACGCGTCGGCGAACTGACGCGCAGGCAAAGCAGTCCCGAAACATTGCAAAATCGATCACCAAATCTCGGTCCTACGGTCATCGTATGCCACTTCGCTTGCAGCCAATATGCCCTGAAGACGGGGCATGTTGGATGCAGATTGAAGGCAAGACATTTCTGGTGACAGGGGCCGGCTCCGGTTTGGGAGCGGCCGTCACCCGCATGCTCGCCGGCGAGGGCGCCAGCGTGCTGGCGATCGATATCAACGCCGATGCGGGCCAGGCGGTGGCAGCCGGATTGGGCGGCAGGGTGCGTTTCCAGCAGGGCGACGTCACCAGCGAGGCCGATGGCGTCGCCGCCATCCGGCTTGCGATGGATGTGTTCGGACGCATCCATGGGCTGGTGAACTGCGCCGGCGTGGCGCCGGGCGAAAGGATCGTGGGACGCAACGCTCCGCATTCCCTTGATCTTTTTGCCCGCGCCGTCGCCATCAATCTCGTCGGCACTTTCAACATGCTGCGGCTCGCCGCGGCGGCGATGGCGGAGGGCGAGCCCGACGCCGGCGGCGAGCGCGGCGTGATCGTCAACACGGCCTCTATCGCGGCCTTCGACGGGCAGATCGGACAGGCGGCTTATGCGGCGTCCAAAGGTGGCGTGGCCGCGCTGACACTGCCGGCCGCGCGGGAGCTGGCACGGCACGGCATTCGTGTCGTCACCATCGCGCCCGGGATTTTCGAGACGCCGATAATGGCCGCCATGACGCAGGAGGTGCGCGATGCCCTGGGCGCCAGCGTGCCTTTCCCGCCGCGCCTCGGTCGTCCGGACGAATATGCCGGCCTGCTGAAGCACATCTGCGAGAACACCATGCTCAACGGCGAGGTCATCCGCCTCGACGGCGCGTTGCGCATGGCGCCGCGCTAGCCCGGCAACAACGGAGGAGTTTTTTGCGCCAGCATGCAGACCTTGTCGTAATCACCGGAGCAGCCAGGACGCCGCTTGGCGGGTTTCAGGGCGTTTTCAAGAACGTTGCGGCTGCCGAACTTGGGGCCACCGCGCTCCGCGCGGCCTTGGAACGGTCGCGGGTCGGGATCGGATCCGTCGATGAGGCGCTCGTCGGCTGCGTTTTGGCCGCGGGCCAGGGGCAGGCGCCGGCGCGTCAGGCGGCGCTCGCCTCAGGCCTGCCTCTGGGCGTCCCGGCCACCACCGTCAACAAGATGTGCGGTTCCGGCATGATGGCGGCCATGCTTGCCCATGATCGCATTGCCGCCGGCAGCGCGACGGTTGCCGTGGCGGGTGGCATGGAGAGCATGACCAACGCACCCTACCTGCTGGAGCGAGCGCGCTCCGGATACCGCATGGGGCACCACAAGGTCGTCGACCATATGTTCGTCGACGGCCTGGAGGATGCCTATGACAAGGGCCGTCTGATGGGAACCTTTGCCGAGGACTGCGCCGAGGCCTTTCAATTTACCAGGGATGCCCAGGACGCATTTGCCATCGACTCCCTGCGGAAGGCGCAGAAGGCGATCGCCAATGGCGATTTTGCCGACGAGATCGCTCCTGTCGCCGTCAGGGATGGTGGGGTCGCTCAGGCCGTCCATGAGGACGAACAGCCCGCAAAGGCGCGGCTGGATAAGATCCCGTTGCTCAAGCCGGCCTTCCGGGACGGCGGCACGGTCACGGCGGCCAATTCCTCCTCGATCTCGGACGGTGCGGCGGCGCTTGTCCTGATGCGCGGTTCGGATGCGCAGAAGAGGGGTATCGTGCCACTCGCCGCAATCCGAGGCCATGCCACGCATGCGCAAGCTCCGGCTCATTTCACCACAGCGCCGATCGGCGCCATCCAAAAACTCTGCGAAAAGATCGCCTGGGATATCCGCGACGTCGATCTCTTCGAGATCAACGAGGCTTTCGCCGTGGTGCCGATGGCGGCGATGCGAGAGCTCGATCTGCCGGCCGACAAGGTGAACATCCACGGCGGCGCCTGCGCGCTCGGCCATCCGATCGGCGCGTCGGGCGCGCGCATCATCGTCACGTTGGTTTCGGCGCTTCGCAAGCACCGACTCAAGCGCGGGATCGCGGCGGTCTGCATCGGCGGCGGCGAAGCCACGGCATTGGCGGTGGAACTCATGTCCTGAACCGGTCGCAACGGCCTGACCGCCGCCCGACGGCACAAGCGGTCCGCGCCAACTCAAGTCAGCTCGATGCGTCGGACGTGGGCATCGCATCGAAGCCTCAACCAATGCCCACCACGCAAAATGGGAGCCTCATATGAAGAAATATCTCTTGTCCGCGGTCGCCGCGGCCGCGCTTGTCGCCTTCGCGGGCAACGCCTGGGCGGACATCGTCATCGGCGTAGCCGGACCGATAACCGGCCCGAACGCGGCGTTCGGCGCCCAGTTCCAGAAAGGTGCCGAGCAGGCCGCCGCCGATATCAACGCGGCCGGTGGCGTGCTCGGCCAGAAGATCAAGATCGAGATCGGCGACGATGTCTCCGATCCGAAGCAGGGCATTTCGGTCGCCAACAAATTCGTCGCGGACGGCGTGAAATATGTGGTCGGCCACTTCAACTCGGGCGTGTCGATCCCGGCCTCGGAAGTCTATGCCGAGAACGGCGTGCTCGAGATTTCGCCGGCATCGACCAACCCGCAATACACCGAGCGCGGCCTGTGGAACACGTTCCGTACGTGTGGTCGCGACGATCAGCAGGGCAAGGTTGCGGGAGACTATATCGCCGCGAACTTCAAGGACGCCAAGATCGCCATCGTCCACGACAAGACGCCCTACGGCCAGGGCCTCGTCGATGTCGCCAAGAAGGATCTGAACGCCGACGGCATCACCGAGGTGATGTATGAAGGCATCAATGTCGGCGACAAGGACTTCTCCGCCCTCATCGCCAAGATGAAGGCAGCGGGCGTCACGCTGATCTATTTTGGCGGCCTCCACACCGAGGCGGGCCTGATCATGCGCCAGTCGGCGGACCAGGGCCTGAAGGCGACGCTGTTCTCGGGCGATGGAATGGTCTCGAACGAGCTCGCCTCGATCGCCGGCGATTCCGTTATCGGCACCTTGAACACCTTCTCGCCGGACCCGCGCAAAAACCCCGCCGCCAAGGACATCGTCGAAAAGTTCCGCGCCGCCGGCTTCGAGCCGGAAGCCTACACGCTCTACTCCTACGCGGCGGTCCAGATCGTCGCCGCGGCGATCGACAAGACCGGCTCGGCCGACGACGCGCAGAAGGTCGGCGCGACCATCAAGGCAGGCGGCCCGTGGAAGACGGCGATCGGCGACATCGGCTATGACGAGAAGGGCGACATCACGCGTCCCGACTATGTCATCTACGAATGGAAGAAGGGCGCGGACGGCAGGCCGACTTACGCGGAGAAGTAATCTACCGCCCAGGCGAGGTGAGTCTCCGAGGATGCCCGGATAAGACCGGGCGTCCTCGCCGGGATCGCGGATTTGCCGTCGCGAATGCCGATGGCGGCGATGAAAGCCGTCGTCAATTGCGGCTGGTTCGGCTTCGCTGCAGCCAGCCGTTCAGCCCGTTCGGCCATGCAATGACGAAGACCGCCAGCAGCAGCCCGAGACCGATGTTGCGGTAGTCGGACAGCTCCCGCATGCCTTCGTCGGCCAGCATCAGCACGGCGGCGCCGAGCAGTGGGCCCCATATCGAGCCGAGGCCGCCGATGACGATCATCGCGATCAGGAACAGCAGCGTCGAGAAGGAAAACACCGTCGGGCCGACGACGCGGAAATGGATGGCGTAGAAGCCGCCGGCGATGCCGGTGAAGAAGGCGGAGACCGCGAAGATCCAGAGCTGGTATTTGAAACGGCTGATGCCGCGCGACATGGCGTAGTCCGAATTGTCGCGCAACGCCCGGAAGGCGAGGCCCAGCGGTCCCCGGATGACGACGATCGAGATCGTCACTGCGACCGCCAGCAGCGCCAACCCGACATAATAGTGGGCGACATACCACTTCGACGGGAACAGCGCGCGCAGGCCGATGTCGCCGAACTGGCCGATGCCGCGCACGCCGCCGAACAGCGGCATGCAGCCGCCGACCGTGGTGAAGCAGTCGGTGTCGTTGACGATGAGCACATACATGACCTGCGCGATCGCCAGCGTTAGCAGCGCCACGTAAGGGCCACGCAGGCGCAGGCACGCGAGGCCGATCAGCATGCCTACCGCGACGGCGACGACGCCGGCCATCGGGATGGCGGCAAGCATCGGCACCTTCCAGTAAAAGCCCAGCATTGCGGTGGCGTAGGCGCCGGTGGCAAACAGCGCCATCTGCGCCAGCGAGAAGATCCCGCCTATGCCGAGCACGAGGTTCCACTGCACCACCACGATCGCCCAGATGAAGAACAGCGTCGACTGGGTGATGACGTAGCGCCCGGGCATGGCAAGCGGGAGCGCGGCGGCGAGAGCCAGGCAGATAATACCGATCAGGATGTCTCGGCGGATGGATGTCATAGGCGCACCACCTGCTGTTTGCCGAACAGGCCGTAGGGCCGCCAGATCAGCACGAGGATGACGAGAAGCAGCAAGGTGGCGAAGCTCCAGCGCACGCCGAGCACATATTGGGTGGCGGCCTCGAGCAGCCCGAGCGCGATCGCAGCGATCACGGCGCCGTAGACATTGCCGAGCCCCGCGACCACGCAGACGATGAAGGCCTTCAGCATCGGGTCGCCGCCCATCACCGGCGTCAGCGTGGCGATCGAGCTGATCATGATGCCGGACACGGCGGCGAGCGCGCCGGAGAGCGCCAGCACCTGCGCGTAGACGCGGCCGACCCTGACGCCCATGAGCTGCGCCGCCTCGCGGTTCATCGAGGTGGCGCGGATGGCGCGGCCGGTGCTGGTGCGCTGCAGCAGGATGGCGACAGTCACCATCAGCACGATGGCGACGCCGAGGATGAAGACGTTCTGCAGCGGTATGTGCACATTGCCGATGACGACCTGGCCGCCGACCGCGAGCGGCTGCGGGATCGGATAAGGTCCAAAACCCTTCAGCATCAGGTTCTCGATGACGCTGCCGATGCCGATCGTGGCGATGAAGATGTTGGTCTCGAAATTCTCGGCTCTGAGCAACGGCAGCGCCGCGCAGAAATAGATCAGCAGCCCGACCAGCGCGCAGACGAGCGCGGCGGCGAGCAGCGCCAGCGCCGGATTGAGGCCGGCATGGACGATGGCCGCGTAGCAGATATAGCCGCCGAGCGTCAGGATGGCGCCATGCGCCATGTTGAGCATGTTGAGCGAGCCGTAGACCAGCGAGAGGCCGATGGTGGCGACCGCGTACATGGCGCCGAGCGTCAGGCCGGAAGCGATGATCTGGATCAGGACGTCCATCGCTCACACTCCGAGATAGGTTTCGACGATTTCCGGGCGCGCCATCAGTTCGGCGCCCAGGCCCGACCAGGCGATGCGGCCATTGTCGAGCAGGTGGATCATGTCGGCATGCTCGGCGATCCGCTCGGCATTCTCCTCGACCAGAAGGATGGTGCGGCCCTCGCGCCTGAGGTTGAAGATGACCTCGTAGATCTGCTCGATGACGATCGGGGCCAGTCCGAGCGAAGGCTCGTCGAGCATCAGCACCGCGCCGCCCGCCATCAGGCCGCGGCCGATGCCGCACATTCGGCGCTCGCCGCCTGAAAGCGTGCCGGCGGTCTGGTTGCGGCGCTCCTTCAGCTTGGGCAGCAGCGCAAAGACGAAGTCCAGCCGCTCGGCCAGTCCGCCGCTGTTGGCATAGGCGCCCATAAGAAGGTTCTCGTGCACGGTCATCGCCGGAAAGAGCAGATCGCCCTGCGGAACCTGGATGACGCCGCGTTCGACGATCTGGTCGGGGCGCAGGCGGTCAATGCGCTGGCCGTCGAGGCGGATCTCGCCCGACGTCACTGGGACAAGTCCGGAAATCGCCTTGAGCAGGGTGCTCTTGCCATGGCCGTTGGGGCCGACAATGGCGGTGAGCTCGCCCTTCCTTGCCGACAATTTGATGGCGTCGAGCACGATGCGGCCGGCATAGCCGGCGCTGGCGTCGACGATCTCGAGCGCCGCCTCAGCCATGCGTGTTTTCCATGAAGGAGCGCAGCCGCTCGGAGGCGCCCTGGCCGAGATAGACGTCGACGACGATGCGGTCGTCGAGGAGCTTTGTCGGCAGGCCTTCGAAAATCTTTTCGCCGTGATGCATGATCATGATGCGGTCGGAGAGGCGCACCAGGAAGCGCATCACATGCTCGATGAGGATGATTGTGACGCCCGCCGCCTTGATGGCGCGCACGGCATCCATCACACGGTCGACCTCACGCGCGGTGAGGCCGCCGACCGGCTCGTCCATCAAAAGCAGTTTCGGCTTCGTCGCCATGGCGCTCGCCATCATCAAAAGCTTGCGGTCGAGCACCGGCAGCTTGCCGGTGACCTTGTCGGCGCGATCGGCGATGCCAAGCGTCTCAAGCGCGGCATCGGCGGCCTCATGCGCGGCGCGACCGGCGCGCAGCGTCGGCACGGCCCGGTTGCTGCGGCCGAAATAGGCGCCCACCAGCACGTTCTCGCGCGCGGTCATGCTGTCGAAGCCGGCGTTGAGCTGGAAGGTGCGGGCAACGCCGGCATGGCAGATCTGCTCGGGCGCATGCCCGGTGATGTCCTGGCCGTCGAGCACGATCGTGCCGGTGGTGGCCGGGTTCAACCCCGAGATCACCTCGAACAGCGTCGTCTTGCCGGCGCCGTTCGGTCCGCCGATGCCGAGGATTTCTCCCGCCCCGACATCGAAGGACAGATCGCGGACCGCCGCCAGCGCGCCGAAGGACTTGCCGACATGCCTGCACGACAGCAATGGCGTCGCGGCGGCGTCTCCCGTCATCCGGCTAGGCCTTGATCCATGGCGGCATCATGAATTTGGTCGTGCCGTACGGCGCCGGCGCGATCAGGCCGGGACCCTTGGTGTAGTCCTGGATCTGCAGGAACTGGTGCGGCATGCCGAGCGATGAATCGTTGACCTGGGTCGGATAGGTGTAGGCGGCGTTCTCGAGCGGCATGAAACGGGTCGTGCCGGTGACGCCGCGCCATATCATCGAGCTCATCCGGGCCGCAACCTTGCGGTTTTGGTCGTTGTTGCCGGGCTCGCCCGTGCCGCCGGCAAGTGCGGCGGCGGTCGCCCAGACATAGGCGCCGTCATAGGGCTGCGCGCCGGAATTGTGGCCGGCGTTCGGGCCGAACTTTTCCTTGTAGCGCTTCTCGAAGGCGGTGCCGATCTCGTCCTGCAGCGCGCCGACGACGGTCGCGTAGATGATGCCGTTCGCCGCCTGCTTGGCGATGTCGCGGAAGGCCGGGATCGACGGGCCGTATTGCATGTAGACCAGGCTCGGCGTCGGATTGGAGGCGAATTGCAGCGCGAACTGACCGAGATCGGCGGGCAGGAAGTGGGTGATGCAGATCACCGCCGGCGGATCTTGGCGGATCTTGGCCAGCGTCGGTCCCCATTCCGACGCGGGCACGCTGACGGTCTCGAACAGGCTGATGTCCCAGCCATAGCTCTTGGCCTGCTCCTTGACGGCGTTGGCGATGTTGGAGGCATAGACGCCGGCCGACAGGATCACCGCCATCTTGTTGTTCTTGCGCTTCCACTCGCCGTTCTCCTCCAGTCCCTGCAGGAACTTCAGGAATCCGGGACCATACCAGTATTCGGCGGGATCGCCCTGGAAGGAGCCCCAGTAGCGGTCCGGGTTGGATTTCACCAGATTGTTGTGGCCGATCGTGGTGTCATAGTGGACGTAGACGATGCCGTTGTCGGCGGCGACCTCTTGGATGGCGGCGCCCGAGCCGATATTGTAGCCGTTGAGGATGGCGTGCACGCCATGCCGGTCGACGAGGCGCTGCGCCGCCTGCACGTTGGTGGCATCGCCCATCTGCGCGGTGTCCTCGAAGGACGGCTCCAGCGGTCGGCCGAGGATGCCGCCCAGCGCGTTGATCTCCTCGCAGGCGAGCGTCAACCCGTTCTTGAACTCGATGCCGTCGGGCGCGGCGAAGTCGGTGGTCGGCCCGCACTGGCCGACCGGGATCGGGTCGCCTTCGGCGCGCGCCTCGTTGTTCATCGCAAGCAGCATGGCCGGCATGCCGGTCAGCGTCGCGGCGGTCGCAAGTCCGCCCTTGATCAGGAAATTGCGGCGCGAGCCGGCAATCACATTCGGCGTGGTGAGTTTCGAACTGCGCTTCATCTCGATTCCCCTTGTGAGTTTTTGTCAGTTTATGTTTTTGACCAGCTCGGCCGCCTGGTCGATGATCGCCGTCTGGTGCGGCTGCGCCGACATTCCACCCCATTGTCCCATCAACTGGTCCCACGGGTCCTCGACGCCCGTGCGGTGCCCGCAAAGCTCCTCGATCACGGCAAGGCCGCAATAGGGCACGTACATTTCGGAGTAGCCGCCCTCATGCGTCATCACCAGGCGCCCGCCGCACAGCTCGCGCGCCGCGTCGAGCAGCATGCGCGCCAGCCTGCGGTAGCCGCTGGAATTCATCAGCATGCGTCCCATCGGATCGACGCCGGAGGCGTCGAAGCCCGAGGGCACCACGATCAGCTCCGGCTTGAAGCGCGTCAGCGCCGGGATCACCACGCGTTCGAACGCCGCGGCATAGGCACCGGGACCGGACCCCGGGGGCAGCGGGACGTTGATGTTGAAGCCCTTGCCCTTGCCCTCGCCATTCTCGGCGATCGCGCCGGAATTGGCCGGGAACAGATTGTCCTGATGCAGCGAGATCGAAAGCACGCTCGGATCGTCGTAGAAGATCGACTGCGTGCCGTTGCCGTGATGCACGTCCCAGTCGACGGTCGCGATCCGGGTCAGCCCATGCAGCTGCTGCGCATGCCGGATGGCGATGGCGGCGTTCGAGAACAGGCAGAAGCCCATGCCGACATCGGCGGTGGCGTGATGGCCCGGCGGGCGGATCAGCGCATAGGCGTTGTCGACCTGGCCCGTGATGACGGCTTCGATGGCCTTGATGGCGCCGCCGGCCGCCAGGAGAGCGATTTCATAGCTGCCGGCGCCGAGCGGCGTCAACGAGCTGGCGTCGCCATAGCCGCGGTCGCTGATCTCCCTGATCTTGGCGATATGCGCCGGCGTGTGGACCCGCGAAAGCTCCTCGACCGTGGCGCGCCGTGGCTTGATGGTGACCAGATGGTCGAGGATGCCGCTCACTTCCAGGAGGTTGCGCAGGCGACGCTTGGTCTCGGGATTTTCGGCATGGGTGCCGGGCTGAACCGTCAGGCTCGGCGGGAAGACCTGGTTCCAGTTCCAGGTGTTGTGCCAAAGATAAAGTTCGTGGAAAACGAAACCAGTCGCCATGCGGCTCCCACCCAGCGTATTTCGGCCGGATGATGGCCCGCTGCATGAGCGCTGTCCCGACACCTTCGGGTAAAGGGTGGGTTTTTTGAGCCCACCCCTTCGGGTGGTTATCCGGCCAGCTGGCGCTCCGTTGAGCCGTCGAGCCCGATTTCCTTCAGCTTGAGGACCGCTTCGGTCCGGCTTGAGACGCCGAGCTTGCCGAAGATGTTCTTCAGGTGCCATTTCACCGTGTCGGGGGCCATGGACAGCGTCTCGGCCAACTGGCGGTTGGTGTAGGCGCGAAGCAGCAGGGCGGCGACATCGGTTTCCTTGCTGCTCAGCATTTGCTTCCTCGCGGCGATTGCAATCGGACGCGCGCGTTCCGGCGCGGTCTTGCCCAACTCGCGCAGAAGCGCGTCGACAAAGGTCGCCGTGCTGGAATTGCGCGACCAGGCCGGAATTCGCGCCCGGGCGAATTCGAGCACCTCGCGCATCGGCAGGCCCTCGTCGATCAGCGAGCGCAAAGCGTTCTGCGGGAGCGCCAGGGTGACGACGTCGACCGCCGCCGCCAGCGCCAGCAGCGTTTCGCCCGCGCTGTGCGCGGCGATCGCGACGAGCGCCCGCACCTGCATGAAGCCGCGCAGGCGGCCGTCGCGGCGCATGCGTTCGGCGATACGGTCGAGCACGGCGATGGCCTTCGCCGGGTGGCCCTCGGCGATCAGCACGCGCGCGGCGCCGATATGGGCATATTCGTCGAGCGGATGGATCGGGGCGGGCCGGCTTTCGGCCGAAGGCTCGATGCCGCGCGAGCGCAGCGCCAGCCGTGCGGCGCGGACGTCGCCGCGCGACAACAGCAGCCGCACCCGCTCGTTCAGCGCGGCGGCCGTCAGCCGGCGGTAGCGCTTCTCGATACCCAGCCGTTCGGCCCGTTCGAGGAAGACGATAGCCTCGTCGTGCCGGCCATGCGCGGCGGAGAGCCGGGCCAGATGCAGCTTGCAGGCCATCTCGTGCACGACGAGCCCGCATTCCTCGATGATCTGCCGGTGCTGGTGCAGGATGCGTTCGGCACCCTGCAGGTCGTTCCATTCATAGGCGAGCTCGACATGGAAGATCGCCGTCATCGCCTCCGTGTAGGAACCGGACCCCAGGCGCTCGCGGGCCAGCCGGCAGGCGCGGTCGAGCAATTGGTGGGCTTCGGCGAGGTTGCCGGCGGAAATCTCGACCAGTCCCAGCAGCAGGTCGCAATAGACGATGCCGAAAACGGAATTGGCGGCGGCATGATGGTCGCGCGCCGCGAGGCTGCGCAGGCGCGCGGCGTCCAGCTCGCCGAGCGAATAGTGGCTGAAGGCGCAGATATTGGCGAGCGTACCGCGCGCGAAAGGCTCGTCTTCGGGAAAATCCGCAAGCCAGCGCGAGGCGACGCGGGTCGCGGTGCGGGAGCGGTCGGTGGCGCTGATGACGCCGGCCGTCAGCGTCTGCAGCTCGGCCTTGAGCGAGCGGGTGGTCGCGCGGTCGATCTCGCCGCGCTCGGAAAGCTGCCCGACAAGGTTTTTGGCCTGTTTGAGGATGCGGACCGCCTGGCGCGGCCGGCTCATATGGAACTGCGCCCAGACACGCGCCAGGAGCAGGCGAGGGCGGGCGGCGATGAGATCTGGGGGCAGCTGGTTCAGCCACTCGGTGAGCTTGGGGATGTGACCCTGCATGGTGAGCGGCATGGCGCATTCCTCGACCAGGCGCGCCGCATGGTCGGCATCGCCGCTGGCGAGCGCGTGGTCGACAGCGTCGGAGATATGGCCCCGGGCGGCCAGCCAGGCGGCGGCGGCGCGATGCAGGTCCCTGCGGGCTTCCGGCGCCCAGGCGTCCAGCCTATTGCGGAGGAATTCGGAGAACAGGTGATGATAGCGGAACCATTGGCCGGACGAATCGAGCGCGATCAGGAAAAGGTTCGAGTGCTCGATGGTCGCCAGCGCCGCGGCGCAGTCCCGTCCCGGACAGACCGCCTCTACGAGGCCCAGGCAGAAGCGGTCGAGGATCGAGGTCCTGAGCAGGAAATCCTGGATCTCGGGCGCCTGCCGGGCGAGCACGTCGTGGGTCAGGAACATAGCCACGTCGCGCTGGCTGCCGGAAAATTCGGCGATGAAGGCTTCTCGCGATCCCTCATGCGCCAACGCCAAGGCGGCAAGCTGCAGGCCGGCCGGCCAGCCTTCGGTCTTGTGGTGAAGCGCCACCACGGCCGAGACGGCGAGGTCGAGGCCGCAGACATTGGCAAGATAATCCTCGGTCTCCTCAAGCGAAAAGCGCAGGTCGCTGTCGCCGAGGCTGACGACATGCCCCTTCATCTTCATATGGGCGAGCTCGAGCGGCAGCTCGCCTCGGGTCGCGAGCACGATGCGCAAGGCCGGCGGCGCATAAGCGACCAGCATGTTGATGCAGGCGGCGATCTCGCCGGAGACGATCAGATGGGCGTCGTCGAGAACGAGGTAGATCGGCGCGGCCCGGCGCGACAGCTGGTTGATGATAGCGGTGAGGATGGAATCGACCGGCGTCACCGGGCTGGAGTCGATCAGCGATTCCGCATTGCCGGCAATGTCGGGGTCGACGCGGTGGAACGCGGCGGCGAGGTATTTGAGGAAGCGAGCGAGATCATTGTCCAGCCGGTCGATCGACAGCCAGGCGACCTGGGCGATGCCGCCGGATATGCCGGCCGCCCATTGCGAGAGCAGGGTCGATTTGCCGAAGCCGGCGGGCGAAGTCACCACCGTCAGCTTCCCCGCCGTCGCGGCATCCAGGGTGCGCAGCAGCCGCGGCCTCTGAACCAGGGCATCGCGCAAATAAGGCGGCTGGAGCTTCGTCTCTATCAGCATATGGTTCCCGGTTGCTGCTTTCGGCGCCTTTAATAAACGCGCAGTGCGGCGCGGAGGCAATGGTCGGGCTGGGAGCCCGCCAATGGCCGCGATCCGGTTCGTTGTTGCGGATCCGTTGCGGTGTCGAAGTCTCTGCGGTAATCTCAGCCGGATTGGACGATACGCATGCATCCTGTCGTTAGTGCAAGGGTTCCATCCTGTCTGGGCGGATTGTGAACTCTTTAACAGACCTCCGCGTCGCAAGCTGCGTTCTTGTGGCCGACAGGTCATAGCGGTTAGGGATTTTGCCATGCTGCGACGCTGCGCGCTGATTGCAGCCTTGATCCTCGTGGGCCTCACGACGGTGCAGGCGCGCGCCGATCGAAGGGTTGCCCTTGTCATCGGCAATTCCGAATACCGTGAAATCCCGGCCCTCAAGAACCCCGACAAGGATGCGGAGGACGTGTCGAGCACCTTCCGGCTGGCCGGCTTCGATGTGTTCGTCGCCAAGGACCTGACCAAGCTCCAGTTCGAGAAGGAGTTCCGCAACTATCTCGCGGCGGCGGACGGCGCGGATCTGGCGGTCGTCTACTATTCCGGTCACGGCTTTCAGATCGGCGGCGAGAATTTCCTGATCCCGGTCGATGCGTCGCTCAAGGCTGCAGCCGACATCGAGGTCCAGGCGGTCAAGCTTGACGACGTGCTGCAGCAATTGCGCGCCAAATCGAAAATCCAGGTGATCATCCTCGACGCTTGCCGCAACAATCCGTTTCCGCGCAAGGACTACTGGCTGCGCGACCAGTTGATCGCCGTCGGCGGCACCGGCCTTGCGCAGGTGAAAAGTTCGCTGAACACGCTGATAGCCTTCGCCACCGAGCCCGGCGCGGTCGCCTATGACGGCTCCGGCGATCTCAGCCCGTTTTCATCCGCCTTCTCCCGCCGCGCGCTGGCGCCGAACCAGGAGATACGCTCGGTGATGGCTGCCGTGCGCCGCGACGTGGTCGAGGCCACCAAGGGTGCGCAGGTTCCGTGGGAGAACTCATCGCTGATCGACGAGGTGGTGCTGATGCGTCGCGCCAGCCGGCCGGCTTTGCCGCCGGTGCTGGAAAAAACCGTGCCGTCGGGCGTCGGACCAGTCGCGCTCGACCTGCCGGTGCCGGTCGATGTCGACGGCGGCGCCGTCACCATCAGCATCGAAAGGCCGCCGGCGCTGGGGCGCCTGACCCTGGACGGCAAGCCGGTCGCGACGGGCGAGCCGATAGAGGGCAAGGATCTGCCACGGCTCGCGATGGACGTGCCGAAGGGGGCCGACGCCGAGGACCAGGTCGATATGCTGGCCTACACCACGCATGACGAATGGGGCGGCGGCTCGCAGGGCATACTGGTGTTCCGGGTCAAGAACGGCGAGGGCGCTGCGGGCAAGCAGCTCGTCGCCTCGCTGGAGTCCGAGCAGAAGCAGGAGGTGGTGGAGCGCGGCATCCATATCGCCGGCGCCGCCGAGGCGATCGAGAACCGCGACCTCAAGGTTCCCGTCGGTGTCGGCCCCGTGCCGCTGAAGCTGGATTTCCCGACCAAGGACCCGGCCGTAAGCGTGAAGCTTGCGAGCTATCCGGCAACCGGGACACTGTCGCTGCCGGATCGAACCCTGTCGCCGCAATCGAGCCTGATGGCCGATGAAGTCGACAAACTGCGTTACGAACCTCAGATAGGCACGGTCCAGCCATTGATAGTCGGCGTCGAAATCAGGGCCGACAACACGCCGTCAAAGCCGGCGACAATGAAGCTGTCGCCAAGCGTCGACCCGTGCGACACGCAGGCAGGCGAACCTTTGGACCTTCAGGGTGTCGTCCCCGGCCTGTTGCCGAACGAGATCGCCGCCGGCGCGGTGGAGTCCTGCCGGGCGGCGGTGAAGGCCTATCCCGATGTCGCGCGCTTCCACTACGAGCTCGGGCGCGCGCTGCTGGCCGCCGGCAAGGTCGACGAGGCCAGGAAGGCGATCGAGGCGGCCGCCGACAAGGGACATGTCCGCGCGGTGTTCGAGCTCGGCTACCTCAACGCGACCGGCACGGGCATCCCCGCCAACCGCAAGCAGGCCAACACTTTCTATGCCGCGGCGTCCGAGAAGGGCGACCCCTATGGCATGACCTCATGGGGCCGGGCCTTGTTCAACGGCTACGGCGTCGACCGCGATACCGGCAAGGGGCTTGACCTGCTGCTCAAGGCGGCGGCGATGGGCCATACCTATGCCATGAACGATCTCGCCGCGATCTTCACGGAAGGTCGTAACGGCGTGCCTGCCGATCCGGCGCGCGCCGTGGCTTTCCTCAAGGCGGGCGTCGAGCGGCAGGATATGTATTCGATGAACCTGCTCGGCCGCAATTATCTCGCCGGCACGGGGGTCGAAAAAGACCCCAAGACCGCGCTCTCGCTGTTCCAGAAGTCGATGGATCTCGGCCAGCCCTATGCCCCCGGCAGCCTTGCACGCATGTACCGGGATGGGGTTGGCGTGCAGCAGGATTTGGCTGAAGCGCAAAAGCTGTTCGAGCTGGCGACCGACCGCGGCGATCAGTCGGCTGCGTATGATCGCGCGGCGCTGGAGATGCAAAGAGGCGACAAGGCCGATCAGGCCGTGGCCGCGCGCTATCTCGCTTTCGCGGCGGCGCTCGATCTACGCAATGAGATTCCGGACGCAAAGGCGACGCTGGCGAAATTCGGGGCGAAGGCGAAGACTGCGGCTCTGAAACAGATGCGTGGGGAACTCAAATCGAAGATTACGGCGGACGGCTCGTTGGACGATCAGCTGGTCAAGACGGCCAGGGCGGTCTGGGAACAAGCCAATCCGCGCCGGGACTTGTTCTGATCACAAGGAGGCAATGTGGTGGGCTGGGCATCGAAACACGCAATCGTCGCAACGATCCTATCGGGTGTTCTCGCGGTCGCCGGGTGTACGACCGTGACGCCCAGGATCGAGCCGGCACCGACGGCGAAGCACAGGACGAAGGTCGTTCGCACCACGACCGCGCCAAAAGTCGTCCAACGCAAGAAGGTCACCGCCAAGAAACTGATCAAGCCCGTGCAGACCGAAACCGCGCCCGTCATTGCGCCATTGGGCGGAGGAGGCGGCAGCGGAGGTAACGGGGGCAGCGGCGGAGGCGGAGGCGGCGGTTGGGGATGAGCACTCGCTAGCTGCGGCGGGTCATTTATCGAGCCCGCCGTAATCGCTCGCCAAGCAGGGCCAAGTGCTCTATGCTCCCGCCACGTGCCGGTATCGAGATCGGGTTGTCCTGGCGGGGGCGTTCCATGTTCGAAGTCGTTGCATTGTGGCAAAAAGCGCGGACTAGGGCCGCGGCTTTTGGCTTTGTCGTTGGCACGCTTCTGGTCTTCTGGTCGCAGGCAGCCAGCGCCGCGCCCAATTGGACGCTCGACCCGTCCGCCTCGGTACTCACCTACCAGTCGGTCAAGAAGAACACGATCGTCGAGACCAACAAGATCAGGAACATCACCGGATCGTTGAGTTCAGCAGGCGATGCGAAGATCAGCTTCGACCTCAATTCCGTCGACACCGGCGTCGACTTGCGCAATGTCCGCATGCGCTTCCTGTTCTTCGAGACATTCACCTATCCCACGGCCGAGGTGACGGCGAAGGTGGACCCCGCCGCGTTCGCCGACCTGCCGACCAAGCGCCGGGTGAAGACGACCTTGCCGTTCCATCTCAGCCTGCATGGCGTCAGCAAGGATTTGGAGGCTAGCGTCGTCGTCACCATGATCAGCGATACCCAGGTTTCCGTCGCCTCGGAGGCGCCCGTCGCTGTCCATGTCGAGGATTTCGGCCTGCTGCCCAACGTCGACAAGTTGCAGCAGGCCGCCAATGTGACCAACATCGTGCCGACCGCTTCAGTGTCGTTCGATTTCGTCTTCAACGCCGATGGCGGCAAGCCGGCCGCCGTACAGGCCGTTGCGACCTCGACTGCCGAGGTCGGTCCTGTCACAACCGATGCGGCGAAGGCCAATTTCAGCGACGAGGAGTGCCTCAACAGGTTTGCTGTGCTCTCGCGCACCGGCGCCATCTATTTCCGCCAGGCGAGCGCCAGGCTCGACGCCAAGAGCCGCCCGCTCCTGGCCGAGGTCGAAGGCGTCGTCGGCAAATGCCCGACCCTCAAGGTCGAGGTGTCCGGCTATACCGATTCCGACGGATCACCCGAGGCGAACAAGGCGCTCTCCGAACGGCGCGCCAAGGCGGTCGCCGAGGCTCTGGTCGCCGATGGTGTTCCGGGCAACCAGATCAGCTCCGCCGGCTATGGCGAGGACAAGCCTGTCGCCGCCAATGATACGCTCAAGAACAAGGCGCTGAACCGGCGGATCGAATTCTCCGCAAGCAAGCTCGCCAACTGAGGTGGCGGTGAGTTTCGCCCCGACCGCCTTTTTCGGTGGCATGCTTCGCGCCGCGGTATTCGCGGCGCTTGCGCTGCTTTTGACGTTGACGGCCGCGAGCGCCGAGCGGCGGGTCGCGCTGATCCTCGGCAATTCGCAATATCAGCATGCGGCGCCGCTCGCCAATCCGGCACGGGATGCGCAGGCCATGGCCGAGCGGCTCAAGGACCTCGGCTTCGAGGTGGTCTCCGGCTTCGACCTCACCAAGCAGCAGACGCAGGTTACGGTCGCGCAGTTCGCCAAGCAGGTGCGCGGTGCCGACATCGCGCTTTTCTTCTATGCCGGCCATGGCCTGCAGGTCTCCGGCAAGAACTATCTGCTTCCGGTCGACGCCGCGCTCGAGGACGAGACGTCGCTCGATTTTGAAGCCGTCTCCGTCGATTTCGTCCTGCGCCAGATGTCGCGCGAGACCAGCATAAGGCTCGTTTTCCTAGATGCGTGCCGGGACAATCCGCTTGCGGACGTGCTGGCAAAGAGCGCGGGCATAAAAGGCGCAAGCAGCGGCCTTGCCGAGATTCCGATCGAGAATGGCGGCGCCGGCACGCTGGTCGCCTTTGCCGCCAGCCCGAACCAGCTAGCCTATGACGGGTCGGGCGACCACTCGCCTTTCACCACGGCGCTGCTCCAGCATATCGGCGAATCCAACGTCTCCATCACCGAAGCGATGAACAGGGTGACCAGCGACGTCTTCAAGACGACCGCTGGCAAGCAGCGCCCCTGGATCAACGTCTCGCTGACCACCGAGGTGGTGCTGCACAAGGTCGACCTCAACGCGCCGCTGATCGTCGGCGACGCGAGCGCGCCGCAGGCCGAAGCGGGTTCCGAGACGCGCAACACCGGCGCGGCGTCTGGCCAGGCCGACGACCAGCTTGCCCTCAATGCGCTGCGCGAAAAGATCCCGAAGCTCGCGACGGACGGGCCGATCCTTTTCGATCGCCCGGTCAAGTTCGGCGACCCGGCGATCGACGGCAAGAGCATAGCCCAGTTAATCAAGAGCGAACCGCTTTTCAGCCCGGTCGAAGGGCTCGACAAGTCGGTCTGGCAAGGCAAACACTGCGACGGCTGTCACGAGTGGAACGAGACGCGCCTTTGCGAGCAGGCGAAGAATTTCGCCGCCAACGACGTTTCCGTGCTGCGCCTGCAGCATCCGCTCGGCACCCGCTTCAAGGTCGCTTTGGCCAGATGGGCGCAAGGCGGCTGCAAATGATCCTGGATTAGAGCATCCCGAGAGAGTGGGAAGCGGCTTCCTATTTGGAATTGCGGCTTTCAGAGGCTTGTCCGGCGCAAGCCCTAATACGCGTCGACCGATTGCCGCTGCGCTTCCATCTCCACGATCTGGATGCCCATCTCGACGAAGGCGGAAAGCACGCCAAAGCGGTCGGCGGTCGAGACGCGCGCCAGCCCCGCCAGAATCCCGGCGTTGACGGCGTGAGCGGCGGGAAATCCGGTCGAAAGCATGTCGAAGGCCGGGTCACGCCACGCCGCGGACAGAGCGATCCATGCAGCCGGCGTTGCGGGCGAGGGATCGACGGCACTGGCGAGCGCCGCTCGATGGCGAGGATTGCCGGGCTCGCCCACCCAGTCATTGACGAGCGCCAGCAGTTCGAGATCCCTTTCGGCAAGGAGCTCGGCGAGATTGCTCAGGCATTCATGCCCCCACCAGACCGCGGCGCGCTCGGGCAGGAGGTAGGCGCAGAACGTGACGGCTTCCTCCGGCACGCGTCCGGCGAGCAAAGCACGGCAGAATTCCAGCGGGGGTTGGGCGGCGGCCAGCGATTTCATGTCCCGGGCAATCGCGGGACAGGCAAGAAACAGATCTCTCGCCGTTCTGTATCCGAGTTCATTGGCCATGGCTGCCACACCCCGAGCACCGGCACAAATAGCACTGAAACCCGCGGCTGAACGCCGGTCAATCCTTAACCTTTAGCAGGCGGCGGCCATTGGCAACGTGCGCTTGTTCACAGACAATCGTTTCGAGATTTGATATAGTCCGCGCCAGCGAAAACCCGCTCAGGTCAAACAGGAGTGACGGTCATGCGGTGGGGCAGCTCAGCCTTGGCATTGGCGGCCGTGCTTTTTTCAACGCACGTCTACGCCGATCCGCTTCAGAAATCGGAAGACATCGTAAAATTCTTCGCCGGCCAAAATCTTGGCGCCTCACGCGGCATCTGCGTCGGCACCGAGGAAGAGTGCAAGAGCAAGGCCCAGAAGAACGAGGCCCCCCAGAAGGCCGGCCTCGACATGATGATCAACTTCGCCCTGGATTCGGCCCAGCTCGACCAGACCGCGCGCTCGGAACTGGACGAGTTCGCCAAGGCGCTGAAGGACAATAGGCTGAGCACGTTCAGCTTCGTCGTCGAAGGCCACACCGATGCGACCGGCACGGATCGCTACAACCAGGACCTGTCGCAGCGAAGGGCGCAATCGGTGGCCGCCTTCCTCGAAGCCAACGGCGTTGTATCGGCGCGGCTCGAAGCGATCGGCCTCGGCAAGTCGCACCCCCGCGTCTCCAATCCCTACGACCCGGTCAATCGCCGGGTGGAAATGCGGATCAGGACGGAATAGACCGCCGGCGCCGAACCGTCGATGGGAGTCCTGCAGACAGGCCGGGCTCCCATCCACAATCAGTTCTTGAGAGCGCCGCCCACCGCAATGCCGGTGCCGAAGATCAATGCCTTGGTCAGGAAGTCGTTGTTGTCTCTCGGCGGTGGCGCGTCTTCGCGAACCACGGTCTCGCTGTTGCGCCTGCGCTGAACGACCTGCGTCTGTTTCCGGCGCGGCTTTTGCTGCGCCACCGGCTTCAGCGTGCGGGTCTTCTGCACGACCTGTTTCTTGGGTGGCGCGGTGCGCGCCTGGTCGGCGGCGTTCTTGGTGCGCACGGCATCCATCATCGGGTCGGTCTGGGCCACCAGCAACGCCAGCTGTTCGCGGGTCAGATAGGTGGTTGACGGCAGGCCGTTCTTGTCTTGCCAGATGCCGATCGCCTGGCGCGTCCGCGGGCCGATATTGCCGTCGACCTGGCCGAACTCGTTGCCCAGCGCTTCGACGCGCAATTGCAGGTCGATACGGCTGTCGC
This sequence comes from Mesorhizobium sp. BH1-1-5, assembly GCF_020165615.1. Taxonomy (NCBI): domain Bacteria; kingdom Pseudomonadati; phylum Pseudomonadota; class Alphaproteobacteria; order Hyphomicrobiales; family Phyllobacteriaceae; genus Mesorhizobium; species Mesorhizobium sp. BH1-1-5. The sequence continues at coordinate 407,669 of NZ_JAIUIM010000001.1, forward strand.
GGTCGAGCCCGATGGCGCTTTCCGTGAGCTCGGTGCCTTGCGTCTTTCTCATCTCGTCGGTGATGCCGACCGAAGTGCGAACGGCCGAGCCTGGATTGGCATTTGCATCGTCCGCGCCGAGCGCCGCGACCTGCTTGCCCGCGGTCGGATCCTTCAACTGGTCGATGTTGAGCTTCGCCACCGTGGCGAAACGGCCGTTCGGGAACTGGTCGAGATAAGCCTCGTAATAGGGTATGGCGTTCTTTTTCGAAGCCTCGTCCCAAAGCCGCTGCTCGACCTCCCAGGATGGCGCCTCGCTGGCCACGGGAGCAGGCGACGCCGTCGCCTGGGCTCCGTCGGCCGGCGTCGCGGCGGGTGAGGCTGTTTGTGCCAATGGCTTGCCGAGGAACACCTCGCGCCCCAGCGAGGCATTGTGCCACGGCCGCTGCCTCCCTTGAGTGGCTTCCGTCACCTCGCCGCGCACCCGCGTCAACGCGCTCTGGATCTCGACGCCCGGTTCGGTCAGGTGCTTGGCCAATGCCAGCGAATAGGGGCTGTCGACGCCATTGCCGTCGAAAGCGATGGCGCCGGGGTCGGTCGCATAGGCGATCAGGACGCCGCCCGTGCCCATGCCGTCGGCCTTTGCATCGACCGGCGCCAGGCCGGCACCGAGCGAGCGGCTCTTCGGCAGCGCGGCGGCCAGCGTGCGTGCCAGCGGATTGTCGCGGCAGGCGTCGAGGATGATGATGCCGACAGCTGGATCGGCCGGCAGCGCCGCCATGAACTCGTCGATCTGGACCGTGCGGGTCTTGAGATAGGCCGGCGATGTCAGCTCGGCATCGATCGGGATGAGGTAGTTCTTGCCGTCGACCTGCATGCCGTGCCCGGCATAGTAGATGACGGCGAGGTCGGCATTGTAGGACTCCTCGGTGAACTTGCTGATCAGGCTGTGCATGCCGGCATTGTCCTGGTCGACGCCTTCGATCACCTCGAAGCCGGCATTGCGCAGCGTGGACGCGATGAGGTGGGCATCGTTGGCCGGATTGGGCAAGGCGACGGCATTGACATATTTGCTGTTGCCGACGACCAGCGCGACACGCTTGCTGTCGGGCGTGGCGGCCTCGGCGCCGAACGCGGCATGGAAAAGCAGGATCAACCCGCCCAAAAGGATGGCGAACGCCTTTATGGATCAACCCTCCGCCTCTCGGGGCGCGTTATCGATGTCTGCGCATGCTGAATTTCGTAAGCGACAGCGTCGCTTCTGCCAAAATCGTGTCTTGGGTGTCTGTGATCTCGACCACAGATTTGGTTCACGAGAGGCCCGAATTTCCTCCGTGAACATCCGCTAATATACCAGTCGCCGGCCTGAAAACCAATCGGCTCATCCAAAAACGCAGGGTTTGGTGAACCGGCTAACCGGGCTCGAGCGTGTCCTGGATGGAGCCTATCAGCGTGGTGATCGCCTGCTTGTATTTTTCGAATTCCGGCGACGTCTGCCGGACTTCGGTGGTTGTCGTCGTCGGCTGGCCCTGATCGGTCGTCACGCGCGGCGCTTTCTGTCCCATCTTCCGCTCGGCCCAGTCGACGACGTAGCTCGCGGTCTTGCCGGTCAGGAACGGATTGGCCTGGATCACCGCCGATCCCAGAACCGCGCTCAGCTGCGACGAACCCGGCGCCGCCAGCACCTGATGCGCGCCTTCCATACCGAGGAAATGGCAGAGGTATAGGCGGCCGGCGGTAATCTGGTGGCCGCGGGCGCGCAGATAGGCTTCACCTTCGCGCGCGAGGTTGCGCACCATTTCGCGCGACAGTGTCGCGTCGTAGCGAAGCGCCAGCAGGTCGGCGGTCGATAGCGAGCGGGCAAGGTCGGGCCGATAGGTGTTCATCATCCGGATCCAGGTCTTGGAGATGAACTGGCCGGCGCCGGTTGCCGAGGAAAGCGGGTTCTTGGCGCGGGAGCTGCCGCCGCTTTCGACATGCACGATCCGGTCGGTCAGCGTCTCGACCGCGGCGTCGCCGGAGCCGCCGGAACTAACGGCAACGGCCGTGGCCACCGTGGTGACCGTCCCCAGCGGATCGATCGCCTCGCCATTCTGGTAGAGCTCGAAATGCAGATGCGGGCCGGTCGAAAGCCCCGTGGTGCCGATATAGCCGATGACGTCACCGGCCTTCACCTTGGTGCCGACGCCGCTGGCGATGGCGAATTTCTGCATATGCGCGTAGCGCGTCTCGCGGCTGTTGGCATGCGTGATCTTCACCAGATTGCCGTAGCTGCCGCCATCGCCCTGGAACGAGATTTCGCCGTCGAAGGCGGCCATGACCGGCGTGCCGACCGGCGCCGCCCAGTCGACGCCCTTGTGGATCCGGACCGTGCCCAGGATCGGATGCTTGCGCGGGCCGAAGGTCGAGGTCATCACCCCGGCGACCGGCGTGACCATGCCGTTGGTGACGCTCAGCGAGCGGACCTGGTCGTCGCCGGTCACACAGGCGTACTGGCCGTCGCTCTGCTGGAAGACGAAACAGTCGAGGCTCTTGTCCGTGCCCTGGACGCCGACATAGAGCACACGCCCGGAAATCTCGCCCTGGCCGCGCGGCGTCTGCGAATAGATCAGCACCAGGCGCTGGTCCTCGCTGGCGAAGGCGTCGAGGTCTTGCCCTCGCGAAAGATACATGATCGCCTCGCCGATGACGCTGGTCGGCACCTTGTTGCGAGCCGCCGTCGAATAGATCGCGTCGAGCAGGCGGTACTGACGCTTCGGCCCGCCCTGGTCGGAGGCACCGGAGTAGTTGAACAGGTCCTCGCGCACCCAGGGGTCGACGCCCGACACGAAGGCTCCGGCCGCATTGCGCGTCAGCGTGCCGACATAGACGTTCCTCGCATAGACGGAGACCTGCATCAGCGACATGGTCGTCGTCTCGCGGTTCGGCCGGAACCCGCGCATGGCCACGACGAAGCCGGCCTCCAGCCCGTCGCGGTTGAATAGCGCCTTCAGCGCCTCGCCCGCGAGCTTCGCGTCGTCGGCGGAGAAATGCGCGTCGAGCGCCAAGCTGTCCAGGCTGCGGTCGTTCAGGATCTTCACGAAAGTGTCCTCGGTCGCCTCGAAGCGTTGATATTCGCTGATGACGGTCGCAACGGTCGTGTTGTTCTCGATCGCGGTTTTCTTGAAAGCCGGGAGTGCTGCCTCGCCCTGGTCGATGGTCTCGCCCCATCCGGCCTCGGGGTCGTCGGCGTCGGCCTTGGGCGCCGAGCCGGCGTCGCTCTCGTCCGGCGCCGCCTGCAGGTCGTTTTCCAGATCGCCTTGCGGATCGCCCTGTTGGTCGTTCGGCGCCGCGGCCGGAGCGGCCGGCGCCAGCGGGGCCGGTTGCTGGTCGTCGGGCGCCGTTGCCGAAGGCTTGGGGGCGGCCTGGCGCTGCGCCTGGAAGAAGGCGAAATCCTCCTGTGTCGACGGGATCGTCGTCATGAACTTTTCGCTGGCGCTCAGCATCACGTCGGAGAGGATTTCGATCTGCGGCGAAGCCCCCGAACTGTCGAGTTCTGCCGGGCGCGCGACGGTCTTGCCCTTGGTCGCGGTGTCGGCATCGGGCGCCAGCGTGATCCACATCGGATCGCCGGCGAGATCGATGATCGCCGGCACATAGACCGAGGCGTCGGGCGGCATGTCTTCCATGCCCTCGACCGGATGCAGCTCTTCATCCTCGTCGCCGAACGACCAGTAGTCCCTGGTCAGGTAGAAGCCGGTGGCCAGAGCGACGACGGCGAGTGTGGCAAGGCCGGCAAGAGCCCGGCGCCAGAGCTTGCGCCGGCGACCTGCCAGGCGCGCCTGCTTCTTTGCCTTGAAGCTCGTGTCGATCGAGTGCGTCACGGGCTGTTTCCGGTCAGGAAATAGGTCCAGCGCACCTGCTCCTGCGTATCGACCTCGACGAAGCGCGCCGCGATATGGCCGCGCTGCCAGCACTCTTCGATGCCGCGGATCGAGAAGCGCCGCCGATCGACGCACATCTCGGTCGACCCGTTGAGGATCGCGTGGCCGAAGACGTCCGTCGCGTAGAGATAGATGTAGCGGTTGGTCAGCTCCTCGCGGATGACGTTGACGCACTGATTGGCGCCGATCGTCCACCAACCGTCCGTCTGGTCGGTATTGTCGACCTTCTGTCCGACCGCGAGATTGACGACGTCGAGCGTCTGGTTGCAGACGGTGAATTCGGCATGCGCCTTGCCGGGCGAAAGGATCGAGAGCAGCGCCGCGCCAAGCAGCGCTGCGAGCGTCATGCGGCCCGGTAACGGCAATCGGAGCCGGCTACGCTGCTTGCGTGGCGAGGACTGGCAAAAGGAACGCGAGCGGCAAGAATCCATCGGCGTTCATGCTATCCGCCAAGCCGGAAATAGGTGGCCGTGGCGGAAAACTGCGACCCGTCGGCCTCGATCTCCTCGAGGATCCTGGGCAAAAGCTCCGAGGCCGGCGTCGGCCTGGAGAACATCGCTGCCTGGATGTCCTTCGGCCCGGTGATCACCAGCATGATCTGCGGCACCGCCTTGCCGGCCGCCTTGTCCGCGGCGGCGAGGCCGATCGGGATGTTGAAGGTCACCTTGTCGGTCTGCGGCACCATGCGGTCGTCGAGGTTGAAGGCGACGCCCTTGTGGTCGATCAGCATGATGTTCGAAACGAGCCCGCCGCCCGTATACAGCGCGCCGCTGACCGGCGAGCCGTCCGGGATCGATGTCCGGTCCAGCACAAGCTGCGGCTTCGCGGCCGAGCTACGGTCGAGGAAGCGAAGGAAAGTGGGCACGCCGCACTGGGACAGGGTGATGAGGCGCACGCTGATGTCCGGCTCGATATGAAACCGCGTCTGGAAATCGTTGAGCAATTGCTCGAAGGGCTGGACCGCCGTTCCGTATCCCTCGATCGTCGGGGCGGCTCCGGGTCCCGATGTCACGTTCGCGTAGAAGCAATTGCCGCCGCTGAAATCGCGCACCCAGGAGCGCTGGTCGTTCCACTTGGCCGTGTCTTCTTCCAGTGACGGAAGCGCCGGCTTCGGCACATTGATGGCGACGTCGGTGTCGTGCTGCTTGGCCGCCGGTGTCTGCGCTTGTTGCGTTGGTTGTGCCGGCGCGGTCGGCGTTTCCGGCTGGCTGGCTGTCGGTGTCTGCGCCTTCGGCTCGGCCGGTGGTGGGGTCGGCTGCGTCGATGCCTGGCTTTGCGAAGCCGGGGGCGAGGAAGCCGTCGGCTTGGGCAGCTTGGACAGCATGTCCACGAGGTCTTTTACGCCCGGCTTGACCGCTGGCGGATTTGCCTCCTGCGTCGGCTTGTTCTCAGCAGCCTGGCTCGGTTCCGGCGTCTTGACCGCCGGCTCGCTTGGCGGCGTCTGGCTTTCGGCGGCCGTTGGTGCGGGAGCCGGCGCGGGCGTCGGCGACTGTTGGGCCGGAGGTTGCACGGGTTTGGTCTCGACCTCAGGCGTCTGGCTTTTGGCCTCGCTCTCCGGCTGGGTGGCTGGCGGCGCCGGCTGCTCGACGGGCGTCTTGGCCTCCGCATCGGGTTGGGCGGATGGCTTCGCGCTGTCAGGCTTCGGCGCCTCCGGTTGCTGTGCTTCCGCCACTGGTTTGGTGGTTTCGGCGATCGGCTTCGGTGTCAGCGGCTTGGATGTTTCCGTCACCGGCGCGGGCGCCAGAACGCCGCTGAAATAGAGGCCGCCTGCCGCCAGGACGGCGATCGCCGCGACGCCGCCGGCGATGGCGGGCATCCGGGAAACCTTTTTGGGCGCAGCCGGCGCGGGCGTGCTGGCCGCGGCGGCCGCCGGCACAGGCCGTGGCTCCGACAGATATGCGGGGCGCACATGTTCGACGAAGCGGGGTTCGCCGGGAGGCGTGGACGGCTGGGGCTTCGGGTCCGGCGGCGTCGACCAGCCGGCGCGCGGCAGGCCGGAGCGTTCGCGTGCGCCGAACGACACCGGCGGCGGCAATGTCGGCTCGAGATCCTCGCCGCGCGTCGCCCGGGCGATCTCGGCCATGCTGGCCGGCCGGTCGCGCGGGTCCGGCTGCAGCATGGCCGAGATCAGTTCATGGAAGTCGGGATCGATATCCGACAGGTCCGGCACGGTCCGGCGTTTCTCGATGACCTCGTATTGCGAGCCGCTCATGTCGAGCGGCTTTCCGCGCAGCGCCGCGGCCAGCACCAGGCCGAGGCTGTAGATATCGGATTGCTCGCTGACCTCGCCGCCATAGAGGCCGAGTTGTTCCGGCGAGACGTAATTATATTTGCCGGCGAATTTTCCGCCGATCAGCGTTTCCCCGCCGACGGTGGCCGAACGGGCGATGCCGAAATCGATGATCTTGGCGCGCTCCACCCGACCGCCGGGCAGGATGATGTTGTCCGGCGAGAGGTCGCGGTGCACCGCGCCTGCCTGGTGCACCGCGGCGAGTCCCGATGCGAGCCGATGGCACAGCCGGCGCACATCGTCCCCCGGCATCGGCCCGCGCCGCATGACGTCGAACAGCGACTGGCCATCCACGAACTCCATTGCGAGATAGGGGCGGCCGATCCCCGTGTCGATGGTGAAGACGTGGTAGCGCACCACCGCGTCGTGCGAGAGATGGTTGAGGATCGACGCTTCCTTGCGGAACAGCGACAGGATCGTCTGGTCGCGGGCGAATTCGGGCAGCACGATCTTGATCGCCACATGGTCGCCGGTCTGGATGTTGTGGCCGCGATAGACTTCGCCCATGCCGCCGGAGGCGATCCTCTCGTCGAGTTCGTAGATGCCGCTGAGCTGCGTCCCGACGCCCGCATAGGCGATGTTCGTCGATATCCGCGTCTTGTCGTCGTCGCTCATCTGGCCAGGCCTTCCACTGCGGACCGATCCGAATGGAGCGCGCCGTCGCGCCCGCCGCCGATCTTCACGAGTACGATGGTCACATTGTCGGTGCCGCCGCGGGCCAGCACTGTATCCAGGAGGCTTTGGCATGCCGTCCGCGGCGTGGCGGATCTGACCGCGGCCTCGATCTCGGCGTCGCTGACATGCGCGGTCAGTCCGTCGGTGCCCAGAACGAAAACATCGCCCGCCATCAACTCGCCCTGCTGGAAATCGATCTCGAGCTCGTCGCTGACGCCGACAGCATGCGTGATCACGTTGCGGCGCGGCCAGGTGCGCGCTTCCTCAGTGCTGATCATGCCACGGTCGAGCAGTTCCTGCACCTCGGTGTGATCCTTCGAAACCTGGAAGATCGAGCCGCTGCGCACGAGGTAGATGCGGCTGTCGCCGGCCCACAGGCAGGCGAAGCGCCCATCCATGGCAAGCAGGGCCGCGAAAGTGGAGCCTATGGTGATGCCGCGCGAGCGCGATATGTCGCGGATCTCGGCATTGGCGCGGCTGAGCCGGTCCTCGAAGCGGGCGCGAAGGTCCGGCGCCGAACTCGCGATGCCGATCGTCGCCAGGTGATCGACGATGCTGGCCGAGGCGACTTCGCCGGCCTCGTGCCCGCCCATCCCGTCAGCCACCACCCAGAGCCCGGTCTGCGGTTCGATGAGGTAGTTGTCCTCGTTGTGGTCGCGCACGCAGCCCTGGTGGCTCACGCCGAAGCTTTCAATAGGGAGGGCGACAGTGCTCAATTTGCCACCAAGCGCTCAGCGAGCGTCCTCTGTGACCAGCCATGGGCCGCGTGCCCGGGCCACTTTGCCACAAGCGTGTACATTAGAGTACCGAAATGAAGGCTCGACCCAGCCATCTCAGAACGCCTTCGGACAGCTGAAGCCGGACAAGGCCGGCAACAGCAAGGGATTGGCGCCCGAGCCGGCCTGGATCGTGTAGGCAACATCGCGTCCGCCGATGACGAAACGGGCTTCGGTGCTGGCGCCGTCGCCAGTGATCGTCGCCTTGTCGAAAAGCCGCTTCAACGCCCACGGCCCTTCGAATTTCAGCGCGGAGTCGCGGCCGGGCATTTCCGGTACGAGGCTGAGGCTCGCCGATCCGGACGCCGCGCCGCTCGGCCATGTCACGATGCTCGGCGCGTTGCCGGCCTGCGCGCTCTGGACCGTCTGCCCGTCGACGTTGAGCACGGCGCTGTCGACCTCGCTGTTCACCGACGTGGGGGTGATGGTGATCGAGACCGAGGGCACCGAGCCGCCGGAAGGGAAAAAGGCGCTGCGGATTTCCGCCGCCGCCTGGAACGCCTTCAAGGTCGATTTTGCCAGGTCCTTGCTGGAACGGGCGTCCTGTTTCCAGGTCCATTCCTGGCCGGTCATGTCGATCAGCGGCGCAAGGTTCTGCGCGAAGAAACGGTCCATCAGGCCGCCCGGCGCGAACAGCTTGGTGAAATCCGCCATCGAAATCTCGTCCGCGCTGTCGCGGGTGAAGGGATAGCGGCCGTTGACCGCCTCCTCGCAGGCGCGCGTCACGGTCTGATCGAGGGTCTGGTTGAGGTTGGCGACAGAGGCCTCGGCGACATTGCCTTCCAACTCGTCCGCCGCCGCGTTGACCATCCGCGCCAGCGGCTTGGGCAGGCGCGAGACATTAGCGCGCAATGTCGAGATCTGCAGCTGCAGGTTGGCGTTGACGCGTTCGGTCTGCGTGGGGACATCAGCCACGAGCTTCAGGCTCTGGAAGATGTCGTGGAAGTTCTGCGTCAGCGCATCGAGCGGCCGGCGGCCGGCGGCCCCGCCGACCAGCGCCTGGAACGAGCGGAACTGCGCCTCGACGCCCGCGCCGGCATTCTGCGCAACAGCCGAGCTTGCGCCGGCGCGGCTTTGCGACTTGCCGCCGGCGATCTGCAGGCCGATGCGGGCGAGGCCCTTTGCCATGCTGGCGGGGTCCTGCTGCGCCGTGCCGATGTCGCCCTCGGCGGCGCTGTCCCTCGTCAATGCGGTTTCATCGGCGATCGCCGTGAACAACTGGGCGAGAGGCGAGTCCGGCGAGGCGACGGCTGAAAGCGCCAGATATTGCGGCTTGTCCTTCAGCATCGCCTTGAGCTTCAACTGGTCGAGCACGCCGTTCCAGGCGGCGGCGAATTCCTTGCCGTAGCGGTCGATGAGCTCGGGACCGAGCTTGGGCAGGTCCTGGTCGATGCCGCCTTGCTCGCCGCCGCCACCGAGCACCCACTGGTCGTCGACGAGCATCTGCGCGATGCGCGACAGCTGCGGCAGGAAGAAGCGGTTGAACCCGGCGCGCGTGTAGAGGCCGGGGACCCGAAGGTCGGCGAGCTCGCTGCCGTCTGTGCGTTCGAACAGCAGCTGCGCTTCCGGACCGGCTTTCGCGGCGATGGAAAAGTCCTGCAGCCTTGCTGCGTAGACCGCCGACTTGATCTGCGCCGAGGCACGGTCGGCGAGGCTCATGCGTCCGAGCGAGCGCTGCGCGGCCTCGACCAACGGCTGGTTGAGCTCGAAGACTGGATCGTAGGCGTCGTCGAGCGAAAGCATGGCGCGCAGATGCTTTTCGAGCTGCGCGCGGCCCTCGCGGTTGTTCTCGCCAGGGTAGCGGTTCTGTTCCCAGTCCTGCTTCATCCACGAGACGATCAACTCGTCGTCGACCTTCGGCGCTTTGCCGCCCAGCATCAGGTAGATTTTGAGCGGTTCGTAGAGCGCGATCGGATCGGCCATCCTGGCCTGGATCGTCCGTTCGGCCTGCACCAGCAGCCGCGAGCGGAAGCTCCGTTCCAGCGCTTGCCGGTAGGCGGTTTTGGAGGCCGACAGCAGCCTTTCCCGCTGGCTGAGCCCGAAGGTCTCCTCGATCGGCTTGCCCTGGTCGCCGTTTTCGAAACCGGCCGGCAGGTTGCGCAACTGGTCGAGCGGACCGATGACGTTTTCCAGGTCGACGTCGGTCACCGTCGTGCTCTTCAGCAGACTATCGGCGCTGTCGCGATAATGCGCCATGGCTTGTCTTGTGGAGGCGATCAGCTGCTTGTTGGCGAAGAAGCTGAGGCCCAGCACGCTGAGCGCCGCCAAGGCCGCCAGCGCGATCGCGGCCAGGCTACCGAACCTTGCGAACCGGGTGCGGCGTTCGGCAGCCCTGTCGAACGACACCCAGCCCGATTCCGGGAAGATCACATCGGTCAGCAGGTCGTGCAGGAAGAAGCTCTTGCCGGCGCCGGAAAGGTGCGCTTGCGAGGCACTGCCGAAACTGCGGCCGATCGCGCCCAGCACCTGATCGAAGGGCGTGCCTTCCTGGGTGCCCGACGAGAAATAGAGCCCGCGCAGGCTGACATTGACCTGACTGCGCGAAGTATCGAACAGGCTGCCGACAAACTGGCTTATCCGGTTCTTCAGCGCGCCGAACTGGGCGGGGAAGCCGAACAGTGCGATCCGCGCCACCGGGTCGGGCTCTTCCTGCAGGCGGTCGGCGACCTCTTCGGCGAGCCGCCTCGCCAGCCCGTCGAATTCAGCCGGCGCCTCGCCGGCCATGTTTTTGGTGCGGTCGGCGGTCTGGAACGTCGCGCCCCACACCTTGCGCCTGCGCACCTCGTCGAAATCGCCGAAATAATCCATGAAGCCGGCGACGAGATCGGCCTTGGTGAAAAGCAGATAGACCGGGAACTGGATCTTCAGCGTCTCGTGCAGCTCGCGCAGGCGGCTCCTGATCTCGGTGACATGCGCGTCGAGCTGCCGGTCGTCGAAGCCGATCAGGTCGGCAAGGCTGATGGCGAGGATGACGCCGTTGATCGGCTGCCGGGTGCGCTGTTTCTTGAGCAATCCCAGGAAGGCGAGCCAGCTCGCCTTGTCGCGCTCGCGATCCGACTCCTGCGTCGTATAGCGGCCGGCCGTATCGATCAGCACCGCCTCGTCGGTGAACCACCAGTCGCAGGACCGCGTGCCGCCGACGCCGGCCACCGGCTGCGCGCTGCCGGAGCCGGCAAGCGGGAATTTCAGCCCGGAATTGACCAGGGCCGTCGTCTTGCCGGCGCCTGGCGGGCCGATGATGATGTACCAGGGGATGTCGTAGAGGAAATTGCGCTTGCCGCTTGTCCGCTTCAGCGTCGCGATGGCTTCGCTCATGCGCGCTTCGAGCACCTGTGAATCGTCGTTGCGCTCATCGCTGCGCACGATGGCCGTTTCCAGCGCCTTTTGCGCCCCGCGCCGCCGCCAGAAGCGGAGCCCGTAGAACAGGGCAAGCACCGCAACGCTGACGCCGATGATCGTGGCCCTGAGCCACACGGGCCCAAGCGGGTGCGTATCGGCAAAGCGGATCAGCGGCCCGGCATACCAGACCGTCGCCGAGAAACCGGCGAGCGCAGCCAAGCTGAAGATCCGCAGCAGCCAGCGCATCAGTCGCCGCTCTCCGCCGCGCTGGTCTGCAAGGTCTCCTGTTTCGGGATCATCACATCGACGCGACGATTCTTGGCCCGGCCATCCGCCGTGCCATTGTCGGCGATCGGTTCGTCCTCGCCCTTGCCGTCGGCACTCAGCCGCGAAGGATCCTTCAATTGCTTGGCCACCAATGCCTGGACGGCCTTGGCGCGCGCGACGGAAAGATCGAAATTCGATTTGAACGTGCTCGACTTCTTCGGTTTCACATTGTCGGTGTGGCCGACGATGTTGATCGGCCCGGTTTCGGCGTCGAGCGCCGTGGCGATGTCGGCCGCGATTGGCTTGAACTGCGCCTTCAGCTCCGCCTGGCCGGACGCGAACAGAAGCTGGTTGTTGATCTCGACGACGATGAACTCGCCCTTCTCGCCGACGCTCAGTCCGCCGCCGGCGATCTCCTTGGCAAGCGCGGCGCGGATACGGTCGATCCGGGTGGTATCCGGGGGCGCGGCCGGCAGCGGGCTGGCTTGCGCCGGCTCAGTGGGCGCCGCCACGCTGGCGCGCTCGATGGTGACGGGCGTCGACGGATTGAGCGCCAGCAATTCGCCGGCGGTCGCGTCGCCCTCGTCGGTGATCAGCACCCGCAGTCCGAAGAAGGCGGCCGTCACCAGCGTCGCCGCGGCGGCCGCGACCGCCCAGAGCGGCAGCCGCGCCCTTGGCTTCGGCAACGCTGCCGCCATGCCTTGCCAGCGCGGCGAGATGTCCTCGGCGGCGCGCGGCTTGAAGTAGCGCAGCGTGTCGTAGACGTCGCGGCGGATGCGTTCGAGCGTATTTCGCTCGCCCGCAAGCCCCCGATACTGGCCCTCGAAACCCAGCGACAGGCAGGCATGCATCAGCTCGAGCAGGTCGTAATGCGCTTCCGGCCTGGCGAGGACGTTGTTCAGCGCTTCGTAGAAGCCGGCGCCCGTCGGTTGGGTGTGGAAGAAGTGGGTCACCAGGCTGTGCTGAGGCCAGCTGTCCTTGCCCGACCAGGGCAGGTTGCCGACGAGGTCGTCGGCGGTTTCGCAAAGCGCGAACTTGGCGATCCTCGCGTCTTCCTCACCAATGCCGGCTTTCGCGATCGCGCGGTCGAAGGTCTCGATCGCGTCGGCGATATGCTCCGCCAAGGGTACGGCTTGCCGTTCGACCGGCATCAGCCGCAATTGGCCGAAGAGCATCAACAGTGGCGCCGCGGCGGCAAGGATCGGATTTGCCGCGGCGTATTGCACGCCCTCGGCGGCGTCGAGCAGCGCATCCTGCCGCAACCCCGGCGCCGCATTGGCCTCTGCCCCCGGGGTCGGCCCTTGGAAAAGCACGGTTCCGGAGGACCAGCCGGCGGGCATCTGCCGGCCGCCGCCGGGGTCGAACACCGTCGATTCCCTGGCGGACGATGGAGCAGGCCGCGCGCCTTCCGACCTCTCGGGAGCGGCAAGCGGCTTCTGCTTCGGCCGGGGCGCGCGGATGACGGTCTTGTCCGTCCGTCCCGTGGGATCGTCTTTCGAGCTCATCGGCGACGACCCGCTGTCGCGGCGCGACGACCATGCCTTCGCCCGGAGAAACGCGTTTCAGGTTGAGCCTTGGCGGCGGGCCGCATGGAAAGGCTCATATCGCCGAAACATGACATTGCTGCACACGCCCCAAGCCCCGCCGCCTTGCCCGCCGGGCAAGCGTCCCTGCGCATTCTAGTCGCCCGGATACCCAATTGAAACGGGGCCGCCGATTGAAATCGGGAGCCAAGATGCGCGAAGAGGCGGCTTCTTCTATGAGACCCGTCACATACGGCGGGCGCGGTCCGTGCCCTGCGTCTATTTCTGCTTGTCGGCCTTGGCGTAGGCTTCGGCGAAATACGCGAGAAAGACATCCAGCATGCCGTTTTCGTGTTTGTCTTCCATCGTCCGCCATGTCGCGACCAGCGCATCCCAGGCCTGGCTCTTCCTGGACGAGAAGGACGCGGGCGGGATTTTCTTGGCGATCGCCTCCGGCGACAGGTCGTCGAGCAGCCGCGACAGCGCGGCCTGCATGGCGGCGTAGGTCGCGATTTCGTGCGTCTTCAGGTCGCGGAACGCATCCTCGACACTGTGCCTGGCATCGAGATAGCCCGCCCTGCGCTTGGCGAACATGATCTCCAATATGTCGTCGGTGCCCGGCACGAATTTCAGCGGGTTGTTGTCCTCGGCGCCGATCATCGTGCGGTGCGCGCTCTTGGCGAGCACCTTTGCCGCCGCGCGGGCCTTGAGCAGCAGGGACAATTGCTCGACCGTGGTCCTCAGTACCGCGCCGATCTCGGCCGCGACGTCATGCGGATCGCGCGACTGCAGCAATTCAGGCGCGATGCCTGCCGCCCTGGCGATCTCCCGCAGCGTCGCGTCCGCTTCGGCCGGCCGATTGACCGGGGCTGCCGGAACGGGCGGCAGGGCCGAGGATGTCGAGGCGGGCGCCGCCCCGGTCGGGCGCTGCTCCGCCGGACTGAAGAACGGCTCATGGCCGGGATCCATCGGGCGGCCGGTCGAGGGCGGCAGCTCGCGCTGCGTCGACCCCGTCCTGGCCTGCGGATGCCCGGTCGCTGCCCGTTCGTCTTCGATCGAAACGCCGACGACGTAGCGGCCGATTAAAAGCCGGTCGCCCTGGACCAACCGATGCGGCCCGGCGATGCGCTGGTTGGAACCGTTGACGAAAGTGCCGTTGCGCGAAAGGTCGTAGAGCCAGAACGAACCCGCCTGGTAGCGGACCTCGCAATGCCGGCCCGAGATGAACTTGTCCGGATCGGACAGCGTCCAGTCGCAATTCTCGCGGCCGATCTCGAAACTGCGGTCGCGGGCGGCATAGCTGGCGGCGGTCCCGGCCGGCACCTTGTCGACATTGCTGATCTGGAGAGAGATGAACATCCGGAAGCGTCGCCGAACTTGGTCAACAAATGCTTATCTTTCGCACAATTCCAGGCGGAAAGCCGCCAGGCGCCCTCCCCGGAATTGCTTCGGTATTCTAGCAGGTTGCAAGCCGAGCGGGAGAGGAGCGTTTCACACCGGCGTTCGGGCGCGCTTTAGCCATTGCTGTTATTTGGCCTCCATCAAACATGTGCTAGGTTGTGGGGGTACGGTGCGGTGAATTCGAACGCTCCCGAACGTGACGCAGTTAATAGAGCGGGGGTTTCAAACCATCACACTGGCGGCCGCGTCGAGGAGGGGCACGACCCATGCCGAACGAACGTGCCACGGTTGTAAAGACGCCGGCTGGCGCCGACCTGACCTTCACCCATCTCATCGGCCGCGATGAGATCAGCCGCTGTTTCGCCTATACGGCCGGCTTCGTCTCGAAGAACCGCGACATAGATCCGCTGAAGATGCTGGGCGGCGTCGTTTCGGTCGAGGGCGAATCCGATCCGAAGCGCTGGTTCAGCGGCCTCGTGTCGGATTTCAAGCTGACCCGCATCGAGGACCGGCTGGCCTTCTACGAGGCGACGGTCAGGCCATGGCTCTGGTTCCTCGGCAACACCACCGACTGCCGCATCTTCCAGAACATGACAGCGGTTGAGATCGTCGAGAAGATCTTCTCGAAATACGGCATCGCCAAATTCGAGAAGCGGCTGCAGGGGTCCTATCCCCAGCGCGAATATTGCGTTCAGTACGACGAGAGCGATCTCGATTTCGTACAGCGGTTGCTCGAGCACGAAGGCATCTTCTATTTCTTCGAGCATGACGAGGGCAAGCACACGCTCATCCTCTGCGATGCTACGAGCAAGCTGAAGCCAGCACCCGGCTACGAGAAGGTGCTCTACAATTTCGAGGGCCACGGCTCGCGGCGCGACGTCGAATACATCACCGAATGGATTCCGGGCAGCGCGGTGCGGCCGGGCGCCTATGCCCATACCGACTATGATTTCGAGAAGCCCGGCGCCGACCTGATGGCGAAATCCGCCCAGCCTTTCGCCCACAAGGAGGCCTCCGGCGAAAATTATCGCCAGCCCGGCGCGCATCTCGATGTCGGACGAGGCGACAAGATCGCCGGAATCCGCCGCGAGGAACTCCAGGCGGTGCACCAGCACAGCACGGCGGTAGGCACGGTGCGCGGCCTTTTTTCCGGCTGCAAATTCACGCTGGAAAGCTTTCCGCGCGACGACCAGAACCAGGACTATCTGGTGGTCAGCGCCGAATACCGGCTGTTCGACCCGGGTTACCGGACCCAGAACGAGGCCCATAACGAGAATTTCAAGGTGGTGCTCGGCGTGTCGCCGACCAAACTGCCCTACCGGCCGCCGCGCATCACGCCGCGGCCGATCATGCGCGGCCCGCAGACGGCGACCGTCGTCGGCCCATCGGGCGAGGAGATCTTCACCGACAAATATGCCCGCGTGAAGGTGCAGTTCCATTGGGACCGGCTCGGCAAGAAGGACCAGAACTCGTCCTGCTTCGTGCGCGTCTCGCAGACCTGGGCCGGCAGCAACTGGGGTTTCATCCAGATCCCGCGCATCGGCCAGGAGGTCATCGTCGACTTCATCGAGGGCGATCCGGACCTGCCGATCATCACCGGCCGCGTCTACAACGCCTCGCAGATGCCGCCCTACGGGCTGCCGGGCAACGCCACGCAGTCGGGCTGGAAGTCGAATTCCTCGAAAGGCGGCGGCGGTTACAACGAGCTGATGTTCGAGGACAAGGCGGGCTCCGAGCTGGTCAATTTCCAGGCCCAGAAGGACCACCACCTGCTGGTCAAGCACGACCGCAACAAGCTGGTGCAGCATGACCAGTCCGACCGCATCGACCACGACGCCAAGCACTCCGTCGGCCACAACCTCGACGAGGATGTCGGCAACAACAAGACGGTCAAGATCGGCGTCGACCAGACGACGAATATCGGGTCGAACGACACGGAGACGGTGGGCGCGAACCGCTCGCTGACCGTCCAGGCGAACGAGACCATCCACGTCGTGTCCAACTCGACCGAAAACATCGACGCCAACCATTCGCAGACGGTGGGTCTGAACCAGACGGTCACGGTGGGTATCGCGCGCGTGGATACGGTGGGGGCTGCCGAAGCGAGGACCGTGGGCGCTTCGCAAGCGAACACGATTGGCGCATCGCGGTCGGTCACCGTGGGCATCAACCAGAGCCACAGCATCGGCGCCGCGGACGGCTGGGACATCGGTGCGGCGCAGACGGTCAATGTCGGCACGGATCAAAGTGTCACCGTTGGAAGCGCTCAGTCTTTCAGCGTTGGCGCGGCGCGCAGCGCCAGTATCGGAGCCGATGATTCCACGAGTGTGGGTGGCGCCCATTCGCTGGGCATAGCGAAAGGCAGTTTTATCAACATCGGCGAAGATAGCTCGATCAAAGTAGGCAAGAAGCTGGTGATCGATGCCGGCGACGAGATTCTGATCCAGACCGGGTCAGCAAAGATTATGATGAAGAAGGATGGCACGATCGCGATCGAGGGCAAGGACATATCGGTGAACGGATCCGGCAAGATCATCATCAAGGCGTCCAGCGACGTCGTCATCAAGGGTTCGAAGATCAATCAGAACTGAGGGCTGTGATGGGCAAGGTCACGGAACGCATACAGGGCGTCGTCATCGGCGCCTTTCTGGGATTCGGCGACGAGGCGCCGCTTGTGGTTTTTCCTGGGAATTTGGAAGAGACCGCGCTGCCGGCACGAAGTCTCTGTGAACTTACGGTGGACATGATCGGCTGTGAGGTAGCGCTGTTGTTCCAGGAGGGAGATCCGCGCAAGCCGCTAATCGTCGGTCGCGTCGTGAAGCCGGGTGCTTCAGCGCCGCAAGTGGTTCGCGACGGAGAGAGCGTCATCATCACCGCGAAGGAGAGGATCGAGCTGCGCTGCGGCAAGGCTACGATCATCATGGATGAAGACGGCCGAATTACAATCCGCGGTGCGCATATTGTCAGCCATGCCAGCGGCACACAGCGCATCCGCGGCGGTTCGATCAACTTGAACTGATCGCGCTTCCATGACGTCGCTGGCCACCCGGACCTTTACGCCGCCGCATCGCATCTCTGCCGAGGTGGTGCGCCAGCATGTTGAGCAGACGGCTTTCCTGTGGGCGCAACGCGATACGCTGTCGCTGGAGGACCCGGTGGACCAAGGGGTGATCGCCGAGATCGGCCAGCGCGTCGAGATCAACCTCGACGGTCTTCGTATCGCCGGCGCCGCTGCATGGCCGTTTGCGGATCGACTGCTTGAGGATTTTCCGGAGAAGGGCGAGTTCTTCGTCTCAGGTTGGATGGCAATCGAGCAGGCAGACGCAAAGCGGTTAGAGACCTCGATAGAGGCCGCGCGTCGAGCGGAGGAACGGCAAGGGCTGGTCGGTGCGCTCGCGTGGCACAAGCCACAGAAGATCGGGAAACTCGTACGGGATTGGTTGGGTGCACATGACGCGCTTCTGCGCTATCTCGGCGTTGCAGCTTGCGTTGCACATGATGTCGATCCGAAGCAGTTGCTTGGGCGGCTCGTCCGCGACCCGGATGCGGACACACGTGCGCTCAGCCTGCGGCTGGCTGGAAGGCTGAAACGCACCGACCTTGCGCAGGAGATGAAGGCTGCAATGCAGGCTCAAGACGATGCCGTGCGGCTTTGGGCAGGGTGGGCGTTGGTGGAAATCAGCTCCGCCGATCTCGCGCGCGCCGAGTTGCGAAAAGCGGCCGCCGCCGGCGGTCTCGACGCGCTGGCCGCTTTACGCGCTGCGGTCAAGGCGGGACCGGAAAAAGAGGTGCGCGCCTGGCTGGGTGGACTGATGAAGTCTTCCGACACCGCGCCTGTTGCCGTACGTGGCATCGGCATGCTCGGCGATCGATCCGTGCTGCCCTGGCTGATCGAACGGATGCGAGAGCCGAATGTTGCCGTGGCAGCTCGCGGGGCGTTTCTGGACCTCTATCCGGAAGCTCGTGAAGAAACCAAACTTTTTACCTCTGATCCGTCGGAACTGGGGCCAGTGGCGGCGAAGCGGTTCGAGGATCGCGTGGTCAGGCTTGCCTTGCCAGACAAGGTGGACGCATGGCGCGAGGGGCTCGACCAGCCCGCTCGAGGTTGACAAGGAGGGTTGCTTCAGCTCGGAATTGGGTGCCCAACGAAGTATCGATGGCCTGGCGCCATCCCACTGATCAAGGGGGAATCGATAAGGTCTTCGGTAAGTGCGGAAGCGCCAAGCGGACTGAGATTACCGGAATCATTGACAATGCCTAGGCAGCTCAAGCCCACCATGGCGGACAAAAGCCGCAGACCTTCGAAGGCCCTGTTGGCCGTTACGGAATCAGTCGCCATCTGCTGTGCATATGTTTTGGTCAGGCGCAGTGCATCAAGTTCTTCGCCCTCGAACACAGCGCTGCCAGGCCGAATGCCTGCCGCTTGAATTGCCTCGCGAGCATCGAGGACGGTTCTGCGATAACCTTCAAAGTCCCGAACCTTTGCGAAAAGCTCCACATATCCTAGGCCGGCGTAGTCGACAGCCTCGGAACTGTCGTCATCATCGTCAAGCGGATATTTGTCGGACTCGACCGCCCCGAAAAAAACTGGACCGATGTCACGTTCAAACAGCAGCGACAGATTTCTGGCTATGTGATCGCGAATCTCGTCATCCTCTCCCGCTTCGTAAAGTTCCAGCAACAGCTCGGCATGCGCTGGGTTGCAGGAATACATGAGCATGTTGGAGATATAGTACTGCACTCCGTAGCGATGGCGCTCCGCGCGAAAGCTTTCGGCGATTGCCCTTACTGATCTCCACGGACCGGCAATACCTGCAAAGGTTGTGGCCGCGCTCCAGAACAGAGCGCTGTCGTAGGAGCGCATCAGAGCTTCGATTCTGCCGATCTCAGCAAAATCACCGTTTGCTGCGCGATGTACGAGGTAGGCCAGGGCCTTCCACGGGTCGGTCGCCACCCGCAGCTCGGCTATCTCGGCTTCGCTCAGCGGAGGGTCGATTATGAGCGAGTGGGCGAGAGCCTCAAATCGTCTCATTGAAGAGTCTCCAACTGACCCTGAAGCTTCTCGATTTCAGCGCAATCAGGGTTGGAATTGTACCAAGACCGCGGAGCGGTGTTATATGCACTGTTGCACCCTCCAGCCTGTTTTGGTGTTTTATGATCCATGATGTCATCGGCTCCGACCTTATGAGGCTGGTTCGCTTCCTCCCATTTTTGGATCGCCGTGTCCTTCGGTGTCGGACCCGTATTGCCGATCACCCTGTGGTACTGAGTTGAACTGAAGTCGGCGTTCGCCAGCTTCTTTACCGTGTCGAGTGGGATCTGCCCTGTCGCACCAACCATCACCGGGCTGCTGTACTTAACGTCCTGGGTGTCGAAATATGTTCCGCACCCCTGACCGTCCTTTTCTGTGACATTTGGACATCCCGCCTTTGCAGCGTCGGACGGGCTCGCGCCTGCCGCTTTTGCGGCTGCTACCTTTTGACGTGAAGCCTCTTTCATGGCGATAAGCTTGTCGGCATCGGCGCGGGCTTGCTTCAAGGCGTCAAGCTTGTATTGAACTCTTGCCGCATTTTTTTTATTTAGCTTTGCCTTCGTTGCGTCTTCAATAGTTTTGATTTTCTTCTCGTAGTAATCTTTCTCCGAGATCGGCTTCAGCGGCTTCCCATCGTCTCCCTTCTGATAGGGATGCAACGGTGCGCCGCAACATGGGCATTTGTCCTCGTCAAGCGCTTGCTGGGCAGGCATTGCCATCATCTCCGCAGATGGCAGTGGCACCGTGGTGCTTGGCGGACAGGCATGGTTGCTTGTGGTGATGTCCAGGTGCCGGCACACATTCTTGCCTTCGAAGAGTACGTCCATGCACCAAGCCTGAAAGTAGGTCTTACCCGTTATTTGATGCGTCAGGATATTCGCTCCAAATGTGCGAGTTGCGGCCTCGTCGCCCAAAACAGGCTCCTTGTAATATGACTTCTGGGCCAGCGCGGCGCCGTTGCCGCCGATCAGCACCGTGGAAGAACCGGACTTCAGATTGTTCGAGAACGAGGTATCCGGATATGGAATTGGGATCGGCCCAGCGGGGGGCGAGGGTGGCGACATGCAGACGTCAGGGAACCGAGCGATCGACTTGTTCATGCCGTTTTCGGCAGCGATTTCCCATGTTCCGGCAAAGACGTTCTTCGTCATCCTCGCTCCCCTCAGGTCGAAACCAAGGCGGCAGCTCGGCCGCCGAACGCCATCGAACTGCCGTGCAGCGCCGCAAGTTCGCCGGGCGCATATCCGCGCTTGAAAGCCTGCTCCGCCCAGGCAAATTGAACGAGGCCGGCCGCCGCTCCACAATCACCCATGCAATCAGCGGCGTGCCACACCGGTTGCTCTTCGAGACGTGGCTGGCGCATGTTGCGTACCTGCGCCAGCACCAACTCCTCGAAGGCGTAGGAC
The DNA here is from genome assembly GCF_020165615.1 of Mesorhizobium sp. BH1-1-5. Taxonomy (NCBI): domain Bacteria; kingdom Pseudomonadati; phylum Pseudomonadota; class Alphaproteobacteria; order Hyphomicrobiales; family Phyllobacteriaceae; genus Mesorhizobium; species Mesorhizobium sp. BH1-1-5. The sequence continues at coordinate 428,280 of NZ_JAIUIM010000001.1, forward strand.
TCGCCCGCCACATCGCTCAGCCGAAACGCAACCTCGTGCATCTGCACGGCGGCCTCCGCAAGTGCGGCTTTCAATGCCGCGCTGAGGCCATTTGCCCGGAATGGGTCCTCATTGCCGGCGGTCGCCGTTTCGATCGCAAAGCCCAGCCCTCGCAACCGCAGAGATCCACTGACGATCGGGCGTTTGCTGGCGACCAGAATGCAGGCCGCCTCGCCGGGAATGAGGCCATCCGTTACCTGGCTCGTCTTCAATCTCATCCTGTTGTCGAGCCAACTTAGCGAGCGAGCGTCGATCAGGCTGTCGATCGCCATAATGAGGCAAGCTTCCGCATTGCGCTCGTTCAACAGCCTGCGCGCCTGTTCTACCGCAACAAACGCCGAGATTTGTCCATTGGTGATGTGGAAGGAGCGTCTTCCAGCCAGCGGCGCCCCGTTTGGCGCCATTAGCCCGGCCAAAATGCCGTTGATGCGCGCGCCGGGCATGTCGGCGTCGCGCGTGCACAGGAGGAAGGGCATCTCGCCCCAGGGAAGCAGGGCCGCAACCTCACCATCGATCTGCTCGATGGCGAGTCGGGCTAAGGCATGAAGACGGTCGCGTCCGCGCGTCTCTGGTGGAATAGCCTCGACCCTGGCGCCGCGAAGCGGCTGACCGCCTCTGTCCAAATACATCAGTTCTTCGAATACCGGTATACGTGCCCGCATTGCGGCGGCAGCGCTTGCCGGCGTGTAGCCGACAGGGCAGACGAGACTGATGCAGGAAATCGCGGTCATCGTCTCCTGCGCATTTTGGCCAGTGCCGCCACGGCTTCCTTCAATCCGGCGTAATGCGGCTTGGGATAGATGGGCTCCGGATCCCTGCCCACCTTGACGTGCTGCAGCTTCACAAACTTACGAGGCAGCTTCGTGCCGACTCTCCCCACCAGGACAATCCTGCCTTCATGCGGCACGATGGTCAGAGTGTCCGGTGTCGCCACCTTGTGCTCGGTCCTGTCGTCGTACATGAAGCGCACCGGTACCGACAGCGCAGGCAGCTTGACCTTGAAGATGCCGCCTTTGTTCATGCCGGCGCAGCCGAACATCATGCCTTCGGAAAGCCTTTCGAGCCATTGGTCCTCGGGCGCGGCCTGGAAATACCGGTCATCGAAATCCTGCGGCAGGAATGGCAGGACGTTTTCCATCCAGTGCTTGTCATAGGTACCGGCATAGCGCGCACGCTCCTTTGCAAAGCGCGGCACCGGCCCGAAGCCGACGGGATGCGGCCGGTCGTTCCAGATACGCATTCTCGATTGCGGGTTCTCGACACATGGCAGCGGGGTGCCGTCGATATTGCCCTGACCGGCAAGGTAGCCGCTGCCGATCGGGTTGATGGCGTCGCTGCGATGCTTCGCCGGGTCGGGGTCCGTTCGGTCGGTGCCGCCGAAGGCAAGGTGCCATGCCAGCGGCATCGAAACAAAGGGTGTCGGCCGTGAAGCCTGGATGCCCAGCCCGCCCCTGAACCAGCGCCTTTGGCCGGTCACCACCGCGCGCTTGTCCAATCCGGGGCCGACGAGGCGCACCTCGATTTCTTCTGCCTGCCTGCCTTGCGGTGCCATCGCCACCGCGTCGAGCAGGACCTCGCATTTGGGCTTGATGGGAGCGAAGTCGGTTTCGGCGCGGATGGAGGTGAACTCCGGGTCGCCGTAATGGGTATCGGCGTAGACGAAAGGCGACTGCTGCTTGCTCGGCGTGCAGTTGCCATGTTCGTCGACGTCGTATGTCGCGCGCACGACCGCGACGCAGAACTTGGCGCAATGCTTGTCCTGATACGGAAAAGTCTCAGCGAGAAACGGCGTGGTGTTTTGGCTGACGAACATCAGATTTGACCCAGCATCAGTTGGTCTCCCAACTCGCCGCGAAGATCTGCTCCAGCGTCGGCTGCGGCGCCTGCGGATCGATGTCGAAAATATCCGTATGCGCCGTCCACATGACGAGGTTGTCGACGACATCGAGCCCGCCGTCGACAAGCGGAACGGGCAGGGTAGCCAGCGCCGCGTCGAGCTCGTCGGGCGCCAGCTCGCCCTGCTGCGCGGCGAGGGCGGCGGTCTCGATGCTTTCGAACCATGCATCCGCATAGGCCAGCTTGAGGGACGCCTCCGGCAGCCTTGCGACGACGCTCAATGGAAATTGCCGGCCGACCCTGTCGGCGCTTTGCAGCACGATGCCGGCCGAGGCGCCGAAGGAACCAGGGCCGCTGAGGAAGCGCAGCGCCGTGCCTGTCGGCCAGGTCTCTAACCCGAACAGCGGCACGATGTGCTGCGCCAGCCAGCGATCCCACATGCGCACGAAATCGCCCGGCAGCCGCCGCGTCACGAAATCACCGGCGGCGGGCATCTTGCCGTAGAAGCCGGGCAGGATCAGATCTGCGGCGGACATGTGAACTTCTTGAACATTTCGAGCGTGTAGGGGTTCTCGACGCTGGCCGCCTTGAGCTCGAAATCGGCCCACATCCCCTTGGTGCCGAGCCGCAGGCTATAGACGTCGGTGAGCTTGGTCGCGTTGAAGCGGCCGCCGCGCAGCATCCTCAGCCACGCCCAGCTGCCGGTCTCGTTGAGCATCACCTCGGGCGAGCCGTCGACCGGCTGGAAGGCGAGCGAGATGACGCCGGTGCCGTCCTTGCCCGGCCAGGTCATCGGCTGAGGCCTTGTCGCGTTGTTGTAGTACTCCATGGTCTGGCCATCGAGGTTGAGCGTCATGCGAGCCACATTGGGCGACAGGTCCTTCGGCTCCAGGGTGAAATTCATCACCGGGCCGGTGCCGCCCGGAAACAGATCGTCGCGGATGTGACGCGCCTGCTCGAAGGCTGCCAGCGCCGCCGGATCGAGGCCGAAATCGGCGCGCCATTTCCACGGCTCGCTGGCGGTGTCGACATAGTTGATCAGATGGTCGTTGGTGAAGGCGTCGATCAGCCCGGTGGGCCCGAACAGGCGCTGGAAGTCGCGCACATTGACGTCGACCGCGCTTTCCGGGCTGAACGGGTAGCGGTTGTTGAGCGCTGCCTGGCAGAAGGGCAGGATGTCGGCGCGCCAGATGGCGTTGAGCTCATTGGTGACGGCCTTCTGCGACAGGCCGCTCGTGTCGCCGGCAATGCCGCCCAGCCAGTCGTTGATCGGCGAAGGCAGGATCTGCGCCTGTCTGGCGACCGCGCCTGTCAGTTCGGCAAGGCCGCCCTGCTTCTTGATGGCGTCCTGCGGATCGGGGTTGGCGGTGACGGTCTGCAGCACATTGGATAGCGCCGTCAGCGCCACGATGGCGGCGTCGAGCGCCGGCGGCTGGCCGTCGACCTGGGCGATCGTGCCCTTGAGCGGTTTGAAATGCTCCGCCACCAGGCTGCCGGTCATGTCGACCTGGTCGGCCGAACCCGCGCGCGGCAGGAGCTTTGCGCCAGTCTTGACCACCTTGCCCAATTTGCCGAGCTTGCTGAGCAGCTTCGACCCGGTCTTGGCTGCGGTGCCGCTCTTGTCGTCGGCCGCCGCATCGTCGGAGCGGGTCAGGTCGGTCTCCTGCACCACCGCGGTCAGCAGGCGCTTCAGCGCGGAGTCGGCGCTGGACAGATCCTTGAGGTTCTCGCTCGCGACGTTGAGGTCGGTCAGCGGCGCCAGCCGCATGTCGCGCAGGAAACTGTCCCACTGCGAAATGTAGTCGTCGTAATAGAGCTTCAGTATGTCTTCCGACAGCGCCGAGACCGATGTCTCCGAATTCTCCGAGCAGCCGCCGGCAAACACGGCGCGGTCGAGCGCCGCCTGCCCGGCGACATCCTCGACCCGGTCGAGGATCGCATCGTGGAAGCCGGCATAGGTGTAGGGGCCCGGAACGCCGACGCGCAGCGTCTTGTCGGAGCGGCGCGCGAACACCTTGGCGCCGTTCGGCCCGGCGAAATTGGCCGGCACCCATTCCTTGACGGCGGCCACTTCGGGGTCGGCCAGAAGCTGCTTGTAGGCGCGCTCCGGCAGCGAGATCGTGCATACCGTCTTCAGCGCCTCGGCGACCAGCTCCTTGTCCGGCGCGATGTAGCTGTCGTCGACCGCCATGCGGCGGATCGCGGCGAGCTGGTGCTCCTCGGCGTCGGCGGTCGGGAAGGGTGCGGCCGGCGCGAATTGCGGCAGGCTGTTCACCCACCAGTTCTGGACGAAATCGGTGTCCATCTGCGACAGGCCGGTCATCATGCGGTAGGTCTTCAGCGCGCCCAGCATGAAATCCGGATCGCGGATCTGCCGCCACATCGTGGCCTCCAGCAGCGCGACCATATGCGGCTCCAGCACGTTGCGTAGCGCATGGTCGTAGGTGTCGGTCTGCGCGCGTATGAGCTCGGCCGAGGCGGTCGGGCCAAGCAGATTGTGGACCGCGTCCGGCGGTGGGGTGCGGGATGTCGCCACCGCGTCCATCGCAGCCAGCGCGCCGTCCATGGTCGGTTGCTCGACCGCTGCCGGCATCGCCGCGACGTCGGTCAGGGGCTGCTGCAGCGCTTCGAACTGGCCGGCCTGCTCGGTGATCGCATTGCGGTTGTCGAGATAGGACCAGGTGAACAGTCCGCCGGCGAGCAGCGCGGCGAGCGCACAGGCCGCGGCCGCGCCGCGCCAGATCCAGGCGCGGCGGCGCTGCGCCAGCGGATCGAATGTGCCGAGGCCGGCTTCCTTGAAGATGACTTCGGTCAGAAGATTGCGCAGGAAGAAGCTGCGCTTCTCGACACGCGCCGCCGGCATGGCGCGGCGCGGCGGCAGGCCGAAGGACGACGACAACGCCGCGGTCAGCCGATCGATCGGCGCGCCTTCCTGCGTCGCCGAGGTCAGATAGAGGCCGCGCAGCCAGGCGGCCTCCTCGTAGCGGCTCTCGCCGAACATCGCCTCGACCAGCACCTGGATCGGCTCGGACAGGCTCGCAAGCTGCGCCGGGAAGCGGAAGATCTCGGCGCGCTGGCCGAGCTTGTCCTCGTCTTCGAGCCGCGGCACCAGCCGCCGCTCCAACTCGGCGGCGAGCCTGGCGAGCTCTGTCTGGATCGTGCCGGCATTGACGCGGGCGTCGAGTGGGAAAGTCATTCCCCACACCTGCTCGCGGGCCGTCGTCGACAAGCCGCCGAAGAAGGCCTCGAAGCCTTTGATCAGGTCGGCCTTGGTCAGCATCAGGTAGACGGGAAGGCGGATCTCGAGCCGATCGTTCAGCTCCGCCAGCCGGCGGCGGATTTTTCTGCCATGCGCCTTGATCGCCTCGTCGCCCTCCGAGAGCGCGTCGATCGACAGCGCGACGATGACGCCGTTGAGCGCGCGCCGGCCTCGGTGCTTCTTTAGGAGATCGAGGAAACCAAGCCATTCCGTCGCGTCGACATCCGGCTGGCTTTCCTGCTGTACATAGCGGCCGGCGGTGTCGATCAGCACTGCGTTTTCCGAGAAGAACCAGTCGCAGTTGCGCGTGCCGCCGACGCCCTGCAGATCGTCGGTGAGGTCGATCGGGAAATTGAGGCCGGACTGGCGCAGCGCCGTGGTCTTGCCGGTCGCCGGCGGACCGACGATCACGTACCAGGGCATCTCGCGCAGGAATTTCCGGCCGCCGAGCTTGCGGCGCTTGAGCTCGGCCATCACCTCGCCGAACTTGGCGCCGACGGCCGCGACGCTCTCCTCGCCGGGCGTGAGCTGCTTTTCGGCGACGGGCGCCGCGATCTCGGCGACGAACATGCGGTTGGCGCGTATCGCGCGGCGCTGCGCGATGATCAGCCAGATCAGCCACAGGATGATCAGCCCGGCGATGATGGCGATGCGCACATTGTCGGATTCGAACGGCGCGTAAGGGCCGACCTGCACGATCGGGCCGAACACCCAGATCAGCAGCGAAAGCAGCGCGATGCCGATCAGCGTCCACAGGAATCGCGAGGTGATGACGGCCCAGAGGAAGCGCAGGATGAACATCTCAGAGCCTCTTCTCGACCAGGACCTCGACGCGCCGGTTGAGCGCGCGGCCCTCACGTGTCGAGTTGTCCGTCACCGGATCGGTTTCGGCGCGCCCCTCGGACGAGATGCTCTCCGCCGGCACGCCGCCCTGCACCAGAAGCTTGGCTATGGTTTCGGCGCGCGCTTCCGACAGACGCTGGTTGCTGGCAAACGGATTGGACTTTTGCAGCCGCACATTGTCGGTATGGCCGACGACGGTGATTTTTCCGATCAGCTCCTTGTTGTCCAGGATCACCTTGGCGATCGACGCGATCAGCGGCTCGTAGCCTTCCGTCAGCGTCGGTCGCGAAGACTGGAAGAGCTCGGGATTGGAGGACTGGATGACCAGCTTGGCCAGCGAGACGCTCTCGGTGCCGCTGAGCGCGCCCTTGAGACTGTCCGGCGCTTCGGCCTTGAATTCCGGCAGGAGCGCGAAATCGACCGGCTGCGGCGGTTCGGGCGCATCTTGCTGCGGCGCGGCTCGGGTAACGTCGCCGCGCGTGGCTGGCGGCAAGGTGCGCACGAGCGCGGAGAGCTCGACCGCCTGGCTGCTCAGGCCCATCGACAGGCCGATATAGGCGGCGGCGGCAATCACAACGGCGCCAAGCGCCATCACCCAGATCGGCACGATGAAGCGCTGCGGCTCGTCGGAGGCGATCACGCCTTTCCAGTTCGGCGACAGCGGAGCATCTTCGGCATCGGCGTTGCGCAGGAAGCGCGCCGCCGCCACACGCACGGCATTGAGCGAACGGTCGCCGGCGCGGCCGGGCACCCGGTACTTGCCGCGGAAGCCGAGCGCCAGGCAGTAATATTGCAGCTCCAGCATCTCGCGGTCGCGGTTCGGATGCCGCTCGAGCTCGTCGAGGCGCGTGAAGAACTGGGTGCCGGCATCGACGTCGCCGCGCAGCATGACGACCAGCGGCTGGCGCGGCCAGGCGCTGGCGCCGCCCCATGGCGTGTTGAGCGCGAGATCGTCGAGCAGTGCCGCCACCGCCCATGCCGCCTGGTCCGCGCGCTCCAGCGAAGAGCCCGCCGCCACCGCGGCGTCGCGCGCCCGCACCAGCTCGTCGAGCAGGCGCGTGCGCATCACTTCCGGGTTCTCCGGCGCCAGCGCGCTTTCGAGCTCGGGTGCGAATTCGAGCAGCGGCGCGAAGATGTTGATGAGCGTGTTGGGATGGGCGCGCGCCCGCTTGACCGGCGCTCCCGGCGCCAGCGGCGCCATCGGCCGGGGCGCGGCACCGGTCAGCCGGATGCGGGTGCGCTCGCGATCCTCCGACAGTCCGAAAGGATCATCCCGGCTCATGGGCTCACCTGTTCACCGAATAGCAGTCGACCTGCGGCTCGCTCGGCAGCACACCGGAAACGCCGATGACGAAGCCGGGGGCGTCGAGCAGCGAGGCCCAGTGCTCGCTCTTTTGGTCCAGCTCCAGGCACAGCCGGTCGCCGTCATAGGGGATCTCGCGCGGCTGCGAATGAAGCGGTTTCAGCGGAATGCCGGGCAGGCGCGACTTCCACAGGCCCTCGAACTGGTCCGCCGAGCCGACCGTCGCCTGATTGACGAAGATCTTGCGCAGCGCGTCCTCCGAAAGCTCGGAGCCGACGCGGATGACGATGCGGCTGGCGACCAGAAGCTTCGGGTTGTCGATGCGCACTTTCCACACATTGGTCGCGTGCCGCATGACCGGCAGCGCGCGCGACTTAGGCTCGATGTAGCGCAGGCTGAGGATGAGCGAACGCAGAGCGTCGGCCAGCGCCATATAGGCTGGGCCGGGCGCCATGTGGTCGTAGGCCGGCAATTCGCCGAGCCGCCGCGAGCTAGAACCGTAGGTGGCCATCTCGCCGGCGAGGCCGGCAAGCTCGAGATAGAGCTCGGCCGGATGGAAGACATCCTGCGCCAGCATATGCGCAAGCCGCGGCCGCGCGGCGTTGGCGAGGTGCAGCATCAAGAGATCCTCGACGCTGCGCCCGGCCCCGCCCATCACCATCTTGCCATGCGCCTCGGCGATCTGGTCGAGGCCGGTGACCACCTCCTGCAGCAATTGCCGGTACCAGTGGACGGCGCCGGTGATCAGTGTCGGCGGCAGGAAGGATTGGTCGAGCGAGACGCCGCCATCGGCGCGCACGCCCTTGATGTCGGCGACCGGCAGCGCGGTGTAGCCGCCGACCGATTTGCCGGGCGCCAGCAGCACCGCTTGCGGCCGGGCGACCTCGATCTCCTCAGGATCGGCGCCGCCCTGCACGGCATCGCGCACCGGGACGATCTTGCCGTGGTAGCGTGCCCCCGTCGATGCGGCATGTGCCGGATCGAATCCGACGCCGCCCGGCGGCTCGAGCGGCAGCGCCACCAGCACCGGCCCGGCGCCGGTGTCGGCCGTGACCGGCAATGGCTTGGGCGCATCCATCAGCTCCGGAATGGAGAAGGGCGTGCCGTCCGGGAAGATGCCCCGGGCGGACACGATCGACACCTGGCCGGCATCGAGCAGCGACTGGTCGAGCGTCAGCTGCTGGAAGCCGAACGTGTGGAGCTGGCCGGCCTGCAAGGCGCCGCGCACCATGCCTTCGAAGAACCGGTCCTGCTGCTGGAAATGCTGGGTCCTGAGAAACAGGCCCTCCGACCACAGCACCCTGTTTGCGTCGCTCATGCTGCCACTCTCTGCACTGCCGTGGTTGTCTCGCCGTCAGCCGGAAATGCCGCCCTTGCCGAGGCCGACATTGATGGTGAATTTTGACCCCGGCGAAACCGACTTGGTCGTGCGCCAGTTGCGTCCGCCAGGCTCGCGGATCAGCGCGACGAAGCCGAGCGCCGTCGCGTTCGGCTCGACCGTGATGGTCTTGGCCGCGGTCTTGCCCGGCGCCACCGAGATCGTGTCCATGCCGATCAGATCGGCCCCAAGCACCCCGCTGGCGCCCCCCTGCAACGCGAAATAGTCGGCCGAGTTGAACTTGCCGGTGCTGGCAAGCCGCATCACCAGCACCGTCACCGGCCGGTCGCCGCCACCCGGTCCCGGATTCATGCCGGCGCCGCCGGTCACGTTGACCGAGATGACGGATGGTTTCGGCGGGCCGCTCTGGCAAGCCGCAAGCAGCCCTGTGGCGCCGATGGCAATGATGAATTCGCGTCTGTCGATCATGTCCCTACTCCTCTTCATATGCATCCCTGAAATCTGCGCCGATCTCGCCCAGGAAGCTCGATTCCGCGCTCTGGGCGATGTCGCGATGGCGTTTCTGGTAAAGCTCCCACAGCTTGGCGTTGCGTCCGCCGGCGAGCAGATTGCCGATCGCGGAATTGGATTTGAGCTCTTCCTCGATGGCGGCCGGATCGAAACGGTCGATCATGCGCCGAAGTGCCGCCTGCACGCCGCGCCAAGCGCGCACGTGGTGTTGCGCGAGGTCCTTGACCGCGTCGCCGATCGCCGCCTCGCCGGAGAGAAAACCGGGGCTGCGTTCCGCGATGATGGTGACGATGACATCCTCGACCGTCGGCAGGAATTTGAGCGGGTTGACCTCGGAGGCGCCGACCATGGTCTGTGCGACGCGCGCGCTTCCCTTTTCCTCGGCGCGCTTGCGCAGCAGCTGCATCAGACCGTCGAGCATCAGCCTGTATTCCCGTCCGAACTTTTCCATCTCGGCGATCGCGTCGCGCCCGGGGAAATCCGCCTCCTCGACGCCCATGCCGCGCAGGAACGCCGCGCGCAACGCCATGTCGCCGGGCGCCTGTTGCGTCGGGCGCGACGGCCTCGGCGCGGGAACGGGACGAGGCGGCGGGGCAGGTGGTTCGGGCGCCTGAACCGGGATCTCCCACGGGCGGGCGGCCTTCTCGGCGGGGCGCTCGACTCGACCAGCTGGATCGGTGCCGTTGCTGGAAGCAGGCGTCGCGGCTGGCCCGAAGCTGAAATCATCGTCGAAGCCGGGCGATTTCGGCGCAGGCTCGGCGATATCGTTGCGCGATGGCATCTCGCCGAAGCCGAAAGGGTCCGGCCCGCCGGCGGCGGGCTCGTCGTTCGAGGCCGGCGTCGCCACCGGATCGAGGCTGAACGGGTCGTCGAAGGCGGGTGAGCTGCGCTGGATCGAGGCGCGATCGTAAGCTCCGGGCACAGGCTGCTCGAATGGATTGGGCAACCCGGCCGGGCGCGGCCGCTGCGGCTCTTCCTCGACCTTGGCCGAGAAGAAATCGTCACCGCCGATGCTGGGTGGCGTCCGCGATTGTGGCGACGACCACGCCGGGGCGGCGTTGGCGATCGGCGCTTGACCGATCGACGTATGGCTGGCGCTGGGCTGCACCTCGACATGGAGCACGTAATCGCCCATGCGCAGCCGCATGCCGCTTTGCAGCCGCGTCGACCTGCCGGTCCCCAGAGGGCTCTCGGAATTGTCGATGAACAATCCGCTGCTCGACGTGTCGGTGACGTAGTAGCCATCACGCCCGCCACTGATCTTGCAGTGCGCGCGTGAGACGAACATGTCCGGGTCGTCGATCTGCCAGCCGGCATCGGCGCTGCGGCCGATCACCAGCTCGCCCTCGTCCAGCCGGGTTTGCCTGACCGCCTGCGAGCGCGGGCCTTGTTCCAGGGTCAGAAGCAGGCTCATGCGGCTGCCTCCGCCATTTCCGGCCGCCAGCCGACGATGGTGCGCAACCTGAGATCGTCGGCATCGCCCTGTTCGGCGGGGCGCGAAAGCCAGGAGGTCCGGCCGAGCTGGATGGTTCCCATCTTCGGCGGCGGCACCGCCTCGCGCGCCAGCACGATCCTGAGGTTGACATCGAGCGCCTCGCCGATCATGTCGCGCACCGCCTTCTTGAACAGGGCAAGGCGTCGTTCTCCGGGCAGGAAGGACTTGAAGTCGTCGAGGCTCAGCGGACCGACGCGCAATTCGATCCTGCTCTGCCGGCTGAAGACGCGCGGCCCGATCGTCGCGCCGCCGCCAAGCGTTGCATAGGCCTTGCCGATGCGGCTCTGCAGCGCTGCGGGAATCGTGATCCAGGCGGCGACGAATTCCTTGATCTGCACCGGCACCTTGAAGGCGGTGGCGAGAAACAGCGTCAGACGCTCGGCGCCGTCGACCTGGTTGGCCAGCGATCCGGCCTGACGCAGCCGCACCGTGTCGAGCTCGGGATCCTGAGTGCCGGGAAGGCCGATGCCGGCCATGGCCTCCAGCATGGCGCGGACGCGTCCGCCGACCGAACGTTCGACCTGCACCGCCGGATGCGCGTCCGCCCATGCGCGGTAATAGAGCGCGATCATGCGATGCTGCAGGATGTTGACGAAGTCGACGAAGGTCGTGTCGCTGGTCTGCTCGGCGTCGGCGCCGGTGAACCAGCGCTGCGACAGCCGGTCGAGCACCCAGCGCGTCAGATGCAGCGGCATCGGCCCCTCCGGCCCGAGCAGGCCGAGATTGGCGACGGTCACCCTTGCCGGAGCCTTTTCCGTGGCGTTCTGGAACTTGACCACGTCCCTGGCTGAGAAGCTCAGGCGCACATGCTGGCCGAGCCTTGCCGGCTCGCGGTCCGCGTTTCCGGAATGGCCAAACAGTCCGCGCCGCTGCTCGAGGCGGCGCAGCAGCTCGAAGAAATCGAAGCCCTCCGGCAGTTCCTCGGCTTCGTTGGAAACCGGCTGCGCTAGATCAGGTAGCGATTGCCGGGCGTCATCGGCCATGGCACATCCTCCTGCTTCTGCAGCAACCGCGTACGCGTCCGCACGAAACCATTTATCCCGGCATGTCGGGCGAACAGCCGCGCCAGCAGACCCGAGAGCAGCAGCGTGCTCTGACCCGCCAGCACCGATTGGTCGACATGCAGCGTCACCTCGGTGCCGCGGCCGAAACACATCGGCCCGTCGATCTTGAGCCGCTCGATCACCGGGCGCGAGTCGATGCGGGTGATCGAATGCACGTTGCGGGCAAGGCTCGGATCGCCGCGGTCGGCGTAGAGGTCGAGCAGCGCATGCAACGGATCGACGCCGCGGCCTTCCTTGGCGAGGCTGAGGAAGTTGAGCGAGAGCTGCGCCACCAGCCGCCAGGCGAGATTGTCGGCGCGGGATTCGCCTTCGGCGCCGGCCGGCAGCGCCGCCGGGATCGCCGGCTGCGGCGGCCGCAGCGCGCCGAGCAACCGCACCGCTTCGACCGGATCGGCGGTCTCCAGTGTCAGCGTCGGCGTGTCGTCCAGGATCGGCAGGTCGCGGTTGGTGCAGAGCGCCATGATGTCGAGCCGCTTGAGCGGCCGGTTCGCCGGGCTTCCGGCCGGGCGCGAGATCGCGATAAAAACATCGTCGCCGGTGTACGAGGTGCGGGTCAGGCCGTCGCGCCGCTCGTCCTCCGTGGCCCGGCGCGGGCGCCGCTCCGTCGAATAGACCCAGCCGCTGCCGCGGTTCTGCCCCAGGCTGAACAATTCGGGAATGACCGCCTCGTTGCCTTCAGCGTCGGCGTCCTCCACGCGGGTGACGCGGAAGATTTCGAAGTCACGCGCCCGGGTACGGTCGGCGTGCAGCACCTGGCGCGTCCGGCGCGGATCGATCTCGATGACGTTGCACTCGCGTTCGAAGAGATTGATCACCGGCGTCACGAACAGCTCGAAATCGGCCACCGTCACATCGGCGAGTTCCGGCACCGGACGCCGGAACAGGAAGATGATTTCTATCCCCCCATCGCACTTGCGCACCACCGGCTGCAGGCCGGCCACGCGCGCATAGTGGAAGCGCTCGGGGATGATGAAATATTCGCGCAGCAGCCGGTATCCCTCGAATGTCGGGCGGGTGCGCGGCATCAGCGCTTCGTCGTCGTGGATCCCGATCATTTCGGGCTCGGGCAGCGCGGTGAGCGGATTGGTCTTGCCTTCCGCCCGCGCGCCGACGGCCAAGCACGCGCCGAAGAGCGCGTCGAAGATGAGCGGCGCCTTGGCGCGCCCGGCGAAATAGAGGTCGAGACGGTCGAGCGACAATTCGTTGAGCTTGCCTTTGCCGGTCCGGGCGAGCGCGATGCGGAACGCCGCTTCGCCGCGCACGCCGCCGACCTGGGCGATGCCTGCGGCGGCCAGCGCGCTGCGGTCCTGGAAATAGCTGACAGAAGTGATCGCGATCGGCCACAGCGTGACCTCTTGCGCGGTGGTGAAGGTCGAGCGGGTCGAAAGTCCTGGATGCAGACCGGAAACCAGCCGGGTGCCGCGCGCGACGGCGTGGCCGGCGATCATCGACTGCACCTGCTGCCCAGGTTTCAGCACGGCCATCGCCGTCGCCGGCGCCGGCGTCACCAGGTCCGGATAGAGCACGTCGAGCACCGCGCGCGAAAAACGCGAGCGCTCCGCGTCGACCTTGAGCCGCGTGCGCGCGGCAAGAAAGGCCACGCCGTCGAGCAGCCGTTCGACATAGGGATCGGGGCAGGGGACCGTGTCGAGGGAAAGGTTGCGGGCGACCGCCGGATGCATGTCGGCGAATTCCGCGGCCAGCGCGCGGATATGGGTCAGTTCCTCTTCGTAATACTCCACGAAGACCCGATCCATCCTCAGGTCTCCCGGAATTCGGTTCGTGCCAGGCCGTTGTCGAGATTGATCGTAGTGCGCAGCCGCATGCGTTCCGGCGTCGGTGTCATGATCAGCACCGCGTCGATCTCGATCTTGAGGCCGACGGTCTTGTCGCCAAGCGTGACGTTGACGGTCGTGGCGCTTTCCTTGAGACGCGGCTCGAAGGTGGCGAGCACCGCGCGGATCTCGCGCGCCAGCGTATCGCGGTCGAAATCGCGCGACGAGCGACCCGAAAAGGACGGCACGCCATAGTTGACGACGCTGCGGCGCACCTCCGGAAAATCGGCGAGTGGCGGCAGCTCGTCCAAGGGCTGTTCGTGCTCGGCATCGGAAAGCATCGGCACGAACTCGAAACGCTCGGTGTTGAACAGGGCCTCGATGTCGCGCCGGACCGCTTCCCTGAGCACGCGTGCCGACACCACCACGCCGCGGCTTTCGATCTCGGTGCGATGCTCGGTCTGGAAGACCAGCCGGTGCAGTCGTCGTTTCTGCTCGGCTGTCAGTTCGGCATCGGCATCGATGACGCGCGCGCTTCCTGCAAGAAGAGCCTCGACGCGCTCGGCGCCGAGTTCTTCTTCCAGCAGACGGCGCAGCCCGTCGATCTCCGACGTCAGCCCGGGCAGATCGTTGACGAGGCGGTCCCAGAGGGAGGGCTGGACCGCCTCGCGTTTTGCCCGGGAGCTGCCGGCGAGCTGCGCTTTCGCGCCGGGCCGCTTGGCCTCACTTGCCGACATAGACATCCATTTCGATCTCGTCGTCCTTGTCGTAGACGAACTTGATCTTCTTGTAGGCGAAGCTGACTTCTTCCTCGATCAGGTCCGCCTCGTCGTGGGCCTGCCGCATGTCGTACTCCATGACGGAAGCGTCGGTAAGCGTCACGACCAGATAGTCGCTGGTCTCGCCGTCGATGGTGCGGCGGGCCGAAAACACCACCTCGTCCAGCGCCTTGTTCTCGAACAGCGCCTTCTTCAGGTACGGCGACGACTTGTCGTAATGCTTGAAGAATTTGATCATTCCCATCGACACGCGGCCGCGCCGCGACAGCGAATTGGGATCGTAAGGCGCGATCATCTTGTAATCGACGCCATGGATCTCGATCTCGTCTTCGTGGCCGTCGCGCTTGCTCGGGCCTTTGATATCCGGGACTTTCAGGAAACCGTCGATCTTCATCGAAGGCGCATCGGCTCTATCAGGCATTGTCTTTCTCCACCGCTTTCAAACGAAACAAGATGACTACGCTTAACGATTTCAGCCCTTCACCGACGGTAGTTCCGACACCAGCCGGAGCGAGGCGTTGATGCCTTCCAACTGGTAATGCGGACGCAGGTAGAAACGGGCATTGTAGTAACCGGGCCGGCCTTCGACGCTGTCGACCTGGACCTCGGCCGCGGCAAGCGGGCGCTTGGCGCGCGCCTTGTCGTCGGCAAAGGCTGGATTGGCCAGCACGTACCGGTTGATCCATTCGGTCAACCAGGTCTCCATGTCGGTGCGTTCCTTGAACGAACCGATCTTGTCGCGGGCGATCGCCTTGAGGTAATGCGCGAAGCGCGACACCGGGAAGAGGTAGGGCAGATTGGCGGAGAGCCGCTCATTGGCCTGCGCGTCCGGATCGACCAGCCGGCCGGCGCGCGTCTCGTCGTCCTGCAGCGAGTGCGCGCCGATAAAGGCCGCAAGATCGGTGTTCTTGCGGTGCAGGATCGGCATCAGCCCGAGCTTGGCCAACTCGGCCTCGCGCCGGTCGTCGATGGCGACCTCGGTCGGGCATTTCATCGCGATCGAGCCGTCGTCGGTCGGGAAGGCGTGCACCGGCAGGTTGAGCACCGTGCCGCCATTCTCGACGCCGCGGATCTGCGTGCCCCAGCCGTAAAGCTTGTGGCTGCGATTGATGTTCACGCCCATCGGGAACGCGGCGTTCATCCAGACATATTTGTTGTGGTCGCCGCCGACCTCTTCCTCGAAGGTGAAACCCTTCACCGGAACGGTTTCCGAGCCATAGGGCAGGCGCGCCAGCACGCGTGGCATGGTGAGCCCTATATAGCGCGCGTCCTCGCTTTCGCGCAGCGACTGCCAGGAAGCATAGGCCGGGTTGTTCACGATCATCTGCAGGTCTTGCGGGTTGGGCAGTTCCTGCCAGCTGTCCATGCGGAACAGCCGCGGCGAGGCGGCCGCGATGAACGGCGTATGCGCCGAGGCGCAGACGCCCGAAATATTGCGCAGCAGGCCGACATCGCGCGGATGGTTGGAGAATTCATAGGCGCCGATGATGCAGCCGACCGGCTCGCCGCCCAGCATCGAATACTCGTCCGTGTAGACCTTCTTGAAGATCGGGCTCTGGTCCCACATCTGGCCTTCATAGTCTTCCAGCGTGTCGGCCAGCTGCTCCTTGGAGATGTTCATCACCCGGATCTTGAGCTTGGTATCCGTCTCGGTGTTGTTGATCAGGTACCAGAGGCCGCGCCAGGTGCCTTCCATCTCGCGCACTTCCGGGGCATGCAGGATCTCGTTGACCTGCGTCGTCAGCATCTTGTCGATGCCGGCGATCAGCGACTTGATCGACTTGATAGCATTGGACGAGATGGTCGTGGTCTCGGAGCGCGATTGCGCGGCAAGCGCCAGGTTGCGCACCAGTTGCTGCAGCTTCTCGCTGTCATCCTTCTTGACCTTGAAATCCTTCTCAAGGAGTCCGCTGAATTCGCCGAGATCGATGGCTTCCGCCTCGGCGGTGGCGGCTGCGTTCTTTTGCTGTTCGGCCATGACTTACTCCTCGCCCTTGCCGTCATCCATCGCCTGGGTGGCGATCTTGCTCAGCAGCGGCTCGTTGTTCAGAAGTTGCGCAATGCGCTTTTCGGCGTCGACGCGGCCGTCCATGAAGCCCAGCAGCTCCTCGAGCTGACGGCGCATCTTCAGGATCTCGGCCAGCTGCGGCACCTGCTCGGCGACCTTGTCCGGCGCGAAGTCGCCCATCTTGGAGAAGGTGAGGTCGACGGCGAGCTCTTCGTCCCGCTCCTGCCCTTCGGCCTGCGGCAGGGTGTTCTTCACCCGGGCCTTCACGCGCGGCCCCATCGCTTCCATGAATTTGGGGAAGCGGTTGGCGTCGGTTTCGACGAAATTGCGGTCGAGGACCGATTTCGACGCTTCCTTGGTCTGCGAAGCGCCCGAAAGGTCGGCCATCACGGCCATGACGAACGGCAGTTCGATCGTCGTCGGGCTGCCGTAGGTTTCGACGTCGTAGGCGATCTGCACGCGCGGCGCGCGGTTTCTTTCGATGACCTTCGCTTTGCTCTCTGCTGGCATGCTTTTCTACCTTTCATCCTTCTGGGCCGGCTTCTTAGGATCGGGAACACCGGCAAGCTGCCGGAACTCCTTCAGCCCCGACGGGGCGAGATCTTCCATCAGTTCCACGAAATCCATGTGCACCATCCGGCGCACGCGCCGGGCAAGATGCGGGATGGGGCTGGACGGCTCTGTGCGGTCGTAGAAGGCGACGACGAGGTCGAGGCACTTGACGACTTCGTCACGCGAGGTGATCCGATCCGGCAGACCGGTGCTTGCTTCCACAGGGCTTGCCCCACTTGCCATCGTCTCGGCTCCATGACCGTTGCGGGCGGGCATTGCTGGTTCCGCTGCCGCCTGCGGAGCGGGCTTCGCGGCACCGTTCGCCGTGCCGCCGGCACCGGAACTCCGCTCCAGCGTCGTCAGCAAACGCTGCAGGAACTTCTTCAATTCCGGAACGGTGGCGCCATGGCCTTCGATGCGGGCGTTGAGCGCGGCGTCCACCGCTTCGAGGGCGCCGATCGCGGCACGTAGGTCTGCCAGCATCGACGTCATCGCCTCGCCGGCCTGATCGATTTGCGCCGCGCATCCGGCGCGCACCCGGTTCAGCAACTGATTGTGCGCGCTTACCAGTGCCGCCCTCTCGGCGGCGTTCAGCCCCGAGGCCGCTTCCTGCAGCATGACGCGCTCGTCGAGCGCGCCCTGTTCCAGATCACGTCCGCTGATCGGTCCGACCTGGCGCGGCGAAAAGAAAATGGTTCCGCGCAGGCTCGTGAGCAGGCCTCCCTGGGCATTCTGGAGATCGAGCAAGGCATTGATGCGGCGCAAGGCGGCGTCGCGCGGCGCCGCGTTCGCCCGCAATGCCGGATGCATCGTGTCCCAATGCTGGTCGAAGGTCCCGGCGATGAGCGTCAGGCCCTCGGCGAGGCCGGCCAGCCCTTCCTCGCTGGCCAAGGCCCGCGCGACGATGACCAGCAGGCGCAGGTCCCGGCCGCGGGAGCGCAGCTCTTCGGCCTGTTCAAGCACTGCCGCCCAGTCGACCGGGCTGGATTGCGACGTGGGCTTGCCGTTGCCGTCATGGACAACCTTGAGCTGAGGTTCGGCCAGGCGCTCCAGCTCATGAAAGGCCGGGTCGTTGCGCAAGTCCTCTCCCGACGGATTCGCACCGTTCAGAGGATTCAGCCAGAGTGCGAGATCAATCACACCAACCCCCAGCCAGCGGCCCTGAGACCCCTATGTGACGTAACGTTATCACCGGCCTCACGCGACGACAATTGAGCACCTGCGCAAAAACTAACGGAAGCTAAACGCGACCGTTTTCTTCGGGCCAAACCCATTGCGCGATTGCCGGACCCGGTATGTGAAATGGCTCGCATAGCCCGGGCAGCAATCCGGTGTTTGTTGCCATGAGTTTGCAAGGCTTGTGTAACCGGGCGGTGCCGCCTGGATGGATTCAAACGCCCTATCCGTCACCCGGCTTTGTCAAGCAGCCGCTTATATGGCAGGGTACGGTCGGCAGGTTGCGGGAGCAGGTTCGATGGAACAGCGCCGGTCATCGCAGAGTTTCAAGCGTAAGGAACTGGTCGCCAAGCTCAACGCCACGGGGGTGCGCGCCTTCAAGGCCGCGGCCGACACGGCCAAGCTGCGCGGCAATCCCTATGTCGAGCTCGTCCATTTCATCCAGCAGCTGGTTCTGTCCGAGCGCTCGGATGTGCAGATGATCGTCGCCGACGCCGGTATCGATGCCAGCCGGCTGACGGCCGACATGACCCGCGCCATCGACAGGCTGCCCTATGGCGCGACCTCGGTGGAGGAATTCTCCGACCACATCTTCCACGCCATCCAGGAAGGCTGGAACTTGGCGACGCTCGAGTTCGGCGTGGAGGAGGTGCGCAGCGCCCATATCCTGCTCGCCTGCCTGAAGACGCCGGTGCTGGAAGGCCTGGTGTCGAAGATCAGCGCCGAGTTCGACAAGATCGACGCCGACGGGGTCGTTTCCCGCTTCGCCGACGTCACCGAAGGCTCGCTCGAAGCCGGCTCACCGCCCGCCGAGCGCGCCACCGAAACGCCGATGAAACGCGGTCCTGGCGGGGATTCGGCGCTGGCGAAATACGCCACCGACCTCACCCAGCGCGCTCGCGACGGCAAGATCGATCCCGTCGTCGGCCGCGATCCGGAAATCAGGCAGATCGTCGATATCCTGATGCGGCGCCGGCAAAACAACCCGATCCTCACCGGCGAGGCCGGCGTCGGCAAGACGGCGGCGGTCGAGGGATTTGCGCTGCGCATCGCCCAGGGCGACGTGCCGCCGACATTGCAGAATGTCAGCGTGCGCATGCTCGATGTCGGGCTGATGCAGGCAGGCGCCAGCGTCAAGGGCGAGTTCGAGAAGCGGCTGAAGGCGGTCATCGACGAGGTCCAGGCCTCCGAGGTGCCGATCATCCTGTTCATCGACGAGGCGCATACGCTGATCGGCGCCGGGGGTGCTGCCGGCACCGGCGATGCCGCCAATCTCCTGAAGCCGGCGCTGGCGCGCGGCGAGCTTCGCACCATCGCCGCCACGACCTGGGCCGAATACAAGCAGCACATCGAGAAGGACCCGGCGCTCACCCGTCGCTTCCAGGTGGTCAAGATCGACGAGCCTTCGGAAGCGGTGGCCGTGCTGATGCTGCGCGGCGTCGCGGGCGTCCTGGAGCAGCACCACAAGGTGCAGATTCTGGACGAGGCGATCGAGGCGGCGGTCTCGCTGTCGCATCGCTATATCCCGGCCAGGCAATTGCCGGACAAGGCCGTCAGTCTGCTTGACACCGCCTGCGCCCGCGTCGCGGTCTCGCAACATGCGACGCCGGCCGAAGTCGAGGACATTTTGCGCCGGCGCCAGGCGCTGGAGGTCGAGAGCGGCATCATCGGCCGCGAGGCGGCGATCGGCATCGACGTCGCCGACCGGCAGGCCCGCGTCGACGCCGGGCTGGCGGAAACCGAGACCAGTCTGGCCGCCGCCCAGGCGCGTTGGGACCGGGAAAAGGCGCTGGTCACCGAGATACTGGACCTGCGCGCAAAATTGCGCGGCGAGGGCGTGCCGCTCGATGAGGCAGCCGAGGACGGTGCCGCGGAGGCAGAGAGCGCGGAGGGCGCGGCAAAGGCGCCCGTGAACAAGACTGGCGAGAGCAAGACTGGCGACGGCAAGGCTGCCGATGCCAAGAAGGCCAAGTCCTCCAAAGCCAAGGCGGCCAAGGCCGCGAAGGCCGAAGCGGCTTCCGCCGAACCGGCGGATGAAGCCACCGCCGACCTTGCGCGGCTGCGCGAGTTGATGGCCGAGCTCGCCGCCGCGCAAGGCGAGACACCGCTGATCCTGCCGTCGGTCGCCCGCAACGCGGGCGCCGCCGTCGTCCAGGACTGGACCGGCATCCCGACCGGGCGCATGCTCTCCAGCCAGACGGAAAAGGCGCTGAGGCTCGCTGCCACCCTGTCCGAGCGGGTCGTCGGCCAGGATCACGCCATGGAGATGATCGCCAGGCGCGTGCAGACCAGCCGCGCCGGCCTCGGCGCGCCGGAAAAGCCGGTCGGCGTGTTCCTGCTTTGCGGCCCCTCCGGCGTCGGCAAGACCGAAACCGCGCTGGCGCTGGCCGAGACGCTTTACGGTGGCGAGCAGAACCTGATCTCTATCAACATGTCGGAATTCCAGGAAGCGCACACCGTCTCGACGCTCAAGGGCGCGCCGCCCGGCTATGTCGGTTACGGCAAGGGCGGCATCCTGACCGAGGCCGTGCGCAGGAAACCCTATTCGGTGATCCTGCTCGACGAGGTCGAAAAGGCGCATCCCGACGTGCACGAGATCTTCTTCCAGGTCTTCGACAAGGGCATGATGGACGACAGCGAAGGCCGCCGCATCGACTTCAAGAACACACTGATCCTGCTCACCTCGAATGTCGGTTCAGACGTCATCATGGATCGCACGAAGAACGGCACGGTGCGGACCGGCATCGACGACCTCGACACCGCGCTGCGCGCCCCGCTGCTGAAGGTCTTTCCGGCTGCCTTCCTCGGCCGCGTCGTCACGATACCCTATTACCCGCTGTCGGATTCCATGATCGAGGCGATCGCCCGTCACCAGTTCGGCAAGATCGCCAAGCGCCTCAAGGCCACCAATGACGCCGAACTGGTGATCGGCGACGGCGTGATGGACCTGGTCAAGGCGCGCTGCACCGAGATCGAATCCGGTGGGCGCATGATCGACGCCATCCTCACCAACACGCTGCTGCCGGAACTGAGCCGCGGCGTGCTCAACCGCTCGCTCGAGGGCAAGAAGATGGCGAAAGTCACCGTGGGTGCGTCGCCGGAAGGATTTACCTACTCGTTCGAATAGGCCTCCATTGTGAGGCAGGCCGCCTTCAGATGGACCAGAGCGCGCCGCCGTCGCAGGCGACGGCCTGGCCGGTTATGTAGGAGGCGCGGTCGGAGGCGAGGAAGGCTGCCAGCGCCGCGAACTCTTCGGGGCGGCCGATGCGCCTGGCGGGTATCGCCTGGCTCACCTTTTCCAGGTCAAGCTTCGCATCCGCCAGCCTCTCGGTCAGCGTATAGCCCGGCATCAGCGCGTTGAAGGTGATGCCGTTGGCTCCTTCTTCCTTGCTCAGCGTGTTGATCAATCCGTGGATGCCGGCGCGCAGCGAGTTGGACAGGGCGAAGCGGTTGATCGGCTCCTTCGCGGCGATGGAGGTCACGAACAGCACGCGGCCCCATTTCTTCTCGCGCATCGAAGGCAGCACCGCCCGCACGATCTCCACCGCGCTCATGAACAGATTGTCGAAGGCGGCGCGCCATTGCTCGATGGTGATCTCGTCGAAGGGCGCGGTCGGCGGGCCGCCGGTGTTGACCACCACGATGTCCGGCGCGCCCAGTGTCGCCTTGGCCCGCTCAACCAGTTCCGTCGCCGCGCCCGGCTTCGCCAGGTCGCAGACGAGCGCGGTCGCGCCGATCTCGCCGGCGGTCTTTTCCAGCGCTGCGGCGGTGCGGGCGCAGATCGCCACGCGCGCGCCCTCGTCCAGCAACTCCTTGGCCACGGCGCGGCCTAACCCTTTCGAAGCGCCTAGCACGAGCGCGTTCCTGCCCTTCAATCCAAGTTCCATCCGTTCTCTCCGATGATGCCGCGGCTCAGGCGCCGCTGACCTCGACGCTGCCAAGACCGGCAATGTCGAACCGATAGGAAAAAGCCTTGTCGGGGAAGCGCGTGCGCACGATGCTGCCCGTCATGACGATGTCGCCCGCCTTCATGCCCCTGCCGGAGGCGCCCAGATGGTCGGCCAGCCAGGCCAGCGGCTCATAGGGATGGCCGAGCGCATCGGCGCCGACCCCTCTGCCGATCTCGACGCCGTCCTGGTAGACGATCGCCTCGACCTCCTCCAGCGCGGCGGGCGGGACGACGAAATCGCCCAGCACCACGCCGGCATTCCACGAATTGTCGGCGACCAGCGAGCGCACGTCCAATACCGAATAATCGGCATGGCGATCGTCCACCACCTCGACCGCCGCGCAGACGCCATCGACCGCCGCGGCGACCTCGTCGCGCGTATAGGGTGCGGCGCGCGGCGCGAGATCGCGGCCGAGTCGGGCGCAGATCTCGAACTCCACGCCGAGATGGCCATAGCCGGTCAGCGAGAGCTTTGCTCCGCTGTGCATAACCCGCCGCCCGAAAACGGCGCCGGCGACGGGATGGTCGATCCCGCACATGCTCTGCATGCTGTGCGAGGTTAGGCCGATCTTGTACCCGGCTACGCGGTCGTCGCCGATGATCGCTCCGACATAGGCGTCCTGCACCTTGTAGGCGGAGGCAAGGTCCGACAGCCCCTCGATCGTCACGAACTGCGTGTTGTCCCGATGGCCGCGCACCAGCGCTTGTGCCGCCCCAACAATATCGAATGCCATGTCAGCTCCCTCCATTCCCGTCCGACAATTCGCTCGCCGATTGCCGGATCAACTCGCCGTAAGCCGCCATAGACCACTTGGCGAGCTATGTTTCCTGCACCAACATTTCCTGGCCTAAAGATTGGTCTCGTCTGGGTTGAGCACCACCATCGTCGACGTCTCGGCCACCGATGGGATCGACTGCAGCACGTTGCTGATGAATTCGCGAAGCGCCGCGATGTCCTTCACCCATACCCGCAGCAGGTAGTCGATGTTTCCCGTCACGAGCAGGCATTCGGTAATCTCCGGGTGTTTCGTCACTTCGTCCAGAAACTGACCGGCACCTTCGGGGCCTTGCTGCCCCAGGCGCACGGAAACCATCACGCAGACGCCGAGGCCCAGCGCCGCCGGATTGATGCGGGCCGCATAGCCCTGGATCACGCCCGTCTCCTCGAGGCGCTTCAGCCGGCGCGCGCAGGGCGTGGGCGAAAGGCCGACGCGCTCGGCCAGATCCACCGTCGAGATGCGGCCGTCCTGCCGCAGCTCGCGCAGGATGCGATGGTCGATACTATCCAGTGCAATCATGGCGCTTTCAGCTATATTTTTCTCCAATCTTGGCGATTATGCGCGAAAGGTCAGCGATAACAACCGAAATTTATCGTGAATGCGCTTTGATAAAGCTATAAGCTCGATTGAAAATCAAGGAGGAGGCCATGGCCGCTTATATGATCTGCACGATGAGGGTCCACGATCCCGAGACGTACAAGAAGTACACCGCGCTCACCCCTGCCACGTTGAAGAAGTACGGCGGGAAGTTCCTGACGCGGGGCGATCCGGTGATCACCTGCGAGGGCGAGGCTTTCACCGACCGCATGGTCATCCTGGAATTTCCGGACGAAGCCACGGCCCAGGCCTGGTACAACGACACCGACTACCAGGCGGCGTCGAAGTTCCGCCGTGCCTCTTCCGATCGCGGACGGATGATCCTGCAGCAGGGTCGCGGCGAAAGCGCCGCTCCCGATCCGCTCGTCTGAGCGACCGGTCCGTTGAGCCGGCAAAGTGCGTCCTTCATGCATGTCGCCCGGAAGTGTGCAAGCGGTTCTGGGATAACGACATGCATAAAAACAAAATGCATGTCGCCCGGAAGTGCGCAGCGGTTCTGGGATGACGACATGCATAAAAACAAAAACTTAAAGCACGGTCCGGGGAACGCATCTTGCGATCCCCGGAAAAGTTCATGCTACAAACGCGAGCGGAGCAGTGCGAGTTTTCCTTGAAACGCCGACCCGCTTCAGGTCGAACTTGCATGACAGAGTCTGGCTCGTTGGAGGCCGGTCATGAGGACCGAGGATTTGCAGTTCGCGCCGGGAGCGTATGAGAATTATGCGGAATTCTACCGCAAGTCCTCCTATTCCGCCTTTCCCCAGCAGCACCGCACCGTCCAGGGCACCGGACGGTCCAGCATGATACTGGTCGAGCAGGGGAGGCATGAGCTTGCCGACCCGGCCGTGGAGGAAGTCGTCATATCCACGCCTTTGTCGGCGCCGGCCTGTTCCTACGACTGGAACATGGGGGCCGGGTGGGCAGGGGGGAAATCCCGCACCGGGGATCTCATCATCGTGCCGCCCAACGTCGAGAGTCGCTGGCGCGTCGGCGGCCCCCGCAAGCTCGTCATACTGGCGGTGCCGGTCGACCATGTCAGGAGCCTGCTCGGTCCGGAATGTCCCGACGATCTGTCATCGGCGCTCGAGCCGCTTTCCGGCTCGACTGCGCCCAACCCCGTGGTGAGCACGCTTCTTCAGCAGCTTTGGACGCTTGGCGATCCGGAAGGTCCGCTGGGCCGCATGCTCGCGGACAATATGGTGCTCGCGCTGATCTGCCAGGTTCTCATCCTCGCGCAAGCCGGGACGCCGCATCCGGCGACAGGCGCCTTCTCTTCGCGCGAATGGCGGCGTGTCTGCGATTACATCGACGCCCATCTGCAGGAGGAAATCGCGCTGGCCGATCTCGCCCGTCTGGCCGGGTGGAGCGTTCGGCATTTCACGCGCATGTTCCGCCAGTCCACAGGCCAGACCCCGCACAATTTCATCGTGCACAGGCGCGTCGATCGCGCCAAGGACTTGCTGAGGAAACAGAAGCTGCAGCTGGCCGATGTCGCGCTTACCTGCGGTTTCGCCGACCAGAGCCATTTTACCACCTGTTTCCGCAAGGCTACCGGCCTGACCCCGCTGCGCTGGCGGCGCGAGCTCGTCTGAAGGGATGGGCCGGCCCGGACGGCCCGCCGGCCATGGCCGATCTGCGAAAGATTAAGGCATGTCTCCCGAAAGTGGGAACCAGTTTCGGGACAAAGACATGCATGAAATCAAGAACCTAAAGCGCATGGAGCGAATCTGAAGGATCGCGACGCGCTTTAGGCCCTATCGCGCAAGACTTGCCTTTCCCGCTCGCCCTACGCTCGCCGGCCGATGCAGATGAAGGGCAGATGAAGTATGGGAGAGATGCGATGAGCGACGACAAGTCCATGATCGGAACGAATATCGACTTCGATCGCGATGGGCTGCAGACGGGTACGCTGCGGCTGCCGCATTCCGTGCATCGCTCCGCCTATGGCCACATCGCCATCCCCATCGCGGTCGCGAAGAACGGCGAAGGGCCGACTATCCTTTTGACCGGCGGCGTCCATGGCGACGAATATGAGGGTCCGATCGCGCTGGCGCGCCTTGTGCGCGAGCTCGACCTTTCCCGGCTTTCGGGACGGCTGATCGTCGTTCCGGCGGTCAACTATCCTGCCTTTGTCGCAGGCACCCGCACCTCGCCCATCGACGCCATCAACCTCAATCGCACCTTTCCAGGCAAGCGCAACGGCACGGCGACGGAGATGATCGCCCATTACGTGACCACCGAGCTGTTGCCGCGCTCGGACTACCTGGTCGATTTCCACGCCGGCGGCAGCTCGCTGCAATACCTGCCGACGCTGCTCGCGCCGCGCTGGTCCGATCCCGCGCAGAAGCAGCGCCTGGAAGAATTCATCGACGCCTTCGACCCGCCGAACGTGGTGTATTTCGACAGCATCCGGGCGTTGAGCGGCGAAGACCGCGTCATCGGCAACTATGCGCACCAGAACAACGTCTTCTTCGTCACCGGGGAGTTCGGCGGCGGCTCGACGGTCAATATCGAAGGGTTGGGCGTGGTGGAGAACGGCCTGCGCTCGGTGCTGTCGCATCTGAAGGTGCTGGCCCCCGCGGCACCCTTGCCGAAGCGCCGCGAAAAGGTCCGCCGGCTGGTGATGGACGATCCGGGCCTCTATGCCTTTGCTTCGCGCCGGGGTTTCTTCGAGCCGCGCTTCGCGCTCGGCGACGAGGTACCGGCCGGCGCGCTTGCCGGTCTGATCTACGATCTGGACAATCCCTGGGCCGAACCGGTGCCCGTCCATTTCAGGCATGGCGGTTTCGCCGTCTGCATCCGCACCTTCTCGCTGGTGGAGGCCGGCGACTGCCTCGGTCACTTGGCGTCCCCGGCCTGAACGACACTTCGGTTGCGCGGGCACGGCCTGCGGACCACATCGACAATCAGGATACCCATAGCATCATGCATGACATTCCCGTCACGCGCGCTGCAGCGCGCAAGCCCATCCCGCAAGATCTCAAGGCGAGCTTCGGCGACTACTTCTCCGACCATATGTTCCAGATGGAATACACGGAAGGGCGTGGCTGGCACGATCCCCGCATCGTGCCGTTCGGCCCGCTGCAGCTCCACCCCTCATCCTCCGTCATCCAATATGCCCAGTCGATCTTCGACGGGTCCAAGGGCTATCGCCGCGAGGACGGCTCGATCCATCTCTTCCGGCCGCAGGCCCATATCGCGCGTCTCAACCGCAGCGCCGGCGAGTTGTGCATGCCGGCGGTCGATCCCGACCTCGTGCTCGCGGCGATGCGCAAGCTGATCGATCTCGACCGCGACTGGGTGCCGGCCAAGCGTGGCAACGCCATCTATGTGCGCCAGACCATGGTGGGAACCGAGGGCTACATGGTGGTGCGGCCTTCCAGGACCTGCACCTATCTCATCTTCCTCTGCCCCGTGGGCTCCTATTATTCGGAAGGCGCGGGCCCGGTCCGCATCCTCGTCTCGGAGACGCGCGTGCGCGCGGCCAAGGGCGCGATCGGCTCGGCCAAGGCCGGCGCCAACTATGCGGCGAGCCTCAAGGTCGGCCGCGAGGCCGCCGCCGCCGGCTTCAGCCAGGTGCTGTGGCTGGACAGCGTCCAGCGCCGCTTCCTGGAGGAGGTCGGCACCATGAACATCATGGTCAAGATCGGCGGCCGCATCCGTACGCCGCCACTGAGCGATTCGATCCTGCCGGGCATCACGCGCGACAGCGTGCTCGCGCTCATGCGCGACTGGGGCATGGAGGTGGCCGAGGCGCCCATCGACATCGAGGACGTGGTGGCGGCGTCGAAGGCCGGCACGCTGGAGGAGATGTGGGGCGTCGGCACTGCTGCGGTTATCTCCCCGGTGGGCGAGCTCGCCTGGCGCGACGAAAAGATCGTCGTCAATGGCGGCCAGACCGGACCGGTCGCGGCGAAGTTGTTTGAGCACCTGACGGGGCTCCATGCCGGGACCGTGCCCGACAGGCATGGCTGGTCCGTCGCCGTGGACTGAGACGGATGCTGGTGGAGTCCTTCCTGCAAAATCGTGTCCTGGAAAGACAATACCGGCATTTTTGTTGCAATCACTATGACCGCTTGGGTTGCGGACCGGTCAGGGACGGTTAGCATGCGGGTTCCGGTAGGAGTCGTGAACGCTGACCTTCCCGGCTTGGCCGCATCCCCACACCGGGAGTCTTCATGTATTCGGGACCGATCATCGATCCGCACCATCACCTGTGGGATCTTTCCATGGGCAAGCATCCGTGGTTGCTGCCCACAGACCCTTCGTTGCAGGCGGTGGCCGGCCTTTCCGAGATCGCCACGGACTATCTGGTGGACGATTACGTGCGCGATTCCCGCGGACATAACATCGTCGCCACGGTCCACATTGAGGCGTTGTGGGCCGGCGATCCGGTAGGGGAGACCCGCTGGCTGGAAACCCTGGACAAGTCGAAGGGCGTGGCCTCGCGCTATGTCGGCGGTGCTTCGCTGGGCAAGCCTGAAGCGGCGGACGCCATCGCAAGGCAGGCGGCGTTCGACCGGGTGACCGGCATCCGAGGCATTTTGAGCTGGCACCCGGACCCGAAGAAATGCTTCGTCACCGACCCCGAGCTTGGGCGCAACCCACAGTGGCGCCGCGATATCGCTCGGCTGCAGGAACACGGGCTCAATCTCGAGCTTATGATGTATCCTTACCAGGCCGGCGTCGTGCGGGAGATCGCCGAGGCGCTTCCCGGCCTGCAGATCATCATCAACCATTGCGGCAGCCCGATCGACCGCGATCCGGAAGGCATGCAGCGCTGGCGCGACGGCCTGAAGCACATCTCCGCCTGTTCCAACATCGCCATCAAGATATCGAACCCGGGCGCCTATGATCGCAACTGGACGCTCGAAAGCGTGCGCGACGTCGCCATGCATTGCATCGACTGTTTCGGCACCGAGCGCAGCATGTTCGGCACGGATTATCCGGTCTCGAAGATCCAGATGAGCTTCGACCAGATCTATGACACCTTCAAGCAGATCGCGGCCGTCCTGTCGCCACAGGAGCAATCGCAATTGTTCCACGACAACGCCAAGCGCTTCTACAGGCTTTGACCGGCAATCGCTGCGCCGAACCGGACGGACCAGGACAGACAATGGCACATTCTTCCGAAATCGAGCTCCTGGGCCGGCTGGTCGGGTTCAACACCGTCAGCAGCCGGTCGAATCTGGAGGCGATCGACTTCATCAAGGCCTACCTTGCCGGTTTCGGGGTTGAGAGCGTCATCATCCCCGATGCGACCGGCACCAAGGCCAACCTGTTCGCCACGATCGGGCCGGCCGATCGCCCAGGTTATGTGCTGAGCGGCCATACCGATGTCGTCCCGGTCGACGGACAGGAATGGTCGCGCGATCCGTTCG
The DNA here is from genome assembly GCF_020165615.1 of Mesorhizobium sp. BH1-1-5. NCBI lineage: Bacteria > Pseudomonadati > Pseudomonadota > Alphaproteobacteria > Hyphomicrobiales > Phyllobacteriaceae > Mesorhizobium > Mesorhizobium sp. BH1-1-5. The sequence continues at coordinate 456,964 of NZ_JAIUIM010000001.1, forward strand.
ACATGTGGCGCGACGGCGACAGGCTGCATGGCCGCGGCACCTCGGACATGAAGGGCTTCATCGCCTGCGCACTGGCCGGCATACCCGCCATGCTGAAGGAGCCGCTTGCCGCGCCCATCCATCTCGCCTTGTCCTATGACGAGGAGGTCGGATGCCTGGGCGTGCACGGCATCATCGAGCACATGGCGAAGACCCTACCGCCGCAACTTGCCGTCTTCGTCGGCGAGCCAACCGGCATGGGCGTCGTCGGCGGGCACAAGGGAAGCGCCGGCCTGCTCACCACCGTGACCGGCAAGGCCTGTCATTCGTCGCGCCCCGACCTCGGCGTGAACGCCATCTTCCACGCCATGGACCTGATGGGAGAATTGCGCTCCTACGCGAACGAACTTCGTTCGGCACCCGAGGCCGGGTCGCCGTTCGACGTGCCCTACACGACGGTGAGCGTCGGCGTCGTCCAGGGCGGCACGGCGCGCAACGCCATACCTGGCGATTGCGCCTTCCAGTGGGATGTCCGGGCGACAAGCGGCGGCATCGTGGAGACGCTGGTCGAAAGGTTCCGGGCGTTCAGCGACGGCAAGGTCGTTCCGGCCATGAAGGAAGGCTTCGCCGGCTCGGCCGTGGCAACCAATATCGCCTATGACGTTCCGCCATTCGTCCCCGACGCGGGCTCGCACGCCGAAACGCTTGCCAAGCGTTTTGCCGGCCGCAACGAGGTGACGGCCGTGAACTATGGATCCGAGGCCGGCATCTTCCAGTCCGCCGGCATGTCGACCATCCTCTGCGGCCCGGGGCGCGACAGCGAGGCGCACATAACCGACGAATGGATCACCGTCGAACAGCTCGAACGTTGTGTCGGCTTCATCGACCGGCTGATTGACCATGCGCGTCATGCCTGAGAGGGCATGCCGTGGAACTGAACATCGCAAAAATGGGGAATGATCTCATGCAGAGGGGACTACTGAGACAATTGCTTCTCGTCGGCGCGCTGGGCGCGTCGGCTTTGGGCACGGCAATGGGCGTGGCGGCAGCCGACGTCGTCAAGATCGGCGTGCTCGCGCCGCTTTCCGGGCCTTCGGCCTCCGACGGCGCGGACTTCGTCAAGGGCGTCGAGCTCGCCGTCGACGAGCGGAACGCCAAGGGCGGCGTGGCCGGCCACACGTTCGAGATCATCTCGGCCGACGTCAAGGACGGATCGCCCGACAATGTCAGCAGCGCGGCGCAGCGCCTCATAAACACCGACGGCGTGCAGGTCGTGCTTACGGGCTATGCCAGCCTGTCGCTGTTCGAGGTCGATCTCTTCGCCGATGCCAACATGCCCTATATCTCGTCCGGTCCGTCCGGTTCGTTTGCCGGCATCGTCAGCAAAGATCCGGGCAACTACAATTGCTGCTGGTCGCTCTCGCCGTCCTACAAGGGCTACGAGACGGACGTGCTTCCCCTGTTGGATGGGCTGATCGCGGATGGCAAGTTCAAGCCGGCGAGCAAGAAGCTGGCGATGATCTCGTCCGACAACCCCTATTCCAAGGTCATCTCGGAAGGCATGAAGAAGTCCTTCTCCGCCGCCGGCTGGACCGTGACCGTGGACGAGATGGTGCCGTTCGGCCCCGTCAACGACTGGCGCGCGATCCTTGCCAAGGTGCGGCAGGACCCGCCGGACCTCGTGGTCAACACCGACTATCAGCCCTCGAACTCCGCGCTGTTCCTGAAACAGTTCCTCGAACAGCCGACCCAGAGTCTGGTGTTCCTGCAATACGCGCCTTCGGTGCCAGAATTCGTCGACCTGACCAAGGAACAGTCGAATGGCGTCCTCTACAACCTGATCGGCGGCGCCATCGACTCGCCCGGCTGGCCGCGTGGGCAGGAAGTGCTGAAGAAGTTCCAGGATAAGTACAAGGTCGCTCCGGGCGTCTACGGCTCGGCTCTCTACGAAGAGGCCGAAATGTATTTCGCCGCGCTTGAGAAGGTCGGCGATCCCAAGGATCACGACGCGATCGGCAAGGCGCTCGGCGAAACCAAGTTCGACGCCGCGCCGGGGCCGGTGGAATTCGACCCGGCAACGCATCTCGCCGTACAGGACGAGAACCACATTCCGGTGACCTTCTACCAGATCTGGGACGGCAAGCGCTTCCTGATCGGGCCGAAGAAATACGCTACGGGCGATTTCAAGCTTCCGCCTTGGATCAAGCAGTAGCAGAAGCCTTCCGGTCGGCATCCAAATGTCCGATTTGCCGGCGCGACGTATCGCGCCGGCACTTCTTCAAGGCACCGAAGCCCAACAGCGTTCCGCTTTCGTCAAAGCAGTCTTTCGTCAAAGCAGTCTTGCATGATCCTTACGGCTGAAAATCTCACCAAGTCCTTCGGCGGCTTGCGCGCCGTGGGCGGCGTCAGCTTCGCGCTGGCCGAGAACGAAATACTCGGCGTCGCCGGGCCGAACGGCAGCGGCAAGAGCACGCTGTTCAACATTCTGACCAACATCCCCTTTCCGGCCGACAGCGGCCGCGTCGTTTTCGAGGGGAAGGAGATCCAGAACGTAGCGCCGGAGGCGGTGAGCCGCTCCGGCATCGCCCGCACCTTCCAGCGCGAAAGCATCTTCGCCTCGCTGAGCGCGATCGACAATGTGCTGGTGGCCATCGAGCATAGCGGCAAGAGGCAAGGGCAGAAGCAGGACGAGATCGCCGCGATCGAGGTGCTCGACATGGTGGGCTTTCCCCAGACGCTGCACAACGCTGCGACCGCAACCCTCCCGATCTTCTTCCGCAAGATATTGATGATTGCCAGCGCCCTGGCTATGTCGCCGCGCGTGCTGCTGCTCGACGAGCCGGCGTCGAGCCTGACACCCGGCGAGATCGAGCACATGAAGGCGCTCATTCTCGGGCTGCGCCAGCGCGGCATCGCCATCCTGCTCATAGAGCACGTCCTGCCGTTGCTGATGTCGGTCTGCGACCGGCTTATCGTCCTCGACCAGGGCCGGGTGATCGCCCAGGGGCTTCCGTCCGAAGTCGTTGCCGATCCGAAAGTGATCGAAGCCTATCTGGGGCAGGCACGATGACGGACACGCTTCTCCTCGATGTCAGGGCCCTCGACGGCGGCTACGAGCCGCTGCAGATATTCCGCAAGATCGACCTTTCGCTGGTGCAGGGCGCAAGCGTCGGATTGTTCGGTCCGAACGGCCACGGCAAGACGACGTTCCTGAGAACCCTGTCCGGCATCATCGATCCGTGGGATGGGGACATTTTCTTCGACGGTGTCCAGCTCAACCGTCCAGGCGCGCGCGGCAGCCGGCGCTGGCGCAATTTCAACTACGACGCCATAACCCGGCGCCGGATGGACCCGAAAGCGGTGGCGCGCGCCGGGCTGATCCATGTCCCGCAGGGAAACCTTTTGTTCCCGGACATGACCGTCGCGGAAACGCTGTCGATCGCGCCCTACGCTTCCCGCGGGCGCGCCAATGCGGCGGAGACGCTGGACAAGGTTTTCCGGCTCTTTCCCCGGGTGCACGAGCGGCTCGGCCACAAGATACGCTTCCTGTCAGGCGGCGAGCGCCAGATGGTGGCCATAGGCGTCGGGCTGATGGCGGCGCCGAAGCTTCTCATCCTCGACGAGCCGACGCTGGGCCTGTCGCCCAAGCTGCGCGGGGAACTCGCATCGGCAATTCAGACCATCCGGGGATCCGGCGTGCCGCTGATCGTGGTCGATCAGGATATCGCCTTCCTCGAGGAACTGATCGACACGCTCTACCTCTTCGACCACGGCCGCATCTCGCGCCGCATCGAGAAGGCGGACATGCCAACGCATGAAGAGATCATGAAACTGATGTTCGGCGAGGATCACCATTGACCCTTGAGACGCTTAACCTGATCCTGCTCGGCGGCATCGTGCTGGGCGCTCTCTATGCGCTGATGGCGACCGGGCTGGCGCTCGTGTGGACGACGCTCGGCATCTTCAATTTTGCCCACGGCACCTTCATCGCGCTCGGCGCCTACATCGCCTGGCAGATCGCCAGCACCGAGGCCTCGGGCGCCGGTCTGCTGGCCGGGGCGGCGGTCTCCATCATCGGCATGTTCGTCATCGGCATGCTCGTCTACTACCTCCTCATCAAGCCTTTCGAACGAAGCCCCGACATCGTGGTGAAATCCGTCATCACCACGCTGGCGGGCGCGACCATCCTGGAAAACGTCATCAACCTCGTCTGGGGTCCGCGCAACAAGCAGCTCTCGCCGCTGCTCGGCGGCGACATGTCGATCCTCGGCATCACCATATCCCGCAACGAGATGGCGGTGGTGGCGCTGGCGATCGTCATCCTGGCGGCGCTCGGCGTGTTCCTGCAGCGCGCGCCGCTTGGTCGCGCCATGCGCGCCGTGGCGCAGAACCGCGAGGCGGCGCAGCTCATGGGCATCGATGTCGAGCGGCTCTACGCCATCGCCTTCGGTCTGTCGGCGGCGTTGGCGGCGCTGGCCGGCATCCTGATCGGCTCCACCCGCTTCATGAACCCTTCGATGGGCTCCGACCCGCTGATGAAAGCGCTGATCGTGGTGATCTTCGGCGGCATCGCGCGCTTCACCGGCCCGATCTACGCGGCCTTCATCGTTGGCCTGCTCGAGGCCGTCATGACCTATCTCGTCGGCCTCTACTGGAGCCCGACGGTGCTCTTCGCCATCATGATCGTCGTGCTCGTCGCCAAGCCAGAAGGCCTGTTCGGCCGATACAGGAAATCCGTCTGATGCGGTACAGCCCGTCCTTCGCCCGCAGTTCGGGGCTGATCCCGGTCCTGATCGTCCTGGCCGTGCTGGCGCTTGTGCCGCTGCTGTCTTCAAACATGTATCTGCGGCATCTCCTGGTGCTGGCATTCGTGTTCGGCATCGTGGCCTCGAGCTGGGACCTCAGCCTTGGGTATGGCGGCCTGTTCAATTTCGCCCATGTCGCGCTCTTCACCATCGGCACCTACGCGTTCGGGCTGGTCGGCCAGACCCTCGGCCTGTCACCATGGCTGGGCATAGCGTTCGCCGGGGTCGCCGCGGGGCTTGTCGCGGCCCTCATAACGCTGCCCATCCTCAGGCTTTCAGGCATCTACATCATCCTGGTGACCATCGCTGCCTCGCAGGTGCTCTACCAGATCATCATCAGCCAATCCGACATCACCGGCGGCACATCGGGCATGGTAAGCCTGCCGGCGCTCGAGCTCTTCGGCTATCGCTTCAACCGCGGCGGCAAGGTCGGCTATTACTACCTGGCCCTGCTGATGCTGGTGGCTTCCACCATCATCCTCTACAAAATCACCCACTCGCGTTTCGGCCGCGCCATCGTGGCCATGCGAGACCATAAATACTACGCCATCTCCCGCGGCATGTCGGAAACGCGCACCCGGCTGTTCACGCTGACGGTGAGCGCCGCGCTGAGCGGTGTGGCCGGCGGCTTCTACGGCTCCTACATGCGGGTTGCCTCTCCCGACAATTTCGGCCTCGGGCTGCTTGGCCTGCTGCTCTCGATGCTGTTGCTCGGCGGCGCCGGAACGATCTGGGGTCCGATCCTCGCGGCCTTCTTCGTGACCATGGTGTCGGAGGTCTTCGCCGCCTACGGCGCCTGGCGCAACATCATCATGTCGCTGTTGCTGATCGTCATCCTGATCTTCTATCCGGGCGGGTTGTGGGCATTGCTGCAGACATTTCGTGAAGCGCTCGACGTGGTGCGTTCGCAGGCGACGGCCAGGCTGCGCCGCCGCTTCGGCCTCGGGCAACGGCAGGCGATGACCGGAGCGCATGAGACGATCGTCGCCACCCGCCACGGCAGGATCGCGGTGGCCGACACCGGCGGCGACAAGCCGGCGCTTCTCTTCATCCACGGCAACTCCTCCGCCAAGGAGGTGTTCGCCAACCAGTTCAAGGCGTTTCGCGACCGCTATCGCGTCATCTCCTTCGATCTGCCTGGTCACGGCGTGTCCGACAACGCCGATCCGGAAAAGGACTATAGCGTGGAGGCCTTCGCCGACGTGGCCGAAGACGTGCTCAAGGCGCTCGGCGCGGCAAACCCCTTTGTGTTCGGATGGTCGCTGGGCGGCTATATCGCTATCGAGCTCGCGGCCCGCGGCTATCCGATGAGGGCGCTTGCCATTTCCGGCACGCCGCCGCTCAGGGTCGTTCCGGAAGATGTCGGGCGCGCCTATGCCGCGACCAGCCATTTCGTTCTGGCGAGCAAGACCTTCCTGTCGCCGGCCGAGAGCCGCGACTTCGCCGCGTCGACGACCGGTCCGAAGGCACCGCAGACGGCTCATCTCCATCGCGCCGTGCGGCGGACCGACGGGCGTGCCCGCGCCTATACGCTGGGCAAGCTCCAGATCGTCGACTGGCCGCGGCAGATGCGCTTCCTACGCTCGGCCTCGGTGCCGTTCGCCATCCTGAACGGCTCGAACGACCCGTTCCTGAACCATCAATATTTCCGGGACCTCAAACTGGAGCAGTGGACCGGCGAGCCGGACGACATCCAGGACGGCAAGCACGCGCCCTTCCTGCTGAAGCCGGCAATCTTCAACGAAAAGCTCGCCGCTTTCCTGGGCACGGCCGAAGCAAGAAGTCGGCATGACCCGACGCCGTCGCCTGACGTCTTGAACCGGACGCCACGAGTGTCGGGCGCAAACTAAAGCGGTCCAGCCTCGAGGAGCACTGCATGCGGAGGCCTTCGCCGCACTTCGTCGAGCGCTCGCCGGAGTGGCTCCGATGAGCGTGCCGGCGCTTACCGGTCTCGTTCGGCCAATGCCCGAAATCTGTGAAACGCGCGCAAGCCCGTCATACGCTTTGAATGGACACAGGTGTACATTCGCGCTAAGTGTGCCCTTCGGGCTGGCCACGGGTGTTCGGCACCAACGGCAAAGCGGGTTATCGTAAGGGGCAATCGATGCACATGTTCGAGCTGGAGACACGGCGGCCAAGCCCTTGCGGTGGAGCGATGCCGCCGGCCTGTGACGACGGTTTGGGCGCATGACGAGGCAGTACTCGGCCCTTTCGCTCTTCAAGGAAGGCATCGCCGGTCAGACCGGTTGGGAAAAGGCCTGGCGCTCTCCTGATCCGAAATCGCGCTATGATGCGATCATAATCGGCGGCGGCGGGCACGGCCTCGCCACTGCCTATTATCTCGCCAAAAATCACGGCGTCACCAACGTCGCGCTCTTGGAGAAGGGCTGGATCGGGGGCGGCAATACCGGCCGCAACACGACGGTGGTGCGTTCGAACTACTTCTACCCGGAAAGCGCGGCGATCTACGGGCTGGCCCACAGCCTCTACAAGAGCCTTTCGACGGACCTGAACTACAATGTGATGTTTTCCGCGCGCGGCATCCTCACGCTCGCGCACAGCGAATCCGCGATGGAAACCGCCGCGCGGTCGGTCAACGCCATCCAGGTCAACGGCATCGATTGCGAGTTGTTCTCGGTCGAGGACGTGCGTCGCGTCGTGCCGATCTACAATTTCAGCCCCGGCACACGCTTCCCCGTCTATGGCGGCACCTGGCAGCCGAGCGGCGGCACCGCCCGCCACGATGCCGTCGCCTGGGGTTACGCACGGGCGGCGAGCCGTCTCGGTGTCGACATCATCCAGAATTGCGAGATCTCCGACTTCATCATCGAAGACGGGCGCTGCCGCGGCGTCGTCACCTCGCGCGGCGCGATCCGGGCGGAGCGTACGGGCATGGCTGTGGCCGGCCATTCGTCGGTGCTGGCGGCGAAAGCGGGGTTCCGGCTGCCGGTCAATTCCTACGCGCTGCAGGCCTGCGTGTCCGAACCGGTCAAGCCGATCATCGACACGGTGGTGATCTCGCCGGACACCGGCGTCTATGTCAGCCAGTCGGACAAGGGCGAACTGGTGATCGGCGGCGCGCTCGACCGCATCCCGTCCTATGGCCAGCGCGGCAATCTGCCGGTGCTGGAAGGCGTGATCGCCGGTATGCTCGAAATGTACCCGATCTTCGGCCAGTTGAAGATGATGCGGCAATGGGCCGGCATCGTCGACGTGGTCCCGGACTCCTCGCCCATCATCGGCGAGTCGCCGCTGCCCGGCCTTTTCCTCAATTGCGGCTGGGGCACCGGCGGCTTCAAGGCGATCCCCGCCGGCGGCACCTTGCTTGCGCATCTGCTTGCCACCGGCAGGCATCACGACATCAGCCGGCCCTTCGATCTCGACCGCTTCGCTCGCGGCCGCCTGGTCGACGAGGCCGCCGGCTCCGGCATCGCCCATTGAAGGTGTAGAAAAGATGCAGCTCTTTCCCTGTCCGTTCTGCGGGCCGCGCGAAGAAAGCGAGTTTCACTATGGCGGCGAGGCCGGCAATCTGAGGCCGGACGGCAGCGAGGTGACCGCCGAGCGCTGGGCCGGTTATCTCCACATGCGCGACAATCCGAAGGGGCCGACCCGCGAGATCTGGGTGCATCTGACCTGCGGCGAGTTCTTCGCCATGAGCCGCGACAGCGTCAATCACAAGGTGTCGGGTTCTTCCGTGCTCGGCGAAGCGGAGCACGGCGCATGAGCGCTTCCCGTCTCACCGCCGGCGGCAGCGACATCGACCGCGACCGCCCGCTGAGCTTCACGTTCGACGGCAGGCGCGTGGAGGGTTTTGCGGGCGACACGATCGCTTCAGCCTTGCTCGCCAGCGGCCAGGCCGTTGTCGGCCGCAGCTTCAAATACCACAGGCCGCGCGGCATCTGGGGCTCCGGCGTCGAGGAGCCCAACGCGCTGGTCGATGTCGAGAGCGCGGTCGGCCGCGTGCCGAATGCGCGCGCCACGACCGTGCAAGCCGTCGACGGCATCAAGGTCAGGAGTGTCAACGCTTCGCCCACGGCCGAGAACGACCGCAACGCGGTCCTGGATCGCTTCGCGCGCTTCCTGCCGGCTGCCTTCTACTACAAGACCTTCATGTGGCCGGACTGGCACCTGTTCGAACCGCGCATCCGCGCCATGGCCGGACTTGGCGTCGTCGACAGCGACTGGAAGCCGCGCCAGGTCTCCGATCAGGTCAACCATCATTGCGACGTCCTGGTGGTCGGCGCCGGGCCCGCCGGCCTTGCCGCGGCGGCCAGCGCGGCGGCGGCCGGACACTCGGTCATCCTGGTCGACGACAGGGCGCATCCCGGCGGCTCGCTGCGCCACCGCGCTGGCGAAGTCGATGGCGTCGAAGGCAAGGCGTGGGTCGAGGCGACGGTCGCCAGGCTGAAGAGCGGCGGTCAGTTGGTGCTGAGCGATACGACTGCCTTCGGCCTTTACGACCCCAATCTGGTCGCGCTCAACCAGCGCCACTCCGACGGCAGGCCGGACACGCTCTGGCGCGTGCGGCCCCGCCGCATCGTGCTTGCGACGGGCGCGATCGAACGTCCCGTGCCGTTCGCCAACAACGACCTTCCGGGAATCCTGTCCGCCGATGCGGCGCTCAGCTATCTGCGCCGGCATGGCGTGCTTGTCGGCCGCGAGATCGTCGTCGCGACCAACAACGACAGCGCCTATGAGCCGGCCTCGGCGCTCGCGGCGGCCGGCGCTTCGGTGACGGTGGTCGATTGCCGGCGTGAGGGCGGCGCGCAAGCGGGAACAGGTGTTCGCGTTCTGGCGAGTCGTACGATCATGGCGGCGCGCGGGCGCAATGCTGTCCAGGGTGTACTGCTCGACGACGGCACGACGCTTGCGGCCGACTGCGTGCTTGTCTCTGGTGGTTGGACACCCACCGTGCATTTGTTCTCGCAGGCGAAAGGCAAGCTCGCCTGGAGCGATCAACTTGCGGCCTTCATCCCCGGCGAAGCCGTCGACGGGATTGGCGTCGCCGGCGCCGTGGCCGGCACAGTCTCGCTTTCGGATGCTCTGGCCAGCGGCGCCGCGGCCCCCGGTGACTTCGGCTCATCGTCGCCAGCGCCTCGCGGCACGGGAGCGGAAGCAACGCTCGGCGTCGCCAGCCTGTGGCCGAAACCCAAGGCCAAGGGCCGCGTCTGGATCGACTACCAGAGTGACGTCACCGCCAAGGACGTCGAGCTCGCGGCGCGGGAGAACTTCGTCTCGGTCGAACACCTGAAGCGTTACACCACGCTCGGCATGGCGACCGACCAGGGCAAGACGTCGAACCTGAACGGCCTGGCGCTGCTCGCTGACATCACCGGGCGCGGCATTCCGGAGGTCGGCACCACCACCTACCGCCCGCCCTTCACGCCTGTCCCCTTCGCCAGCCTGGTCGGGTCGCGCCGGGGCAGCATGCACGCTCCGGTCCGCCGTCTGCCGCTGGAGGCAAACCACCGTGCGGCAGGCGGGGTGTTCCAGGAATATGGCGGTTGGCTGCGGCCTGCCTATTATGGCGGCGGCGAAGCTGGCGCGTCGATCCAGGATGAGGCGCGGCGCGCCCGGCAATCCGTGGCGCTCTTCGACGGCTCGACGCTGGGCAAGATCGAAGTAATCGGCCCGCGCGCGGCCGAGTTTGTCGACTTCATCTATTACAACACCATGTCGACCTTGAAGCCGGGCCATTGCCGCTACGGCTTCATGCTGTCGGAAAACGGCGTCGTCTTCGATGACGGCGTCCTGGTTCGCCTGGACGAGCATCGCTTCATCGTCTCCTGCTCGTCGTCGCATGTCACCGCGGTCCATGCGCGCCTCGAGGAATGGCGGCAGGACCGCTTCGGCCGCGACGCGGTCTATATCCACAATGCCACCGCGCAATACGCGACCTTGACCGTTTCGGGTCCGAATGCGCGCCAGGTCGTGGAAGCGCTCGACCTGGGCGCAGCACTTGACGATGCCAGCCTGCCGCACATGGCCGTCGCCGCCGGCCGCTTTGCCGGCAACGAGGTTCGCATCGCCAGGGTCTCCTTCACCGGCGACCGCAGCTACGAAATCTCCATCCGCGCCGATCGGGCGGAGGCGCTGTGGGCAAGGATGCAGCAGGAGGGCCGCGCCTTCGACGCCGTGCTGCTCGGGCTTGAATCGCTGATGATCCTGCGCGCCGAGAAGGGATATATCGTCATCGGCAAGGACACCGACGGGACCACCATGCCGCATGATCTGGGCGTCGCCGGACCGCGGACCAAACGCGCCAGCGAGTTCGTCGGTCGGCGCTCGCTTTTCACCGAAGCGGGGAACCGCGCGGACCGCAATCATCTCGTCGGCCTCGCGCTTCGCGAAGGCGAGGCGCCGCTGGCGACCGGCGCGCATGGCGTGGAGAAGCGCGAGGGCCGGCTCAGAAGCATCGGCTTCGTCACCTCCAGTTATCAGAGCCCAACCCTGGGACGTCCGGTTGGCCTGGCGCTCATCGAACGCGGCGCGGCGCGGCACGGCGAGACCATCGACGTTCAGCATCTTGGCGTTGTGCGGCAGGCGACGATCGTCGCGCCTTGCGCCTTCGATCCGGAAGGGAGTCGGCTCCATGCGTAACCTTGCCGAAAAGTGGCCGGCGGCGCCCGACTTCGCCACTGCTACGCTCAGCAAAGGCAGCGTCAGCGTGCGAACGCTTGGCGGGCTGAACCAGCTTCTGGTCAGCGGCGACCTTGCGGCTTGGTCGAAGGCTTCGGGGCTTGCTGGCGAAGGTGTCGGAGCCGGCGCAATTGCCAACGGCGACAAATACATGGTGCGGATCGCGCGCGACCGCGTTCTTGCGGTCGGGGGACAGCCGTTCCCCATCGTGGCCGGCTGGCACGCGGCCGGTTTCGCGGTCACGGTCATGGATGCCGGGCTGCATGTGTTCGAGATCGAGGGGTCGGGCCTGGACCGCCTGATCGCCAGGGGCACGGCGCTGGATCCGGGGGCAGCAAGCCGCTCGGCTTCGATCCTCTTTGCCGGCGCCGGCGTTCTCTTCTACCGGTTCGGCAACCCCGATCGGGCGCGGCTCCACGTCGACCGCGGCCTTGCCCCGTATCTTTGGGAGTGGTTCGAACAAGCGCAAGTGTTGTAGTGGGGTGGTTTCAGGTCTATCTAGCCGGCGTTCAAACTTGGCCGGCCCGCTATGTTCTCCGATTCCAATGCTGATGAAGTCATGCGGCGGTCCGGTCTGATCGGCAATACAAAGGTGACGCGCGAGGACTGGATGAACCTCGCGCTGGAGACGTTGATCTCCGAAGGCGTCGAAGCGGTGCGCGTGCTTGCGCTGGGGCAGAAGCTGAACGTCTCCCGTTCCAGTTTCTACTGGTACTTCAAGAGCCGCCAGGACCTGCTCGACCAACTGCTGGACTACTGGCGCAACAACAACACGCGTTTCATCGTCGAGCAGGCCGGCCGGCCGGCCGCGTCGATCACGCAGGCGGTGCTCAATGTCTTCGAGTGCTGGCTGGATGAATCGCTGTTCAATCCGCGGCTGGATTTCGCCGTGCGCGCCTGGTCGCGCCAGTCCGCCGATGTGCATCGGATCGTCAGCGAGGAAGACGATACGCGGGTCGACGCCGTCCGCGCGATGTTCTCGCGGCACGGCTATGCCGACACGGAAGCGTTCGTGCGGGCGCGCGTGCTCTACTTCACGCAGATCGGCTATTACTCGCTCGAGATCGTCGAGCCGGTCAGCAACCGTCTTTTCCTGACGCCAGCCTACCTGCTAACGCACACCGGCGAAGAGCCTCGTGCAGGAGAGGTCGAGGCCTTCGCCGAAAAGATGCTGCTGAAAAGCCCCGGCTGACCGCTCCCCGTTCCGCGATCACTTCAATTCAGATCGCGTGGAAATTCCTTGACTTCCTCGCGGTCGACCACGACCTCCTCGCCGGCGCGGGCGATGAGATGCGTTTCCATGCGCCAGACATCGCGCAATGCGCGCACCGTGGCGGAGACCGAAACACGGGCGTTCCAGTCGCCGCGCGAATAGGTCTTGTCCCAGGTCACGGTCCCGCGCGCCGAGTTCGGATCGTCCGGGTGGACGATGAAGATCTCGGTCTGTCTCTGCGACAGGGTGATCCCGGTATGCGGATGGCGCACCGTGCCGCCGTCGATGACGACTGTGTAGGTGGCCTCGCCGGTGATCTGGTTCGTGGTCACCTCGCGCCGGAAAGGCTCGCCCGCCTTGATCACGTCCTGCGCCATCGGCGCGGCGCTTTCCGGCCCCTTGAATGCCGCGAGCGTCTTGTCGAGCGGCTGCGGCTTGCGCACCGGCAGGATCAGTCTGCTGCCGGCGCAATAGATCGAAAGCGTCGCGTTCTCCGGCCCCGGGAAGACGATCGGCCAATGCCCGGTGGCGATGGCGAGCCGGATGCGCTGGCCTTTCTCGAAGCGCTGGCCGCAGCAGCGCAATTTGAAGCGCACCGCCTCGGCCTCGCCCGGCGTCATCGGTTTGAGATCGAGATCGTCATGCCTGTGCGTGAGGTTGAGGACGCCGTAGCTCACGCGCGAGGCGGCGCCGTCTTCCTGCACCAACGACAGGGTCGCGGAGATCAGCGCGACCGGCTTGTCCGAGGCGAGCTTCACTTCGAATTCCGGGAAGCCGAGGATTTCCACGGCTTCCTCCAGCAGCTCGGTCTCGAAGACGAGCGCGTTGCCGGCCTCCATGCGCTGGTCGACAGGCAAGGTCGGCAGCACGCCGTAGCCGCACCACGCGCCAGAGGAGAGCCCCGCCGTTGAGGGCGAGCGGATCGTCAGGACATCGCCGCTGCCGGCGTCTTCGGCGAGTTTGCCGGGCGAGAGCGCGAGGGTGTGCTGGCCGACGCCGGGACCCGGCCAGGACGGTTCCGCCACCCAGCGCCCGGGGCGCTCGTCATAGATCGCGGCCGGCGCCGCCGGGTCCTGCATCCAGGCGCGCAGCATGGGTTCGTCGGCGATACCTGTGTCGATGCCCTTGAGATACTGGTCCCACCAGCGCAGGCATTCCTGGAGAAAGCCCATGCGCGGCCCCGGCATGGCGAAATGCGGATATTTGTGGCCCCACGGGCCGATCAGCCCCTTGCGGACGCCCGGCAGGCTTTCGAGCATGCGGAAGATCGGGTTCGGATAACCGTCCGCCCAGCCGCCGACCGCATAGACGGGAATCTCAACGTCGGCATAGTCCTCGCAGATCGAGCCGTGCTTGTAGAAGTCGTCGCGGCGCTGATGCTCGAACCAGTCCTGCATCCATATGCTGTTGCCGTTGAGGCGACCCTCCCACATCTGACGCCAACGGTCGCCGACGATCAGCGGATCGGGCGGCGTCATGGCGATTGCCCAGGCGGTCGTGCCCCACAACAGATTGTCGCACATCTGCGCGCCGCCGAGATAGTGGACGTCGTCGTTATAGCGGTCGTCAGTGGAGCAGAGCGAGATCACTGCCTTCAGCGCCGGCGGGCGACGGGCGGCGACCTGGAGCCCGTTGAAGCCGCCCCAGCTGATGCCGATCATGCCGACCGCGCCCGAGCACCAGGGCTGCTCCGCCAGCCATTCGATGACGGCGAGACAATCGTCCTGTTCCTGCTTCAGATATTCGCCCTTGCAGACGCCTTCGCTGTCGCCGGTGCCGCGCATGTCGACCCGCACGCCGGCATAGCCGTGGCCGGCGAAATAGGGATGGGTGAGCGCGTCGCGCTCCACCGTTCCGTCGCGCTTACGGTAGGGCAGGTATTCGAGGATGGCCGGCACCGGATCGGCCCCGGCGTCCTCCGGAAGCCAGATGCGCGCGGCGAGCTTCACGCCGTCCGGCATCGGGATCCACAGGTTCTCGATCTCACGGACTTTGCGCGGGAAATCGGTGACCACGCGGATGTCTTTCATCGGACGGACCTTCTTTAACTTGCGGCGATTGCCTCGACGGCGCTTGGGCCGGCATTGAGCGGGAAGTGACAGGTGAGCCGGCTCGAGCCGAGCGCGGACGGGGTGGGTGCCTGCGTCCGGCAGATGTCTTGCGCGAACGGACAGCGTGTGTGGAACTCGCAGCCCGAAGGCCTGTCGAGCAGCGATGGCACTTCGGCCGGCAGCGCGATGCGGTTATGCACCTTGTCCGGATCTGGTTCGGGGTTCGCGGACAGCAATGCCGCTGTGTAGGGATGATGCGGCGCCCGGAAAATCGCCTCGGTCTCGCCTTCCTCGACGAAGCGCCCGAGATACATCACCGCCATCCGGTCGGCGATCTGCCGGACCACGTGCAGATTGTGGGTGATGATGAGCATCGACAGGCCCATGCGGTCGCGCAGGTCGTTGAGCAGGTTGAGCACCTCGCCCTGGATCGATACGTCGAGCCCGGCTGTCGGTTCGTCGGCGATGATCAGCTCCGGGTCGAGCGCGACGGCCCTTGCGACGCCGACCCGGCGTGCCTGGCCGCCGGAGAGCTGGTGCGGATAACGGTCGGCGAAATCGCGCGGCAGTCCGACCAGGGCGAGCAGGCGCTCGACCTCGGCATCGAGGCTGCGGCCGGACAGGCCGTGGATGGCGAAAGGCTCCGCCAGCAGCGACCGGACGCTGAGGCGCGGCGACAGCGAGCCGACCGGGTCCTGGAACATCATCGACATCTTGCGCCGGAGCGGCTTCCAGTCCTTCTTCGGCAGGTCGCGCAACTCGCGGCCCTCGAAGCGGATCGAGCCGCCCGCGGCCGGCTGCAGCCCGTCGACGGCGCGCGCCAGCGTCGTCTTGCCCGATCCGGATTCGCCGACCAGCGCAAGCGTCTGGCCGCGCTCCAGCGTGAAGCCGACGCCGGAGACGGCTTCTATTTCCGTCCGCCGGCCGGCCAGCGCGCTCATCATGCCGCCGATGCGGAAACGCACCCGAAGATCGGAAACGGAAAGCAGGGGCTCTGTCGTCATGCGGCCGCTCCGGCCGTCTCGTCGGTGTGCCAGCATCGCGCGACATGGGACGTGCTCAGCGCTGTGTCGGGCGGCATCGTGGAGCAGACGTCGTCCGCTAGCTCGCAGCGTGACTGGAAAACGCAGCCCTTGGGGCGGTTGCGCAGGTCCGGCAGCGTACCGGGAATGGTGGGCAGCCGCGGCTCGCGGCGCGCGAGCCTTGCCGGATCGCAAGCGAGCAGCTTCTTCGTGTAGGGATGTCGCGGGTTGTGGAAGATGTCGCGGGTCGAGCCGCGTTCGACCACTTCGCCGGCATACATGACGATCATCTCGTCGCACAGCTCGGCGATGACGCCCAGATGATGCGAGATGAACAGCACGGAGCAGCCGATCTGCTTCTGCAGGTCCCTGAGCAACTCGATGATGGCGACTTCGAGCGTGGCGTCGAGCGCCGTCGTCGGCTCGTCGGCAATCAGCAGCGAGGGCCGCATCAGCAGCGCCATGGCGATGGCGATACGCTGCTTCATGCCACCCGAGAATTCGTGCGGAAACTGCGCCAGTCGGTGCTCGGGATCTGGAATGCGGACTTTGCGCAGCATCTCGACGGAGAGCGCGTCCTTCTCCTTGCGCGACCGTCCGGAGCGGTACTGGATGTCGCGCATCTGCTTACCCACGGACAGCACCGGGTTCAGCGCCCCCATCGGGTCCTGGAAGACGGTTGCGATCCTCTGACCGCGCAGCGCCCGCATGCCTGTGCCGTCGAGATGAACGAGATCGCTTTTGCCCTCGAACAGGATCTGGCCTGCCGTGACCCTGCCATTGTCGGCGAGCAGGCCGAGAACGGCGTTGATCAGCGTCGATTTTCCGCAGCCCGACTCGCCGACGACGCCGACGATCCGGTTCGCCGGCACCTTCAGGCTCACCTTGCGCAGCGCCTGCAACGTGCCGGCTTCGGTGGCGAAGTCGACGCTGAGGTCCTTGACGTCGAGGACGGTCATTCGCGCCTCTTCAGCCGGGGGTCGAAAACGTCGCGCAGGGTCTCGCCGAGGAAGGTGAAGCCGAGCGTGGTGAGGATGATCGGCAGGCCGCCGGCGACCACGATCCAGTATGAATCGCGGATGTTGACGAAGCCGTCGTTCAGGATCGCGCCCCAGCTTGGCAGAGGCGGCCTGACGCCGAGGCCGAGGAAGCTCAGACCCGCCTCGATCGCCACGACGACCGGGATGTCCATCGATGCGAGGATGAGGATCGGGCCGATGACGTTGGGCAATATGTGGATGGTGAGGATGCGCGCGGTGCTCGCGCCCATCGAGCGCGCCGCCATGACATGCTCGGCCGACTTCAGGACAAGCGTCTGTGTCCTGATGATGCGGGCATAGCCGGGCACATTGACCAGCACGACCACGATCAGCACCGCAAGCAGCGAAGGTCCGGTCAGCGTGACCAGCGTGAGCGCCAGCATCACGGTCGGGAAGCTCTTGATGGCATCGAAGAGCAGGAGCATCAGATTGTCGAGCCAGCGGGGCCCGTAGCCGGCGATGAGCCCGAGCACGATGCCGCCGATGAGCGACAGGCCGGTCGCGCCAAGCGCAATGGCCAGCGCGATGCGGCCGCCATGGAGCACACGCGAGAACAGGTCGCGTCCAAGATGGTCGGTGCCGAGCAGGTGCTGCAGGCTCGCGGGCGCGAAGCGCTCGGCCGGCGCGAGCTTCGTCGGTGAATAGCTGGTAAGCACGTCGGCGAAGACAGCCGACAGAACGACGATCACGACCAGGGTGAGACCGAACGCGCCGAGCGGCTCGCGAAGGATGCGCCGAAGCACGCGGCCGATCTTGGCGACGCGCTGCCGCGATGGCCGGTCAATTAAGACTTGTTCTGACACGGGGGTCCAACGCACCAATGAGGATGTCGGCGAGAGCGTTCACGACGACGAAGAAAACCGTCGTCACCAGCACGGCGCCGGTGACGACCGGATAATTGCGCACCGAGATCGCCTCGTAGACCAGCTTGCCGATGCCGGGGCGGGCAAAGACGATCTCGGCGAAGACGGCCGAAGACACCATGTTGCCGATGCCGACGCCGAGCAGCGTGACGGTCGGCAGGATGGCGATACGCAAGGCATAGGAATAGGTGATGCGACGATCGGTCAGGCCGAAAGCGCGCGCCGTGCGGATGTGGCTGGCTTCCAGCGTTTCCAGCATGGAAGCACGCACCATGCGCGCGATGTAGCCGACCCAGCCGACGCCGATCGCCAGCGAAGGCAGGGCAAGATGTTTCAGCTGGCTGGCGAGATTGCCGGGCTCGCCGGCGCCGATGGCCGGCAGCCACTGCAGGGCGACGGCGAAGATCAGCAGCGAATAGATCGCGATGACGAAGGATGGCACCGCGATCACCGCGACCGACAGGATGCCGATGACGCGGTCGACGAAGCCGCCGCGCCGCACCGCCGCGATGCAGCCCAGCGGAATGCCGAGCAGCACGGACCATGAGATCGCGCCCGCGATCAGCGCCAGGGTGTAGGGCAGCTGCTCGAACACGACGTCCAGCACCGGCCGCCCGGACAGCACCTCGGTGCCGAGGTCGCCGCGCAGCGCCGAGAAATAGAACCTGAAGAACTGGATCCAGATCGGCTGGTCCAGCCCCATGCGGCTGCGCAAGGCCTGGATCATCTCGGGCGTGGCGCGCGGGCCGAGCGCCACGGATGCCGGGTCGCCCGGGATCACATAGATCATAGCGAACAGCATCACCATCGCGACGCTCACGATGATGATGCCCAGCCCCAGTCGTTTCAGCGCATAGCGGAGCATCTCAGGAGCCGGCCATCCCGCCCCGCGCCGTGCCGTCGTCTTCCATCACGTCAGGCAGGTTTGAAGTCCGCGAAGCAGGGCTCGCCATTCGGCTTGAGGGCGGCCGCCACACTCTTGCGGTACATCACGCCGGTGACCTCGTGGGTGAGGAAGACGTAGCAGCCGCTCTCCTCCATCAGGTCCTGCATCTTCTTGTACATGACGTCGCGCTTGGCCGGGTCGAGCTCGATCTTGCCTTCGGTGACCAGCTTGTCGAATTCCTCGCTGCTGAACTGCTCCCAGTTCCACTCACCGATCTGGCTGGTCGTATACCACTCCGTCGCCCAGCTCGGGTCGGGCTGCATCGAGAAGCGCGACAGCACCATCTGGAGCTTCTTGTAATAAGGGTTTTGCTTCGACCCCAGCGTCCAGAACGTGCCGCTGTCGTTCTGCTTGATTTCGACGTTGACGCCGATGTCCTGCAGGTTCGCCTGCACGACCTGCGCCGCCGACAGGCGTTCCGCCTTGTTGAGGATGTCGAGCGTGACGGTGACGCCGCTGGCGCCGGCCTTGTTGACCAGCTCGCGCGCCTTGTCGGGATCGTATTCGTAGAGGTTCTTCTCGCGGTGGCCGATGAGCCCAGGCGCGATGATGCCGGTGGAGGTGGCGGCGGCGCCGAAATAGGCCGCGTCGACCACGGCCTTGCGGTCGACGCCGTACTGCACGGCGCGGCGCAGGTCCGGATTGTCGAAGGGCGCCGCGATCTGGTTCATGCCGAGCCAGACGAAGGCGAGCGATGGCTTCTCGACCACGACGGTGTCGGCCGGCGGCGTTTCCTTCAGCCGCTTGATCGAGGACACGGACGTCCAGGTGTAGTCGAGGTCGCCCGCCTCATAGCCGAGCTCGGCGGTCTTTTCGTCCTCGATCGGATGGACGTGGATCTCGTCATAGCCGCCCTGCTCGTATTTCCAGTCGGGGTTGCGCACGAGCACGGTGCGCTGCTTGGGCGTCCATTCCTTGAGCAGATAAGGGCCCGACTGCGCCACGGGCTTCACGCCGAGCTTGCCGCCGGCCTCGGTCACGGCGCGCTTGGACAGGATCGTGCTCGACGGCGTCGGCAAGGTCGAGGTCCATAACGGCGCGAACGCCTTGTTCAGATGGATGATGCCCGAGAGCTTGTCCTTGACCTCGACTTCCTTCAGCGTCGCCCAGTCGCCCGCATAAGGGGATTTGTTGGCAGGATCGGCGAGGCGCTCGATAGAGAATTTCACGTCCTCCGCCGTCATCTGGCCGAAGCCGTCGGTGAAGCCGATATTGTCGCGCAGCTTGAAGGCGACGGTGAGCGGATCGAGCTGCTCGATCTTCTCCACTGCCATCGGCTTCCAGCCCCAGCTGTCACCGGGCGTGGCGACGACCAAGCCGGCGAAAATGACATTGGTGATATCGCCTTCGGGCGCGGCAAGACGAAAGGCCGGATCGAGCGTCTGGATATCGCCATATGAGCGCACCTTGAGAACCGAGCCGGCCGCCTGTGAGCGCTTGGTGGAATAGATCAGCGAGGCGAGGCCCAGAGCCCCGGCACCGGCCAGCACCCCACGGCGCGTCACGTTGATGTTCGCGGCTTTGATCATTGCCCTGCCCCTCTTGTTTATGTTGCCCGCCAGCGCCGGCTCGGCTGCGGGAGACCCTTCCAAAGGTCTTGTTTGCCTCAGCCTGCCCCGGCTATACACATATGTCTAGTGAAAAAAATGCGTCATATGTCGTCGAATGGGACGCCTTTTCCGGTGATGTGCGATCGACGCGACAGCCGTTTCGATCGCTATTTCCAGATCTCGCGCGCCAGCCGCATGAAGTTGCCGCCCATCACGTCGCGAACAGTGCGTTCCGAGTGGCCGCGGCGCAGCAGGACCTCGATGAGTTCTTTCGTCTGGCCCGGGGTGGAATAGGTGGTCTTGCCTTCGGGATATTCGTTCTTCGGCCAGAAATGCGGATTGCTGGAGATGATGTCCTCGATGCCTTCGACCTCGACCGGGAAAGCATAATCGAGCCCGATGCCGACATGGCGCGGCCCGGCGAGGTCGATCAGATATTCGACGTGGTCGGCCAGCCGTTCGGAATCGGTGCGGCCCTCGCCGAGGAAGCGGTTGAGGCCGACGACGCCGATGATGCCGCCGGTTCGGGAACAAGCCTTGATCTGGTCGTCGGTGATGTTGCGCCCATGGGCGCAGAGCGCTTTCGGGTTGGAATGCGAGAAGATCACCGGCCGGTCCGTATACTCCATCACGTCCATCGTGGTGCGATAGCCGGTATGGGTCACGTCCACGAACATGCCGAGGCGGTTCATCTCGTCGATCACCTGGCGGCCGAACGCAGTCAGACCCGTGTCCTCGTCGTGGCACCCGCCGCCGGCGAGGTTGTTGCGGTTGTAGGCGAACAGCATCTGCCGGACGCCGAGGCGATGGTAGAACTCGACCATTTCGACCCGGCCGTTCAGCGCGTTCATGCCTTCGATGTCGAAGGTGACCGCCAGCTTGCCTTGCGCCTTCGCGGCGAGGATTTCATCGGTCGACGAGACGAGCGCATAGTCGGCCGGGCGCGCCAGGATCCAGTGCCGGAAATAGGCAAGCGTGGCGACCGTCTTTTCCCAGGGCAGGAGATCGAAGCCGACATCGATGGAAAGATAGTCGACGCCCGCGTCGCGCCAGATCCGCAGATTGTTCAGGTCCGCGGCCGGGTCGGGCATGAAACCGGAATGCGCATCCCAGACGACTTCGCTTTTCAGGATCGACTGGACTTTGTCGTCAAGGCTCATCGTGTCTGTGTCCGGATTGTTTTCGTCGCCTTCGAAATCTGCGCGTTCCGATCATGGCGGGTCAACCGCCCATCGTGCCGCCAAGGCCCCTGGCCCAATCTAATGTACACCGGTGTCTAGACAATGCGCGGGCTGTCGTTATGGTTGGGTCCGTGAGCTTGCCGTGGCGATAGCGCCAGGTTGAGCGCGGCATTGGGAAGTCGAGATGAGCAGGGTGCGGAATTCCGGATCTGTGATCGCGCCGGCCACCGGTCGGATGTCCGGGGATTTCCGCTCCGCAACGGAATTCGCCGAGGCACAGGGCCTCTATGCCGCCCTCTTCGGACCGGATGGGCACGTCTTCGCGGCCCGCTCTCTTTGCGGCCACACCTCCGACGATGCGATGTTTTTCATCGGCCAGAGCTTCGAAGGCGGCCTCGATAGCGCGCCGGTCAGCCGTCTCTACCAGGTGCGGCGCGGCGATGGATCGCCTCGACGGCTCAATGATGCGGAGACCAGGCAAATCAGTCTTTCGCCGGACGGCCAGATCCTGGCGGTCGCCTATGCGGGTGGCGAGGCGGGCGTCGACCGCATCGAGATCTGGTCCGCCGGCGAGGGCACGGCGGTGGCGGACGTCCCCGGCCGGATCGAGATGATCGACTGGTCGCCAGACGGCCAAAGGCTGCTGCTTGTCGTTGCCGGCACCGGCGCGGATCTGGCTGGAATTCACGGCGGCTACGCGCAGAAGCAGAAGACGGATGCGCCCGCCTGGCTGCCCGAAGTCGGTTGGGGCGAGGGTGAGGACCTTTGGCGCCGGATCTGGCTCTGGGATATGCAGGCCGAACCTGCGCCGCTCACATCGGCGCCCGTCAATGTCTGGGAAGCGAGCTGGTGCGGCACCGACAGGATCGCCGCCGTGACCAGCGATGACCATGGCGAAGGCAGCTGGTATGCGGCGAAGCTTTCGCTCATCGACCCGAAGTCGGGATCGGCGAGGCTTCTTCACACGCCGCGCGACCAGATCGGCGTTCCTCGCGGCTCGCCCGATGGTGCTCGCATCGCCTTCATCGAGGCCTTCTGCAGCGACCGCGGCCTTGTTGCCGGGCAGCTGTCGATCCTCGATCCGTTGAGCGGCGAGGTTGCGATCGTTCCGACCAATTTGATCGACGTCACGTCGATCGAATGGCGCTCCGCCACCAGCCTGCATATGGCTGGCATCCGTAGCCACGAGACGGTGGTGGCCGATTGCGATGCCTCCGGTGCAGGGGTGATCGAACGCTGGTCGTCGACCGAATTGACCTGCGGCGAGTGGGCGCCCTCCAGCGCGCCGGTTGGGGCGGCGGGCTCGCTCTTGATCGCGGAGGCTTACGACCGGGCGCCGTTCCTTGCCGAGATCGCCGACGGCGGACTGCGCGAGCTCGCCTCGCTCGTGGCGTCCGATGCGCAATCCGCGATGGCCGGCCGTGGCAAGGCCGAGCCATTTTCCTGGCGCGCCCGCGACGGACTCGAAATCCAGGGATGGCTTGTCCGTCCGCGGGCGTCGGCCGGGCCGACGCCGTTGCTGGTCGATATCCATGGCGGGCCGATCTCGTCCCATCGCAACCGCTGGATGGCGCGGACGCGCGCCGCGCCGCTGCTCGTCTCGCGCGGCTGGACGATTTTGTTTCCCAATCCGAGGGGCAGCACGGGGCGTGGGGATGCGTTCGCCCGCGCCGTGCAGGGCGACATGGGCGGCGCCGATGCCGATGACATTTTGAGCGGCATCGATGCCCTGGTGGAGAAAGGCCTGGTCGACCGGGGCCGCGTCGCCGTCACCGGCACCAGCTATGGCGGCTTCATGTCCGCGTGGCTGCCGACGCGCAGCGACCGCTTCGCCGCCGCCATTCCGATCTCGCCCGTCGGCGACTGGTACAGCCAGCACCGCACGACGCAGATACCGGAATTCGACGCGCTGATGCTGGAATCCTCGCCATGGGAAGAGGGCGGCGCCTACTTTACCCGCAGCCCCGCCTTTTACCGGCAGCTCAGCAAGGTGCCGACGCTGGTCATGGCCGGCGTCATCGACAAGAGCACGCCGCCCGGCCAGGCGCTGGAGTGCCATTTCGCCGCCCTGCGCTCGGGTTCGCCAAGCGCGCTCGCGACCTATCCGAACGCCGGCCATAGCCTGCGCGGCTATCCGGAATACATCGACACCGCCGCCCGCATCGTCTGGTGGCTTGACACCTATGTTGGCGGTTCTTCGACCGCGACGGTTTAAGGAGGAAGAGAAATGCCGGCAGCAACCAACAGCAAACATATCGTGGTCGTGGGTGGCGGCATCATCGGCTGCTCCACCGCCTACCATCTGCTGAAATCGGGTGTGAAGACGGTGACGCTCGTGGAGGCGACCGAGCCGGGCGCGGCAACGACCAGCGCCGGCGCCGGCTTCGTCTCGCATTGGTCGGCCGGCATGATCCCGGCCGGCGAGGAAGGCCTTCGCCTGCAGCAATACGGCCTCGACTTCTACCGCATGCTGCATGAACTGGGCACCGAGATCGGCTACCGGCCGAACGGCACGCTGATCATGGCGCTGACGCCGCAAGGGCGCGAGGATTTCGTGATGCCGGTGCTCAGCTCGCCTTATGCGCCGAAGGAGATGCAGGATCTGAACGCCGCGCAGATCGGCGAGAAGATGGGCGGGCTGGTCGATCCGGCGAAAGTTCACTCCGGCGCCTACAATCCGCATGGCATCCAGCTCGACACCAAGCTCGCGCTTGGCGTGCTGGTCAGCGAGATCAAGAAGCTCGGCGGCGTCGTGCGCGACAGGACCAAGGTGCGGAAGATCAGCGACGTCGGCGGCAAGGTCACGCTGGAAACCGACCGCGATATCATCGAGGCGGATGGCGTGGTCGTGGCGGCGGGCGCCTGGAACAACGAGATCCTCGCCAGCCTAGACTGGCATCTGCCGCTGCTGCGGGTGCTGGCCACGCGCGTGGTCACCGATGATCGAGGCTTGCCCTCGACGCTGCCGACCATCCAGTGCCGCGAGCTGCGGCTTTGGCTGCGCGAGACCTTTGGCGCGATCATGTGGGGCACGGGGAGCCATTACACGCCGATGCATCGCTTGGAAGAGAGCGACCTCGAACCCGGCCAGCCGCATAACCGCGAGCTGATGCAATCCATGGTCGATCAGCAGATGGAGAAGCTGCAGGACGTCTTCCCGCCGCTGCGCGGCTCGAAGGTCGCGAACTGGTCGCAGGGCATTCCCTGCTACACGCCCGACGTTGGCTTGATGGTCGGGCATGTGCCGGGCCATGCGAACATCGTCGTCGCGGGTGGCGACAACGAGACCGGCGTCAGCCACGGGCCGGGCCTCGGCAGGCTGGCCACCGATATCCTGCTGGACGCGCCGCGTTTGGTCGATCCGGCTCGGTTCAGGATCGATCGCTACGCACGCGATGCCTTCCCGAGCGAGGAAGATGTCGAGGCCTCGATGCCCGCATGGAGCGCGCGCCACGGCGCCAGGCGTTTCGCCACCGCCGCGGAGTAAGATCAGCGCGCCGTCGCGCTGTCGAGCAGGGCTTGCGCCACCATCTGTTCGGTTGGCGTCGTCTTCCTGCGGGTGACGATGTAGAACGCATCGGCATGGCGGCGCGGGGTCCCGGTCAACTGCACCAGGTGCCCGAGCCTCAGCTGCTCTTCGACGAAGCCGGTCCAGGCGAGCGCCGCGCCGCGGCCGGCTATCGCCTCATGCATCATCGACAGATAGCTGGAGAATGTCGGTCCGGGCAGGCTCCGGGTGGTGCCGATCCAGGATCTCCAATTGTCGATAGCATCTTCGGGAGCGGCGAGATGCAGCAGCGGCACGTTGAGGAAGGCCGCCGGATCTTCCGAGGCCAGAGCCGGGTGCCGTTCGAGGAAGCCCGGCGAGCAGACGGGAAACCACTCCCCGTCGAACAGCTTGCGGGCGGCGAAGCCAGGCCAAAGCTCGGGGCGCCCGAAGCGTATCGAAATCCCGACCTCCGGCCGGCCGAAATCGTCGGGATTGCTGGAGGTCAGCAGCGTGACACGGCCATGCGTGACGAGCGAGGTCACGAGGTCGAACCGCGGCATCAGCCACGCCTGGACGAGGTCGTAGCCGCTGGC
Organism: Mesorhizobium sp. BH1-1-5; assembly: GCF_020165615.1. Classification (NCBI taxonomy): domain Bacteria; kingdom Pseudomonadati; phylum Pseudomonadota; class Alphaproteobacteria; order Hyphomicrobiales; family Phyllobacteriaceae; genus Mesorhizobium; species Mesorhizobium sp. BH1-1-5. The sequence continues at coordinate 482,336 of NZ_JAIUIM010000001.1, forward strand.
GATGACGAGGGAATCGCGATCGGCCTCCTGCAGGCGCGCGACGGCGTCGCGGATCGTGCCCAGTCCGTCTCGTATCGCCTCGGCCAGCGCGGCGCCGTTTTCGGTCAGCGAGACGCGGTTGCCCTTGCGCGCCAAAAGGTCCAGCGCGAGCCGCTTTTCCAGATTGGCGATGTGGCGCGACACCGCCGACTGCGCAATGGCGAGCTCCTCGGCGGCGGCCGTCAGGTTGCCGCGTCGCGCGGTCGCTTCGAAAGCGACCATCGCGTTGAGCAGGGGGAGCGAGGCTTTGAGCGTCTTCATCGACGGTAACAGTATTCCATGACTTTTTGAGATGGAAGCCTGCCAAATCCATGGTTGATGAGTGCTGCAATTCGCTGCAACCCTGATCAAAAGGCATTAGCCAGCCCTGGAGCCCACCATGTATGCAAACGACAAGATGTTGTCCGATCTCGATCGCGCGCGCGTGGTCGGCTTGATTGACGAGCACCGCAAGGACTGGTCGCTGCAGCAGGCCTTCTACCTCGACCCGGATATCTTCGCGCTCGAGCGCGAATTGTGGTTCCCTCGCCAGTGGGTCATCGTGGCCCATTCGTGCGAAGTTCCGGAGAAGGGCAGTTACGTCATCCGTCATCTGTTCGACGAGGAGATCATCGTCGCCCGTCATGGCGACGGCGAGGGTGACATTGCCGCCTATTACAACGTCTGCACCCATCGCGGCTCGCGCCTGTGCGTCAAGGATGGCCGCGGCAAGCTGCTGGTCTGCCCCTATCATGCCTGGTCCTTCCGGCTGACCGGTGAGTTGCAGACCCGGCGCGACCTGCCCGAAGGCGTCGATGGCGACAGTCTAGGGCTGCACAAGGTGCCGATGAAGGTGATCGGCGGCCTGGTGATATGCGGCCTCGATGCCTCCAGCCTGCCTGACATCGAGCCGGCGGCGGCCGGGCTGACCGATCTCCTGCGCGAGAACGGGGTCGCTAACGCACGCATCGTCGCGCGCAAGAATTACCTGACCAAGGCGAACTGGAAGCTGGTGCTGGAGAATTTCCTCGAGTGCTACCACTGTCGCCCGGCTCACCCCGAATATTTCCGGGTCAACGGCCATGTGAAGGTGACCGCCATGCGCGACGACTACAACGCCTCCGAATGGAAGCAGGAGATCGACGCCTGGCACAGCGCCATCGGCGATGCCGAATTCCACAAGGGCGTGTGGGAGCCTGGCGACCTGGACACGATGCCCTACGCCATGCATCGCAAGCCGATCGGCTCGGGCCGTCTCACGCTCTCCGACGATGGCCAGCCGGTCTCGTGCCTGATGGGTGGACGCGGCAAGTTCGACGGCGGCGAGAATGGCTTCCGGATCGGTCGGCTCTCGTTCCTGAGCGCCCCCAACGACTATCTGACCATGTTCCAGATGATTCCGCGCAACGCCAACGAGACCGACGTGATCCTGACGTGGCTGGTCGACAAGGACGCCGACGTGTCGGTCGACGCCGACAAGATTTCATGGATGTGGGATGTGACGACCGTTCAGGACAAGAAGATCACGGAAGACAACGCCGACGGGATTGCCTCGCGCGCCTATCGCCCCGGGCCTTATACGCCGCTGGAATCGCAGACGGCCTTTTTCATAGAGACCTATCTTGCGCAGATGCGCACTCTGATCACCGGCGAGCGCAGGGACGGCGACGAGGCCTGGGCGGCGCCATCGCAGCTCTATGCCTCGCCGCAAGCGGCCGGCAGAACGCAAAAAAACGGCCAAGCCACATCATAGGCATGTGACCACGGTCAACGTGGATTGTCGCCGAACGATCGTCGCTCGCCGCAACCACAAGCCCTGTAACGCGCAACACACGGCCAGACAGGACAATGGCCGATGCCGTGCATTGCGCAGCCACGCCGTCACCGAGCTATGGCGGCGAAGCTTCTTTCGAACTTGTCGACGACATCATCGACGTCCGCCATCGCCAGGCAGAGCGGCGGGCACATCCGGATGACGTTCCGATAGGGCCCGGATCGGCTGGCGACGAGCCCGTTGCGGCGCGTCTCCTCGAAGACCGCGAGCGTTTCCTCCGGCGCCGGCTCCTTCGTCGCGCGGTTCCTGACGAGCTCGATCGCAAGCATCAGGCCGCGGCCTCGGACGTCGCCGATGATCGGATAGCGTTCCTTCAGGCCCTCGAGCCGGGCCTTGAGCGCGCCGCCGACAACGCGCGCGTTTTCCTGCAGCCGCTCCTCTCGCATCACCTTTAGGACGGCCCTGCCGGCCGCGCAGGCGACGGGGTTGGCTCCGTAGGTATGGAACAAGAACTTGTCGGCCATCGTTTCGGCAACCGCGCGCTTGGCGATGACCGCGCCGAGCGGGATGCCGTTGCCCACGCCCTTCGCCACCACCACGATGTCGGGCACCACGCCATGCGATTCAAAGGACCAGAAGGCCTCGCCCGTGCGTCCGACGCCGGCTTGCACCTCGTCGATGATGCAAAGGCCGCCCGCGGCGCGCACGCGCTCGAACGCGCCCGCAATGTAGCCTTCGGGGATGGGGACGATGCCGCCATAGCCCTGCACGGGTTCGATGATCATGCCCGCAAGCCTGCCGCTCGTCGACGTCGCGATCGCCCGGTCGATCTCCTTCAGGTAAGGCTCCACGCCTTCGCCGTGGATGCCGCGATACTGGTTCGGCTCGGGCACGAACGCCACGCCGCCAAGCTGCGGGACCGAGTGGCGAAAGCCGGCTATCCCCGTCACCGACTGTGCGCCGAAGGTGGCGCCGTGATAGCTGGAGGCGAGCGCCAGCATGTCGATGTTGCCGGTGTGCGAACGCGCCATCAGCAGCGCGAGGTCGATCGCTTCGGCGCCGGAGTTGGTGAAATGGACGACCCACTCATGACCGGCCGGCATCGTGCCCGCCAGTTCTTCGGCATATTGGGCAGGCACCGGATGGTAGAACATGGTCGTGCAGTGGGTCAGTTCGGCGACCTGTTCGCTCGCCGCCTTGACGACCTGCGGGTGGGCGTGTCCCACCGAGATGCAAAGGTTCATTCCAAGCAGGTCGATGTATTTCCCGTCCTGCTCGTCCCACACATATTGCCCTCGGCCACGCTTGATGATCAGCGGATCCTTGTAGGGAACGAATTTGCGCTGGGAGGCGGAGTAGAAGCGGTTCCTGCGGTCGACGATACCTTGCGTCGACCAGTCGATCGCGAGCGATGAATGGGTATGAGGAGCGTTCATATCTTGGCCTCCCGGATTGGATGGGAGCAGGATAGAACATGGACGCGCGCCGAAGGCATCCGGCAAAATCATCCATCAGGATAACTGATGCAGCCGATTAGCAGCTGGCGGATCTGACGAAGGCAATGCGGTCTGCCTCATGTTGAGGCGACGGACGGGTCCAAGGCGTAGTGGTCTGGAGGCAGATCGGGCAGGCGTTCGTTTATCGTCTGTTTGAGCACTTCGGCGGTACGTGCGGCAAAGGCCTCGGGCAGATCCCCAAGCTCGCGCTCGCGCGCGACCAGGAGGATGTTGCGGGACAGGCTGGTGAACGGCAACGGATGGATGTCGATCTCCATGCCCTCGGCAAGGCCGTCGATGAGCAGGGTCGGCGTCAGGATGGCGAAACCCATGCCTGCCGCAACGGGCGCCATCACGACGCTGGAGCGGTCGCCTTCCATCGCCCGCGGCAATTCTATGCGCAGCCGGCTGAGATGCTGGTCGACGCGCAAACCGACCGGCGTCTCCCTGGAGAAACGCACGAATGCGAGCTTTCTTGCAAGCTTCGTGATGTCGCCGACGTCGCCGGAAAAGCCTTTGGGCGTCACCAGCAGGAACCGCTCCGTCATGACCGGGTAGCGCGTCAGCCCCTCGATCTCGAACAGCTCGCCCGAGGTCACCGCAAGATCGGCGCGGCGTGCGCGAAGCAGCGCGACATGGTCGGTGGCAAGCCCGGCAAAGAGGCTGAGCTCGGGAATGCCGAAATTCTTGCGCGCCAGCACGGAAAGCGCCGGCGCCAGCGTGGTGGCGATGGAGGCCAGCAGCGCTACCCTGAGCAGCGGCAGCGGTGCGGCGTTGATGCGGCGGGCGTCGGTGCGCAGCCCCTCGACTTCCGCCAGGATCGCGGTGGCCCGCCGATGCAGCGCGATCCCGGCCTTGGTCAGCTCGATGGGCCTCAGATTGCGGTCGATCAGGCTGACGCCGAGGGCTATTTCCAGGTTCTTCAGATGCTGCGATGCGGCGGACTGCGTCATGCCGAGCATCTGCGCGGCCTGCGTCACATGCCGCGTTTCGACGACGGCCGCGAAGACCTCGATCGATCGAAAAAGGTTGAAGTCGAAGCTGCCGCTCTTCACCAGGGCTCCTTCGCGGGACCGTACATAAGTTTTCCTAATGTTGCAGAAATCCCATTGAGCGCAAGCCTGCTTGGCGGGAAAGATCGCGCCGTTTCGACGACAAGGGTATCGCATCGGTGAAGCAAGACGCGAGGATCGTTATCATAGGCGGCGGCGTGATCGGCTTGAGTGTCGCCTATCACCTTGCCGAGCTTGGCGTCACCGATGTCGTTCTCATCGAGCGCAACCAGTTGACGAGCGGCACCTCCTGGCACGCGGCCGGGATCGTCGGGCCGCTCAGGGCGACGCTCAACCTGACGCGCCTGGCGCAATACGCGACCGAACTGTTCCCGAAGCTCGAGGATTTGACCGGCCAGACTTCCGGCTACAGGCAAACCGGCGGGGTCTGGCTGGCGCGCCGGGAAGAGCGGATGAACGAGCTCAAACGCATCGCGCATATGGGCGACGTCTGCGGTCTCAAGGTGGAGATCGTTGGAGCGGATGTCGTCGGCGAGCGGGTTCCAGGAATTGCGCTGGACGGGCTCGTGGGCGCGCTTTGGGTGGCGGAAGACGGCCAGGCCAATCCGGTCGATATCTGCGCGGCCTACGCCAGGCGGGCACGCGCCGCCGGGATCCGGATCCTGGAAGGAACGGCCTGTGCCGGCTTCATCATCGAGAACGGCCGCGTCGCCGGCGTCAAGCTCGCCTCGGGCATGACGATCCGCTGCGAGGTTGCGGTGAACTGCGCCGGCGCCTGGGCAAGGCAAATCGGCGCCATGGCCGGCGTGCCGGTGCCGCTGCAGGCGGCCGAGCACATGTATGCGGTGACCGAACCGTTGGCCGGGTTGCCCAGTCCTTTCCCGATCGTGCGCGACCTGGACCAGGGCATCTACGTCAAGGGCGATTCCGGCAAGCTGGTGCTCGGCGGCTTCGAGCCCAACGCCAAGGTTCTCGACCTCACCGGCCCGGTTGGCGACAGGCCCTTCCTTGAATTGCCGGAAGACTGGGACCAGTTCGAACCCTTCATGTCGGCCGGGCTGCGGCTCTTTCCGGCGCTTGCCGAGACGGGCATCCGCCACTTCATGAACGGGCCGGAGAGTTTCACCCCTGACACCCAGCCCCTGATGGGCGAGTCGCCCTATCTGCGCGGCTTCTTCGTCGCCGCCGGTTTCAATTCGACTGGCATGATGTCGTCTGCCGGCGCCGGCAAGGCGATGGCCGAGTGGATCGTCGATGGGGAGCCGGGTCTCGATCTGTGGCCCCTCGATATCGCGCGTTTCGACCGCAGCGCCGCGTCCCGCGGCTTCGTGCAGGCGCGCATGGAGGAATCGGTCGCCGACCTCTTCCGCATGCATTGGCCGTACAAGCAGTCCAAGGCCGGCCGTGGCCTGCGCCGCTCAACCTGGCACGGCACGCTGGCCGAGGCCGGAGCGGTGTTCGGCGCGCCGACCGGCTGGGAGCGGCCGCTCTGGTATGCCCGCAATGAAGGCGAGCGTGAGCCGCGCTACACTTTCGGCAGGCAGCATTGGTGGCCGGCGGCAGAACGCGAGGCGGTCGCCATGATGAGCGGCGTCGGGCTGTTCGAGCTTTCCCCGTTCACGAAGCTCGATGTCACCGGGCGCGATGCGACGAAACTGCTGCAACAGCTGGCGGCCAACAATGTCGACGTTGCGGAGGGCAGGGCGGTCTACACGCAGATGCTCAACCGCCATGGCGGGATCGAGGCCGACATCACGGTCACGCGCTGCGGCGAGACCGCCTTCCGGATCGTTTCCGGCGCGGCGACCCGGCAGAAGGATTTCGCTTGGATCGCCAGGCACGCCGGTGATCTCGGGCTGGACGCCTTGGTGTTCGACGCCACCTCGGCCGAAGCGGTCCTCGGCGTCATGGGGCCGCGTTCCCGTGAATTGCTGCAGGAACTGACCGACGCGGACTTGTCGGAGGCGGCCTTTCCCTTCTCGGCGTCACGGCGCATCGACGTCGGCATGGTCGATGTGCGGGCGACGCGGGTCAGCTTCGTCGGCGAGCTTGGCTATGAGCTCTATGTCCCCGTCGAATGCGCCGAAAGCCTGCTGTCGACCATCCGGGACGCCGGCAAGGCGCATGACGCGGTCCTTTGCGGCCATTATGCGCTGGACGGTTGCCGCCTGGAAAAGGGCTATCGGCACTGGGGCCACGATATCGGGCCGAAGGAGACGCCGATCGAGGCCGGACTGGGTTTTGCCGTCTCCTGGACCAAGGGCGATTTCATCGGCCGTGAAGCGCTCGAAGCGCAGAGGGCGCAGGGCTTTGGGCGCCGCCTCCTGCATTTCGCGGTCGACGGCGCCAATCCGCTTCTGCTGCATGACGAGCCCATCTACCGGGACGGCAAGTTCGCCGGACTGACCACCTCGGGCGGCTTCGGCTTCCGCACCGGCTTGAGCCTCTGCCTCGGTTATGTCGCCTGCGATCCGGGCGAAACCAGGCAGCAATTGGCCGCTTCGAACTACGAGATCGCGGTCGCCGGGCAACGCTTCGGCCTCAGGCTTCTCGAAAGACCACCCTACGATCCAACCGGCAGCAGAATGCGCGGCCAACAGGAGACATTATGAGACAGCATGCCCGCGTCGTCGTGATCGGCGGCGGCGCCATGGGGGTTTCCCTTCTCTATCACCTCGCCAAGCGCGGCTGGGGCGACGTCGTGCTCGTCGAGCGGCAGGAGCTGACAGCGGGCTCGACCTGGCACGCCGCCGGGCTTTGCACGCATTTTGCCCACAACGCCACGATCATGGAGATGCGGGCCCATTCCGTGCGTCTCTATCGCGAGGTGCTCACCGCCGAAACCGGGCTACCGACCGGCTTCCATGCAAGCGGCGCGCTGCGCGTGACGCGCTCGCCGGAGCGGATGGCTGAGTTTCGTCATGTGCAAGGCCTTGGCCGCTTCGTCGGCTATGACTTCAACATCCTGACGCCGGCCGAGCTGAAGAAAATATACCCGCTCTGCGAAACCGACGGCATCCTCGGCGCCTTCCACGAGCCGCATGACGGCCATGTCGATCCGACTTTGGCCACCAACGCGATGGCTGCCGGCGCGCGTTCGCGCGGCGCCGAAATCGTCCGGCACAATCCGGTGCTGTCGATTGAGCGCACGGCTTCGGGCGAATGGCTGGTCCGTACCGCGCAAGGCGATATCACGGCCGAGCACGTGGTGAACGCTGCCGGCACCTGGTGCCGCGAGATCGGCACGATGATGGGCATCGACCTGCCCGTCGTGCCGATGCTGCATCAATATGTCGTCACCGACACCGTGCCTGAAATTGCCGCGCGCATCGCGGCCGGCGAAAAGGAACTGCCGATCATCCGCGATCCGGAGGAAAGCTGGTACCTGCGGCAGGAGCGGGATGGCTACATCGTCGGGCCCTACGAGAAGGCGGCTCATCCGTGGGCGATCGACGGCGTGCCGCCCGAGTTCGGCATGGAGCTGCTGCCGCCCGATCTCGACCGCGTCGAGCATATCATCGCGCTGGCGATGGAACGGGTGCCGGCGCTCGCCAATGCCGGCATCAAGACCGTGGTCAATGGCCCGATCACCTTCACGCCGGATGCCAATCCGCTGGTAGGCCCTGCGTTCAACCTTAGGAACGGCTGGCTTCTGACAGGGTCCAGCATGGGCGTGATGGAAGGCGGCGGCGCCGGCGCCTTCCTCGCCGACTGGATCGTCGACGGCGAGCCGCCGCGCGATGCGCTGGCCATCGATCCGCGGCGGTTCGGCAACTATGCCGACCGCGACTATCGCGTCGACAAGGCGGTCGAATGCTTCGGCCTGCAATTCGGCGTCCACTACCCTTACGAGGAACGCGAGGCGGCGCGCCCGCGCCGGACCACACCGGCGCTCGATATCCAGTTGTCGCAAGGCGCGGTGCTGGGCGCTGCCTATGGCTGGGAGCGGCCCAACTGGTTCGCGACCGGCAGCATCGACCGTAACCCGGAGCTGACCTTCAAACGTCCGGGCTGGCTCGGCGCGGTAAAAGGGGAATGCCTCGCGGTCCGCGACGGCGCCGGCGTCATCGACCTTTCGGCCTTTTCGAAATTCGAGGTGAGCGGGCCGGACGCCGAAGCCTTCATGGCTTCCCTGGGCGCCAACACGCCGCCATCGCGCGTCGGCCGCATCGGTCTCATCCACGTTCTCACAGAGCGGGGCGGTGTCGCGTCCGAGTTCACGGTCACGCGGCTCGAGCAGCACCGTTTCTACCTGACCAGCGCGGCGCTGGCCGAACGGCATGACGAAGACCTGCTTCGCGCCCGGTCGGCCACTTTTGCCGGTGTCGTCATCGAGAACATCACCGAGAGGCGTGGTGTGCTGGGCGTCATGGGACCGAACGCCGCCGAGATTCTGCAGGCGGTCAGCGAGGTCGATTTCTCGAACGCGGCCTTCCCTTGGCTGTCGGCGCAGACGATCAGGATCGCCGGCATCAAGGTGACCGCGCTTCGTGTGTCCTACGCCGGCGAGCCGGGTTGGGAGCTGCATGTCCAGCTCGCGCAGTTCCGCCGGCTTTACGAGGCCATCGGCAAGGCCGGCGCCAAGCACGGCCTGCGCCCCTTCGGCGTCTATGCCTTGAACTTCATGCGGCTGGAGAAGGGCTATCGCGGCTGGGGCGCGGACCTCACGACCGAGCGTACGCCGCTCGAGGCCGGACTGGGCGCCCTGGTCAAGGCGGACGGGCGTTCCTTCGTCGGCCGCGAGGCGATGCTCGAACGGCAGAAGGCGCACCCTTGGCGGATGGCGCTGCTGGAGATCGAGGACGATGGCGAACGGCTCCCGTTCTACAGTCATGCCGTCCTGCACGAGGGCCGGCCGGTCGGCGTCATCACCAGCGGCGGCTACGGCTTCCGTACCAGCAAGGTGCTGGCGTTTGCCTATCTCAGGCCGGGGGTGCCCGAACTTGAGTTCGGCGTCTCGATCCTGGGCAATGAACGCGCGGCGCGCGAGCTGCGGGAAGCTCCCTACGATCCACGAAATCTGCGGTTGCGTGGGCTGGACCATTTGCAGTCCGCGGCATCCATCTGAACGTCTGGAGGCACACCATGGAAGATGTCGTCAAACCTGGCGAGGCAGCATCCCCGGCGCGCTCGCGTGGCCGCGCCGCGCGTCTCGTACAACGCGGCGCGCCAGCACCGCGCCGTCCCTATATCAGCCGCAGGATCGGCACGTTCAACATCCTCGACGAGGAGGGGCTGAGCCTGATCGAGGCCAATGCCGACCGCCTGCTCAAGGAGATCGGCATGGAATTCCATGACGATCCGGAAATCCTCGGTCTTTTCCGCGACGCCGGAGCCGATGTGAAGGGGACGCGTGTCCGCTTCGAGCCCGGCATGTGCCGCAAGCTGGTCCAGGCGACGGCGCCGCGGCAATTCAAGCAGCATGCCCGCAACCCGGCCAACACCGTCGTGATCGGTGGCGACAACACGGTGCTTTGCCCGTCCTGGGGCCCGCCCTTCGTGCACGATCTCGACCGGGGCCGTCGCTATGCGACGCTGAACGATTTCCGCGACCTGGTGCGGATCCACCAGATGATCCCTTACCTGCATCATTCCGGTGGCGTGGTGTGCGAACCGGTCGACCTTCCGGCGAACAAGCGCCACCTCGACATGCTCTACACGCATGTGCGCTACTCCGACCGCCCTTTCATGGGAGCGTTCATCGGCTCCATGCGGGCGCAGGACGCGGTCGACATCGCCAAGATCGTCTTCGGCGAGGCGTTCGTCGCAGAGAACGCCGTGCTCTACAACGTCTCCAACACCAACGCTCCGCTGGTGCTCGACGCCAACATGTCGGGATCGCTCAAGGTCTATGCGCGCAACAACCAGCCGGTCGCCTGCACCCCATGGACGCTCGCCGGTGCGATGAGCCCCTGCACCGTCGCCGGCACGCTGGCGCAGGTCTTGGCGGAAGCGCTCGCGTGCCTTTCGCTCGTCCAGCTCATCAATCCCGGAGCGCCTTGCCTGATGGGAAGCTTCGCCAGCACCATCTCGATGCAAAGCGGTGCGCCGACCTTCGGCACGCCGGAAGCGGCAAAGATGGTTCTGGCGGCGGGTCAGCTGGCACGAAGGGTCGGCGTTCCGTTCCACACCGTCGGCACGCTCTCGGCATCCAAGCTGCCCGACGCGCAGGCGGAGCAGGAAGGGACCTGGGGCCTGCTGATGTCGCTCCTCGCCGGCGCCAACGTCATCAACCACGCGACCGGATGGCTGGAGGGAGGGCTCGTCACCGGCTTCGAGAAGACCATCATCGACGCCGATCTTTGCGGCAAGGTGATGAGCCTGTTCGAGGGCATCGACCTGTCGGTGAACGCGCAGGCGATGGAAGCCATCGAGGAAGTCGGGCCGGGGTCGCATTTCCTCGGCAGCGCCCATACGCAGTCGAACTTCCTGTCGGCCTTCTACCGCTCGACGATCAGCGACAACAATTCGTTCGAGCAGTGGAATTCCGAGGGCGGCCTGGACGCCGCCCAGCGCGCCAATCGCCAGTGGAAGAAGCTTCTCAGCGACTATGCGGACCCCGGCCTCGACCCGGCGATCGACGAAGAACTGCGGGCCTTCATCGCCAGGCGCAAGGAGAGCATGGCCGACCAGGATTATTTCTGAGCGTTGAAAAGCACGTTGCGCGTCAAGGCCTTATGCGAGTCATCGTTTTTGCTAATGCAGAAGAATAGGGGATGGATTGCCTGCCCGTTTCGCTAACCTGACGCCAAGATCAACAAAGACACCAGGATTGGGGAACCCGAATGAAACCTTATCTTCTCGGACTATCGGCCATGGCGTTTGCTGGCTCGATGACATCGGCTTTCTCGGCCGACGTCACGATGCCAGATCCAAACTACGCGACCGCCACGGCGGTGATGAATGTCATCAAGGCTGCGGCGGAGCAGGAACTCGGCCTGCAGATATCGACGGTCACCACCACCGCCGTGCCGGTGATCTGGGAAGCGATGGACCGCAACAAGGGCGAGGTCGACATCTGGCCAGACACCTGGCTTCCCAACCAGCAGGGTCTCGTCGACAAATACGTCAAGGACAAGAAGTCGGTTAAGCTGGCGCAGAACAGCTACGAAGCCCAGCAGGGCTATTGCGTGACAGAGGTCACCTACGACAAATTCGGCATCAAGAATGTCTCGGATCTGGCCAATCCCGACAACGCCAAGATCTTCGATCGTGACGGCGACGGCAAGGGCAACATTTGGATCGGAGCGCCGGGCTGGCAGTCGACCAACATCGAGAAGGTCCGCGCCCGGGACTACGGCTTTGCAGATTTCTTCAATCTGGAGGCGACCGACGAGGCGATTTCGAACGCCACGCTCGACACCGCGGCCAAGCAGGACAAGCCCTGGGTTGGATATTGCTACGGCCCGCACCAGAATTTCGCCCGCTACAAGCTGAAATTCCTCGAAGAGCCGGCATATGATGCGGCCAAGTTTGTCGTCGTCCAGGCAAACGAAGACCCGCAATGGTTCGAGAAATCCAAGATATCGTCGGCGTACGCCAAGACGACCGTTCATATCGCCTACGCGTCGTCCTTGGCCGACCGCCAGCCGGACCTCGTCGCCGCGCTCGAGCGCATGCAGTTCAAGCCTGACGATGTGAGCAAATGGGCATACTCCATCATCGTGGACAAGAAGCCTGCCGACGAGGTGGCGAAGGATTGGATCAAGGCGAATCCCGAAACGGTTTCGAAGTGGTTCGGCCACTGACCGAGAGGGCAAAACCTGCTGATCGTGACGGCTTCGCGGCGACAATGCGCGAAGCCGTTGCGCATAAGAGGCGGGAGCGATGATGCAAGCGCATCCTCCAGCCTCCTTTTCGCGCGACGCCGCGAAGGGTTCGGACGCCGCCATCGTCATGAAGGCGGTGTGGAAAGTTTTTGGCATCCGCGAGCGCGAGGCCATCGCGGCGATCCGAAGCGAGGGGCTGGACAAGCAGCAGGTCGCCGAGCGCTTCGGCTGCGTGGTCGGCGTCGCCGGCATCGACATTTCGGTTGCCCGCGGCGAGATCTTTTGCGTGATGGGTCTTTCGGGCAGCGGAAAATCGACGCTGATCCGCCACATCAATCGCCTGCTTGAACCTTCGGCAGGCGAAATCTTCATCGATGGCGAGAACATCTTGGCGAAGACGCCAGCCGAGCTTCGCGCGCTGCGTTCGCGCAAGATCGGCATGGTGTTCCAGAGCTTCGGGCTTCTGCCTCATCGCACGGTCCGCGACAATGTCGCGCTGCCGCTGGAAATTCAGGGCGCAACCAAGCAGCGTCGCTTCGACGTCGCCGAGGCGGCGCTCGCCAAGGTCAATCTCGCCGGCTGGGGGGACCGCTACTGCCAGGAGCTTTCCGGCGGCATGCAGCAGCGTGTCGGACTGGCGCGCGCGCTCGCGGCCGATCCCGCGATCCTTCTGATGGACGAGCCGTTCAGCGCGCTCGACCCGCTGATCAGGCGGCAGCTCCAGGACGAGTTCGTGGCGCTTTCCAAGTCGATGGGCAAGACGGTGATCTTCATCACCCACGACCTCGACGAGGCGATCCGCATCGGTGACCGGATCGCCATCATGAAGGACGGCGTGATCATTCAAACCGACACGCCGGAGGAGATGGTCACGGCGCCGAAGCACGACTACGTCGCCAGGTTCATCGCCGATATTCCGCGCCTCAACGTCATCACCGCGCGGCGCGTCATGCGGCCCGTCGCCAAGGCTGGCCCGCAGGAACACAAATTGCGCCGGGTCGCCGAGCAGGATCTTCTGTCCACCCTCGTGGACATCGCCGCGGCGTCGCCGGATCCGTTGGCCGTCGAGGACGCTAAAGGCAACATCGTCGGCATCGTCGACCGGCAGTCGATCCTCAACGGCTTGAGAAAGGGGGACACGGTGTGAACACGCATATGCCCCCAACTCCCGATGGGATGATCCAGCCGCAGGCCGAGTCCGAGGACGCGCTCGCCCGCGAATTCGCGGTCCAGGGTTCCGACTACTATGTCCGCGCGTTTGCAAGCATCAGGAACGCCACCGGAACAGCCTGGTCGTTCAACCTGGCCGCAGCACTGTTGGGCCCTGTCTGGGCGGCCTCGCGAAATCTGCTGCTGCTGTTCTGGATAACGCTCCTGCTCCACATGGCGGCCGTCGCGCAGATCAGCATCGGCGCCTCCGGCAATCTGGGAGCCGCGGAGCAGAGCCGCGCCGAGCGTCTGACGCAACAGGCGCAGGAGCGAGCCAAGCAGGCGCAGGCCGCGAAGGATTCAGGCGCCGCCAACGCCGATGGCCTCGACAAATCGGCAAAGGCGCTTGAGCGCGCCGCGACCCAGGCCGTGGCCACCGCGACGGCGGCGCGCGCCCAAGGTCCGCGCTTCCTTGCAACAGGCCTTGCCACGCTACTCGTGAGCGCCGCGCTCGGCGGGCTGCTCGCCAACGGCATGCTTGAACGCCGTTTTACCCGATGGCGTTCGGATCGCACCCTTCATCGCGGTCGCAACCATCTGCTTGCGTCATTTGCCGCGCTTTTCTGCGTCGCGATTTTTGCGCTCACGGCCTATCGTTTTGCCGTCGCCGCACCCGCGCCCTGGCTGGCGGCGGCGCCATCGAACAGGGATTGGCAGGCGTCGCTGTCGTCCGGGCTCGATGCGGTGATGCACCAGATCGCGCAGTCGGGCGATGCGTTCTTCAGCCTCATCACGCGTGGCCTGTCAGGCTTCCTCGATGCCCTGGCTTATGCTCTCACCGCCATGCCGTGGCCGGTGACGATGGCGCTGGTCCTGCTGCTTGCCTGGCAACTCGCCGGTCCCCGCGTCGCCATCTTCACTGGCGCGGCACTCGCCTATCTTTCACTGCTCGGCTTCTGGGAAAAAAGCCTCGACACGATCGCGCTGCTCGGCACGGCGGCGATCCTGTGTCTGGCGATCGGCATTCCGCTCGGCATCTGGTGCGGACGTCGGCCGCGCGTCTATGCCGCCATCCGCCCGGTGCTGGACTTCATGCAGACCATGCCGGCCTTCGTTTACCTGATCCCCGTCATCGCACTGTTCGGCATCGGCAAGCCGCCGGGCATCATTGCCACGCTGATCTTCGGCACGCCGCCCGTCGTGCGCCTGACGGCGCTAGGCCTGCAGGGTGTTCCAGCCAGCATCCGCGAGGCCGCGCAGGCCTATGGCGCGACGCGATGGTTTCTCCTCACCCGGGTGGACCTGCCGCTGGCCAGGCCGTCGATCATGGCCGGCATCAACCAGACCATCCTGATGTGCCTTTCCATGGTCGTCATCGCTTCGCTGATCGGAGCCAAGGGCCTCGGCGAGGACGTGCTGAACGCGCTGCAATACGCCGCCGTTGGGCAGGGGCTTCTGGCGGGCTTCGCGATCCTGCTTTGCGCCATGGTGATCGACCGCATCGTCCAGGGCAATGTTTCGCAGTCGGGCAAGTAGCCTCGACAAGACCGGGTAACGACGGGACTCTCAAAACAAGGCAAAGGCGGGTCGTTGGGCCCGGCCGGTTCAGTCGTTTCGAAGCCTGCGAGCTCTGAGCAGGCCGGCGGGGGCCGGAGCACGCCATACGACTTGATAGGCTTCCACCACATTGCCGGCTGTCACACTCAGCCCGGGAAGCGCGATCCACGGCGGAGGCCGGCGTTCCAGCAGCCCAAGGATGGTGGCGACGCCGGCAGCGCTCCCCTGGTCGTAAGGCAATTGCGCGGCAATTCCTTTGATGAGACCGCCATTGGCAAGGTCGGTCGCTACCTCGTTGCCAAGGTCGACGGTGGTTATCGGTATCGCCTTCCCGACCTCCCGGATTGCCGCGGCGGCGCCCATTGCAGGCACGTCCCATACGGCAAACAGCCCGGAAAGATCGGGATTGTCCTGCAGCAGGGCGGCGGTCACGGTTTTCGCCTGTGTCACATCGGCGAACTTGCCGCGCACTACGGCAAGATCCGGGCGCCGGGCCGCCATCCATTTGCGGAAAGCGATCTCGCGCTCATGGGTGGCGAAGAAATCCACGCCATAGGCCAGAACGCCGACCTTGCCGCCCTGCGGCACATGCGGCGCAAGCAGTTCCGCGCTGATTTGCCCGAGACCGAAATTGTCGGTGGAAACGACGCTGACATAATCCTTTCCAGGAAGCATGCCTGTCGGAGCGTTGTCGAGCAGGACAAGCTTTTTTCCCGCGCCGGCTATGGCGCGATGCGCATCGGCGGCCCGGCTGCTGCCGATGGGAATCGAAACCACCGCGTCGACCGGCTCGCCGGCAAGGCGGAGCAATTCGGAAACCTGCCTGTCGACATCGAAGGCGCAATCGATGACCTCGACCACCGCGGCGCCGTAGCGGCCAAGCGTCGCGACCATTCCGGCCAGTTCCTCCTTTGCCCAGTCGCTCTTTGTGGTGTGCAGAACGACGGCGACCGCGAAACGCCGGCTGCGGGCGGCATCGGCGTCGGCTTCCGACAGTCCGACCTGATCGGCGGGAACCGCTCTTTCGCCATGCGGCCCAAGGCCCGTGATCGCCATTTTCTAACCTCCCCGGATTGTCGCGGCGTTGAGTCGATCGGCAAATGCTAGGCCGGCATCCCTGCCGGCGGTCTTGGTCTGACTGGCCGGTTGCTGCTTTCGGCTGAAGCCTGCGCGAGGAATTCCTTGAATTCGGGATGCTCGCGCGGCGAACCTAGCGTGATCCAGCCCTGAAGGAACCGCGCATCGAACAGCGATTCCGCCACAACCTGCGCGGCGCCGACCAGCCCCGCCGACCCCCCCATCTGCGAGCGCACGATGCGCAGGTCGCGGGTGACGACCGGATGCGCTTGGCGGTAGACCGCCTCGCGCACCGCCGCCAGCAGGATATCGCCGGTCTCGGCAACGTTGCCGCCGAGCGCGATCAGCGACGGGTTGAGAAGATTGGCAAGGGGCGCCAGCACCTCGCCAACGGCGCGGCCGCAGCGCCCCAGAAGATCGATGCAAAACATATCACCCAGCTGGGCGCCGTGGCCGGCATCGGTGACGGTGACATCGCCTGCGCGCGCCAGCACTTC
Organism: Mesorhizobium sp. BH1-1-5; assembly: GCF_020165615.1. Classification (NCBI taxonomy): domain Bacteria; kingdom Pseudomonadati; phylum Pseudomonadota; class Alphaproteobacteria; order Hyphomicrobiales; family Phyllobacteriaceae; genus Mesorhizobium; species Mesorhizobium sp. BH1-1-5. Next base: position 498,686 of record NZ_JAIUIM010000001.1, read on the forward strand.
GGCGAGATATGCGCTGCGTCCGCTTTCCGCGGCGAGACGCGCCTCGCGGCCCAGCGTTTCGCTGCCCGCGACGCTCTCGAGGGTTCCGCCCTCGATGAATGTGTGGCCTATCATGCCTGCCGCGCCCTGCGCGCCCCTGTGCAGCACGCCTTCCGATATCACGCCGGCGCCGATCGAGCGTCCAAGCTTGACGAAAATCATATCTGTCAGGCCGATGCCGCTGCCGGATTTCAGCTCGCCCATGGTCATCGTCTGGACGCCGCTCCGCACCCACACCGGCGCGCCGACCGCGGTGGCCAGCTGCTCGACGAAGGGAAAGCCGTCCCAATTCTGGAACGCGTTCAGCGCCGGGGCGAACAGCCGCTGGCCATCCGATTTCTCGACGGCTCCCGGCACCGCCAGGCCAACGCCCCAGATGGCAGCCTCGCTGCCATGCTCCTCCAGCATCCAGGCAAATAGCGTTGCCAGCCGCTGGACCACCGGTTCAGGTCCCGCCGCAAGCTCGACGGCCTCATGATGCTCCGCCAGCAGACCTCCAGCGAGATCGGACACACCGACTGCCAGCGACGAATGATCCAGCACGGCGACAAGGATCATTCCCACACGCGGCCGGAAGCGAACATGGCGCGGTGCGCGACCGCCAATGGCCGGCCCAAGCTCGCCTTCCTCGATCAGCCCGAGCCGAAGCAGTGTAGCCAGACGGTCGGCAACGACGGCTCGCCCAAGTTCGGATTGGTTCTCCAGCCCCTGGCGGGTGGTCGCCGCCCCTGTCCGCACAAGGTTGAGAAGCATGGCCAGGCTTCCATGTGCGGATTCGCTGGCGCGTGGCCGGCCGGCTGCGCGCCGCGGCTTGGCAATGTCTCCGGCCGCCGTGCTGCCCTCGTCCATACCCTTGTCGCGCCTCATATCGAGCTTCTGGCCAGTCGTCCCGCTCGGCATGGGTAGCGCGCACACATTTACGGATCAAGCGCTAACTTATGCTGTTTTAAAACAAAAGTATGGCAGCTTTTGCATTTTAATGATTGACGGCGGCGGAACAGCGCGCATAAGTTCGGGTTTAGTTGGAGGAGAGCCGGCTTGAAAATCGGGTCTGGCCGCGGCGAGGCGACCTGAGCTTCTGGCTGCGCAGGAGGAAATAGACATGCAGGTGAAGCTGGCCTATCACGCGAATTGCTGGGGCGCGCTCGGCGGAAATGCCGTCGGTGTGACGTCGATCACCCAGCTGACCTATCGCACTTTCGGCGATATGGAGCAGGCGATCCGCGACATTGGCGCCGCCGGATATGCGGGCACCGAACTCTTCGACGGCAATCTTCTGGATTATGAAGGCCGCTATGGCGAGTTGCGCGGCGCGTTGAAACAGTGTGGCGTCGTGCTCGTCGCCGGTTATTCAGGCGCCAACTTCATTTTCGACGATATACTGGGCGAGGAACTGGCGCGCATAGAACGCGTGGCCGGTGCAGCCGCGGAACTCGGCGCCGAGCACCTTGTGGTCGGCGGTGGCGCCAAGCGCGCGAGCGGCCGCCAGCAAGACGATTTCAAGCGCCTCGGCGCGGCGCTGGACAAGGTCATCGACATCGCGGCCAAGGCGGGCTTGCGCGCGCACTATCACCCGCATTTGTCGACGATTGTCGAGGGCCCCGATGAAGTCCGCGAGGTCTTCAGGCATACCGCAATCGATTTCTGTCCGGACACCGCGCATCTGGCTGCCGCCGGCGGGGATCCGGCCGCGCAGATCCGCGAATTCAGGGACCGTATCAGCTACGTCCATCTCAAGGGCTGGCAGCGTGATCCCTTCGCCTTCACGCCGCTCGACCGCGGCGATCTCGCCATGGCGCCGATCGTCGAGGCGCTCAAGGATATCGGATTTTCCGGATGGATTGCCGCCGAGCTCGATGCCTGGCCTGATCCGAAGCAAGGCGCGGAACTCAGCATGGACTATCTGAAAAAGGCCTTGGGGCCGAGTTGAACCAACGGGCATTGCGCCTGTCATCAGGGAGGAGACCGAAATGACGCATTTCAAGACAATAGCCGGAGCTTTCACGGCGGCTCTGCTGGCCACCAGCCTCTACACGGCTGCCCCCGCCTTCGCCGATCCGGATTCAGCGCTTGCCGAGCTGCAGAAGACCGTCCTTTCGAAAGGACCGAACGGTGAAACGCCGGCTCCGGCCTCGGCTGTGTCATTGAACGAGGAGGAACTGGCAAAGATCAAAGCGATGAAGGCGACGGCGGCGATCGTCATGCATTATGGCGGCAATGACTGGTCGCGCGCTCAGATCGCCGGGCTCAAGGACCAGTTCGGCAAGATGGGCATCGAGGTGATCGCCACCACCGATGCCGGCTTCAAGCCGGAGAAGCAGGTCGCGGACCTCGAAACGGTGATGGCGCAGAACCCCAAGATCATCGTCTCGATTCCGACCGACCCGTCCGCGACAGCCTCCGCCTACAAGGCCGTGGCCGACAAGGGCGTGAAGCTCGTGTTCATGGACAACGTCCCGGCCGGCCTTGTCGCCGGCAAGGACTACGTTTCCGTCGTCTCGGCCGACAACTACGGCAACGGCGTCGCGGCGGCACATCTGATGGCCAAGGCATTGGGCGGCAAGGGTGACATCGGGCTTATCTTCCACGCCGCCGACTTCTTCGTCACCAAGCAGCGCTATGACGCCTTCAAGAAGACGATCGCCGACAATTATCCCGACATCAAGATCGTCGCCGAGCAAGGCATCGGCGGTCCCGACTTCTCTGGAGACGCCGACAAGGCGGCATCGGCGATCCTCACCTCCCACCCGACCATCAATGGCATCTGGGCCGTGTGGGACGTGCCGGCCGAGGGCGTCATCTCGGCGGCGCGCACCGCCGGCCGTGACGACCTCGTCATCACCACTTGCGACCTCGGTGAGAACGTCGCCATCAACATGGCGAGCGGCGGCTTCGTGAAGGGTCTGGGTGCTCAGCGTCCGTTCGACCAGGGTGTCACCGAGGCGTTGCTCGCCGGCTACGGCCTGATCGGCAAGCAGGCGCCGGCCTTCGTCGCCCTGCCGGCACTTCCAGTCACCAAGGACACGCTGCTCGAGGGCTGGAAAGCCGTCTACCACGCCGAGGCCACCGACAAGATCAAGGGCAGCATGTAGCGCGCCCTGCGGCCGGCGCACTCCCTGCCGGCCGCCCCTTCTTCATTCGATCAGGAGACCATCATGACCAGGACGCTCAACGTGGCGATGATTGGCGGCGGCTTCATGGGCAAGGCCCATGCAATGGCCTATGCGGCCATGCCGATGTTTTTCTGGCCCGCGCCCGCCAACCCGGTGCGCAAAGTGGTGGTCGACATCACCGATGCGTTGGCCGACGAAGGCCGCCGCCGCTACGGCTTCGAGGAATCGTCCGCGGACTGGCGCAAAGTGGTGACGCGGCCGGACATCGACGTCATCGACATCGTCACTCCGAACGACAGCCATGCCCAGATTGCGATCGCGGCAGCGCAGGCCGGCAAGCATATCATTTGCGAAAAGCCGCTGGCGCGCGGCGGCGACGAAGCAAAGACCATGCTCGATGCGGTCAACAAGGCCGGCGTCATCCACATGGTGGCCTTCAACTACAGGCGCACGCCGGCGGTGGCGCTCGCCCGCCAGTACATAGAGGAAGGCCGCATCGGCAGGATTTTGAACTTCCGCGGCACCTATCTGCAGGACTGGTCGGCCGACCCGGACTCGCCCTTGTCATGGCGTTTCCAGAAGAAGATCGCCGGCTCGGGCTCGATCGGCGACATCGGCAGCCACGTCGTCGACCTTGCCCGCTATCTGGTGGGCGAGATCGCCGAGGTCAGCGCATTGGTGCGCACCTACAACAAGACGCGGCCCGTCCAGCACGGCAATCTCGACAGGCTCGGCGCCGCCGAGAGGAACATCGGAGCCGAGCGCGTCGAAGTCGATGTCGACGACGAGGTGGTGACACTGCTGAAGTTCGCCGACGGCGCCATCGGTTCGCTCGAGGCGACCCGCAACGCCTATGGCCGCAACAATTTCATCACCTTCGAGATCCACGGCACCAAGGGCTCGATTGCATTCAACTACGAACGGCGCGACGAATTGCAGGTGATGTTTGCCGACGACCCTGCCGATGCCCGCGGCTTCAGGACTGTGTATTCCGGTCCGGCGCACCCTTATGGCTCAGGCCTCTGGCCTATCCCGGCGCTCGGCATCGGTTACTCCGAAACCAAGATTGTCGAGTGTTTCGATTTCTTCTCGGCCATCGCCTCGGGCAAGCAGCCGTCGCCCAATTTCGAGGATGGCTACAGGACCGAGCGCGTCGCCGACGCATTGATCGAATCCGGTGAAAGCGGTCAGTGGACCAAGGTACGACCATGACCGCTGCGACGCCCGTTCATGCGGTGGAGATGAAGGGCGTCAGCAAATCCTTTGGCGGGGTCAAGGCGTTGATCGATGTCGACCTGCAGGTGGAAAAAGGCGAGATCCACGCGCTGCTCGGCGGGAATGGCGCCGGCAAGTCGACCATCCTCAAAGTGCTGAACGGCGTGCATGTGCCTGACGCCGGCACCGTTCTCGTCGATGGCAAGCCGCTGACGGAGATATCGCCCGAAGCCTCGCGCCGAGCCGGCATCGCCATGATCTTCCAGGAAATGAGCCTGATCCCGACGCTGACGGTGGCGCAGAACGTGTTTCTCACCCGAGAAACCAAGGGTGCGTTCGGCCTGATCGACGACCGTGCCGCCGAGAGGCGCGCCGCGGACCTGTTCAAGATGCTCGAGGTCGAGGTCGATCCGAAGGCTACCGTCGGCAATCTGGGCGCGGGACAGCGGCAATTGACCGAGATCGTCAAGGCGATCTCGCAAGACGCAAGGGTGCTGGTGCTGGACGAACCTTCGACGGCGCTGGCGATTTCCGACGTCGAACGCCTGTTCGCTTTCCTGCGCAAGCTGAAGTCGCAAGGCGTTGCCATCATCTATGTTTCGCACCGGATGGACGAGATCGCCCGCATCGCCGACCGCGCCACCATCCTGCGCGACGGCCGCCACGTCATTACCGCGCCGCTGTCGGAACTGCCGATCGAGACGATGATCGAGCATATCGTCGGCAAGCGTTCGCGCGGCCTGTCGGACGTGGTGCGCGGCCAATCCAGTCTCGGCGAACCGCTGCTGGAACTCCACAACGTTTCAGGCCCGGAAAAGCCGAAGAATGTCAGCTTCGTCGTCAACAGGGGTGAAGTGGTCGGCCTGGCCGGACTGCTCGGTTCCGGGCGTTCGGCAATCGCGCGCGTCATTGCCGGGATCGATCCGGTCGTCGAAGGCGAGATACGCATCGCCGGCAAACCCGTGGCGATCACGAAGCCGAGCGAAGCCATCGAAGCCGGCGTCGCGCTGGTGCCCGAGGACCGCCTGCGCCAAGGCGTGATAGCCGAGCATTCCGTCGCCTCCAACGTCACGCTCGCAGTGCTGGACCGGCTGAGCCGCAAGACATTTGTCTCGGGAAAGAAACTACGCGACCTTACGGATGAGCAGATCGCGCGGCTGCGGATCAAGACCGCATCGCGCGACAGCGCGGTGCGTACGCTTTCAGGCGGCAACCAGCAGAAAGTCGTCATCGGCAAATGGCTTTCGACCGACCCGGAAATCCTGGTCCTTGATGAACCAACCGCCGGCATCGATATTGGCTCGAAGTCCGAGATCATCACGCTGGTGCGCGAGCTGGCGAAAGCCGGCAAGGCGATCGTCCTGATCTCGTCGGAGCTGTCCGAGATGCTGTCGGCCTGCGACCGCATCATCATCGTCTCGGCTGGCCGCCTGGTGGACGATGTCAGCCGCGCCGACCTCGACGATCCGTCGGCGCCGGTGGACGATCCGGTCGCGCGGCTGCAGGCCGCCGAGCGCAAGCTGCAGATCGCCATCCAGAACGCGCTGGCGAAGGGTGAGGGAGAAACACATGTCCACTAGCCAGGCAACCGCACCCAAAGCCTCGTTGACGGCGAGGCTTGGCCTGGCCAACTGGCGGCAGAACATCATCTATATCGGCTTCGTCGCCATCTTCGTCGTCTTCGCGGTCACGCTGTTCGACAAGGGATTCCTCCAGCCCAACAATCTGCTCAACATCGTGCGCCAGACGGCAATGATCGCGGTGATGGCGATCGCCATGACCTACGTCCTGTCCGCCGGCGAAATCGACCTTTCGGTTGGGGCGGTGGCGGGGCTGGCTTCGGTCACCACGGCGATGTCGATCGACGCGGGAGGACCGCTCGCCGGCATCGTGGCCGGTCTTGCCACCGGCGCCGTCATTGGCACCTTCAACGGGCTGCTGACGACGCGGATCGGCATTCCATCCTTCCTCACGACGCTGGCCATGATGGGGATCGCCACCGGCACCGCGATGTGGATCAGCGATACGGCCGCGGTGCCGATCATTTCGAAAACCTATTCCTGGATATTCGGCGGCGGCAATGTCGGACCGGTGCCGGTGCTGCTGATCTGGATGTTGGCGCTGGGCACGATCGGTCATGTCGTGCTGCGGCGGACGAGCTTCGGCCGGCGCGTGCTTGCCACGGGTGGTGGCGAGGTCGCGGCGCGCTATTCAGGTATCGACACCAAGTCCATCAAGTTCCGCGTCCTCATCATCTCGGCCATGGCGGCGGCGCTGGCTGGCATGCTCTACGCCGGCCGGCTGCAATCGGGCAGATTCCAGCTTGGGCAGGGCGACGAACTGTCCGTTATCGCCGCCGCCGTGCTTGGCGGCACCAGCTTGTTTGGCGGTTCCGGGACGGTGATCGGCACGATCGTCGGCGCGCTGATGATCGGCCTCATCAACAACGGCCTCATCCTTATGGGGCTGGAGTTCAGCCAGCAGCTCATCGCGCGCGGCGCCATCATCATCCTCGCGGTCGCGTTGAGCCAAGGGAGGAAGTGACGTGACGGCTCCCTACACCATCATCGGCACGGTCGTGGCCAGGCCCGAAACGCGCGAGGAACTGCAGGCGATCCTGTCGGGCTTCGTCGAGCCGACCCGCGCCGAGGATGGCTGCATCAACTACGACTTCCATGTCGATCCGGCCGACCCATGCGTGTTCATGTTCTATGAGAACTGGCGCACGAAAGACGATCTCGACCGGCATCTGGCGATGCCTCATCTGAAGCCGCTGTTTGATCGGCTCGATCAACTGCTGGCGAGCCCGGTTGAGATCCGGAACTTTGTGATGCTCAGCCGGATGGCGGCTGACGGTTCGGCTTAATCAGCGCGCCACGGCTCATCAACGATGACACGATGAGCGGTCGTTCCGAACGCGGCGCAGGGCGGTGAGCCCGTTGCGCGGGTTTGCCGAAATGCGATGAAATTCGCCTGACCACGACGCTCGCGTCGAAAGACAGACAAATTGAGCCAAGTGTGGAAACTGAGGCATGGACGCCTCAGCGAATGCCGGGACATGCGCCCGGAACGGACCATGAAGAGATGGTGCCAGGTAGCGGTACCGCAGTTGCCAGAGTTTGGAGCCGTTGTTCCGGACGAGGAGATAAAGCCCGTCGCCATCAGCAAGACGATACGGCTTGTCTTTGGGCTTAGCGTTCTTGCAGGCGAAGTCGGAGAGAGACATGGGTAACGGACCTCCCGGGTAATGGGTAACGCCTAAATCGTTACCCACAAACCGATGCGTTGCAACGGTACGCGGTGGGTCATCATAAACCGCCAAACTAGGCTAAGTCATTGATTTGTATTGATTGGTGAGACGTCGTGAGAAGCGATGGGAAAGTGAAATGGTGCCCAGAGGCGGATTCGAACCACCGACACGCGGATTTTCAGTCCGCTGCTCTACCAACTGAGCTATCTGGGCCTGTGCCGGCTAACGGGATACGCCCGCCGGGTTTCGCGAAGGCACCAGGCGGCGCCCCTTGAAAGCGCGTGGGTTATAGCACGGGAATCCTGCCTGTCCAGCGCCTAGGTGTTGATTTCGTCAGGAAAGAAAAATCGCTCGGAAACGGCCGGGCGCCGGCTGCGCTCAGGGCTCGTCCTTGGGCGTCGGGCCCGGCTTGGGCGCGTCGTCTTCTTCCTCTTCGCCGTCGCGGCCGGGAATGACATAGGCGCCCTTCAGCCAGCGGTTGAGGTCGATGTCCTTGCAGCGCGCCGAGCAGAACGGATAATGCTCGCGCGAGGAAGGTTTTCCGCATTCGGGGCAGGGCCGCTTCGGCCTCAGCGGCGTGACCTTGTCGTCCGAACTCATGTTTAGACTATGCTCATGAGCGCGCGGCGTGCCAGTTCTGGTGCGCCTTGAAGCCTTCGCCGGAAAGCAGCGCCACGCTCTCGTAGAGCGGCAGGCCGACCACATTGGTGTAGGAGCCGACCAGCTTGACGACGAAGGAGCCGGCCAGGCCCTGCACGGCATAGCCGCCGGCCTTGCCGCGCCATTCGCCCGAGGCGACATAGGCGTCGATCTCCTCGCGCGGCAGCCGCTTGAAGCGCACCCTGGTCTCCACCAGCCGCTGGCGCAGCTTGCCGCCGGGCGTGATCAGGCAGATGCCGGAATAGACCCGGTGCGAGCGGCCGGAAAGCAGGCCGAGGCAATTGATGGCGTCGTCGATCGTCTCGGCCTTGGGCAGGATGCGCCGCCCGACCGCCACCACCGTGTCGGCGGCGAGGATGAAGGCGGGCGCATAGTCCTCCTCGCCTTTCAGCGAGGCCAGGGCCTTCTCGGCCTTGTCCTTGGAAAGGCGCTTGGCCAACGAGCGCGGATGCTCGGCGCGCAGCGGTGTCTCGTCGACATCGGCAGGCAGCACCCGGTCCGGCTCGATGCCGGCCTGCTGCAAGAGTTCGATGCGGCGCGGCGAACCCGAGGCAAGCACGAGCTTCTGCAGGATGCTCATCGCGCTTGAGGCCGGTTTGCTATTTGAAACGGTAGGTGATGCGGCCCTTGGTCAGGTCGTAAGGCGTCATCTCGACCAGGACCTTGTCGCCGGTCAGCACGCGGATGCGGTTCTTGCGCATGCGGCCGGCCGTGTGGGCGATGATTTCGTGTTCGTTTTCGAGCTTCACGCGGAACATCGCATTGGGCAGCAGTTCGGTGACCACACCTGGAAACTCGAGGACTTCTTCCTTCGGCATTCGATACCTTTGCTTGGATGGGCGTTCCAGCACCGGGCCGGAATTTGCGCGGAACCTATATGATAATCGTGCGCTTGTGAACAAGCTTAATCCGGGGCGCTTTTGGGCCCTGGTGCCGCAAAACGTCGGCTTATGCGCGCTTTCAGCCGCTCGCGCACGTCGCGATAGGCGGCCATGATGTGCTCGCGCGTCCCGCCGGTGTCGGTCGGGTCGGGCATCGGCCAGTATTCGACCTCGACGGCGAGCGAGCGGGTGAGCTCAAGCGCCGCGTGATGCGCTTCCGGCGCCAGCGTGACGATCAGGTCGAAATAGTCGTCTTCCAGCTCCTCCAGCGTCCTGGGCTGGCGCTCGCCGAGCGACAGGCCCTCCTCGGCCAGCACCGCGTCGACGAACGGGTCGCGCTCGCCGGCGCGCACGCCGGCCGAAGCGACGAAGGTGGTGGCGGGCAGCATGCGGCGCGCCAGCTGCTCGGCGATCGGCGAGCGCACGGCGTTCATGCCGCACAGGAACAGGACGGAATGCGGCAGGGCGGGCACTAGAACATGATCCCAAAAAGTGGGAACCGGTTTTTGGAAAAGATCATGCTCCAACAAAGAACTGGATCAGGATGGTGTTTCAACGAAACATCATCCTGATCTAGCCCCGCCAGTGCAGCACGCAGACCAGCGTGAACAGCCGGCGCGCCGTGTCGAAGTCGATCTCGATCTTGCCGGCGAGCCGGTCCATCAGCGTCTGCGAGCCCTCATTGTGCAGGCCGCGCCGGCCCATGTCGATCGCCTCGATATGGCTCGGCGTCGAGGAGCGGATGGCTTCGTAATAGCTTTCGCAGATCAGGTAGTAGTCCTTGACGATGCGCCTCAGCGGCGTCAGCGACAGGATGTGGGTGACGACATCGGCGCCGTTCTCGCGGCTGACGGCGAAGACCAGGCGTTGCTCGGCCAATGAAAGCTTGAGCCTGTAAGGGCCTGCGCCGTCATCACTGATCGGTCGGAAACTATTCTCCTCGATGAGGTCGAAGATGGCCACGGCCCGCTCGTGCTCGACGTCGGGCGTCGAACGTCCGATCGATTCGTCGAGCTCGACGTCGATCAGCCTGTCGCGGGTTTGGTCGTGGCCGGACATCGCTACATGTTCAACCTGATCGCGACAGAGCGGGCATGGGCGTCGAGCCCTTCCGCCTTGGCGAGCGCGATCGCGGCCGGCGCCAGCGCCTTGAGCTGCTCCGGCCCGAGCTTCAGGATCGAAGTGCGCTTGACGAAATCGAGCACGGACAGACCCGACGAGAAACGCGCCGAGCGTGCCGTCGGCAAAACGTGGTTCGAGCCGCCGACATAGTCGCCGATGACCTCCGGCGTATGGCGGCCGATGAACACGGCGCCCGCGTTGCGCATCCTGGAAAGGAAGCCCTCGGCATCGTCGAAAGCGAGCTCGACATGCTCGGCCGCGATCCGGTCGACCAGCGGCAGCGAGGCTTCCAACGTCGGCACCAGGATCACCGCGCCGAAGTCGCGCCAGCTGGCGGCCGCCGTCTCGGCGCGCGGCAGGACCTTCAGCTGGCGCTCGACCGCTTGCTCGACCGCCTTGCCGAATTCGGCATTGTCGGTGATCAGGATCGACTGCGCCGAAACGTCGTGCTCGGCCTGCGCCAGAAGGTCTGCCGCGATCCAATCCGGATCGTTGTCGGTGTCGGCCACCACCAGCACTTCCGACGGCCCGGCGATCATGTCGATGCCGACGGTGCCGAACACCTGCCGCTTGGCCGCAGCTACATAGGCATTGCCCGGCCCGACGATCTTGGCGACCGGCTTGATCGTCCCAGTGCCGTACGCAAGGGCTGCGACGGCCTGCGCTCCGCCGACGCGGTAGATTTCCGAAACGCCGGCAAGGTCGGCGGCCACCAGCACCAGCGGATTGATGACGCCGCCCGAGGCCGGCACGACGATGACGATGCGCTCGACACCGGCGACCCTGGCCGGCACGGCGTTCATCAGCACCGAGCTTGGGTAGCTCGCCGTGCCGCCCGGCACGTAAAGGCCAACGGCTTCGACCGCCGTCCAGCGCGAGCCGAGCTCGACGCCGGCGGCATCCGTGTAGCGGTCGTCCTTCGGCTTCTGCCGCTCGTGATGCGAGCGGATACGGTCGCGCGCGAATTTGAGCGCCTCGACCGTGGCCGGATCGGCCGCTTCATAGGCCTTGGCGATGTCGTCCTTCGAAACGGCGATGCCGAGCGCGCGGAGATCGGCCTTGTCGAACTTAAGCGTGTAGTCGATCAGCGCCTTGTCGCCTTCGGCACGCACACGGGCGATGATGTCGCGCACCACCGCCTCGACATCGGCAGACACCTCGCGCTTGGTGGTGAGGAAGGCCGAAAAACACTGTTCGAAATCGGCATCCTGCTGTCGGAGCGTTATCGCCATTATGCTTTAGCCTCTGTGCGCGGGGCGCGAGGTGGCTTCCCAGGAGCCGCCGACATCGGCGAGCCTTGCCTCGACGCATTCGACGTCGAGCATGATGGTGCCGCCGCCCGAAAACACCAGCTCGACGATGCCGGCCGGCTTGCTGATGGCGATGAAGCTGACCGCAAGCAGCGACAGCACCTCGGCCGGCTTGTCGCGGGCAATGCCGCTGGTCTTGGCGCCGAGCACACGGTCGAAATGCAGGACGCTCTGCCGCCGTTCATTGTGCTGGCGGAACAGCCCCGATTTCGCTTCCCAGACGAAGCGGTTCATGGTCAGCACGAAACGCTTGGCCGCCGGCAGATATTCGAGGTCGGAGACCTTCATCACGGCGTCCTGGACATGCGCCGAGACGATGCTCAGATCCTGGTCGTCGAGCGCGATGAGCTTGAGAGCTGCCATGCCGAATGCGCACCTGAAGGTTGATAATTCAGCCCTCTGTTATGCGGTCTTTCCCGCCGGTGCAACTCGCCCGAGGCAGATGCTGGCAAGCGTCAGCCCGAAATGCGCTCGATCACCGCGCCGCAGCCGGAGAGCTTTTCTTCCAGCCGCTCGAAGCCGCGGTCGAGATGGTAGACGCGGTTGACCGTCGTCTCACCCTCTGCCGCAAGGCCGGCGATCACCAGCGACACCGAGGCGCGCAGGTCTGTCGCCATCACCGGCGCGCCCTTCAGCTTGGAAACGCCGTCGACGATCGCCGTCTGGCCGGAAAGCGTGATGTGGGCACCCAACCGGGCCAGTTCTTGAACATGCATGAAGCGGTTCTCGAAGATCGTCTCGGTGATGCGCGACTTGCCGCTGGCCATCGTCATCAGGCCCATGAACTGTGCCTGCAGGTCGGTCGGGAAGGCGGGGAAGGGGGCGGTGGTCACGTCGACCGGCGCAATCCCGGCGCCGTTGCGCTTGACGCGGATGCCCTCATTGGTCGGCGTGATCTCGGCGCCGGTCTCGACAAGCACGTCGAGCGCGCTCTGCAAAAGGTCAGGCCGGGCGCCGGCGAGCATCACGTCGCCGCCGGTCATGGCCACCGCCATGGCATAGGTGCCGGTCTCGATGCGGTCCGGAATGACGCGCACGCGGGCGCCCGACAGCGCCTCGACGCCCTGGATGGTGATGGTGCCGGTGCCGGCGCCGTGGATCTTCGCGCCCATGGCGACCAGGCATTCGGCAAGGTTGACGATCTCGGGTTCGCGGGCCGCATTTTCCAGCACCGTCTCGCCCTTGGCGAGCGAGGCCGCCATCATCAGCACATGGGTGGCGCCGACCGAGACCTTCGGGAACACGTAGCGGTTGCCGATCAGGCGGCCATTCCGGGTCTTGGCGATGACATAGCCATTGTCGACGTCGAGCTCGGCGCCCAGAACCTGCAGGCCCTCGAGGAACAGGTCGACCGGGCGCGTGCCGATGGCGCAACCGCCGGGCAGCGATACCTTGGCCTCGCCCATGCGGGCAAGCAACGGCCCGATCACCCAGAAGGAGGCACGCATCTTCGAGACCAGCTCATAAGGCGCGGTGGTGTCGACGATGTTGCGGGCCGAGAAATTGATGGTGCGCGAATAGCCTTCCTGCTGTTTCTCGCGCCGGCCGTTGACGGAATAATCGACGCCGTGATTGCCGAGGATGCGGATCAACTGCTCGACATCGGCCAGATGCGGCACGTTTTCGAGCGTCAGCGTGTCGTCGGTGAGCAGCGAGGCGATCATCAGCGGCAATGCCGCGTTCTTGGCGCCCGAGATCGGAATGGTACCGGCCAGCTCGTTGCCGCCGACAATTCTGATGCGATCCATAAGAAAACGTCCCCTCGGCCCGAACAGGCCGCTTCAATCGGTTGAGTGTGCCCGGCTTAGACCATTGGCCGGCTTGGTTCAAGAAATAGGATTTTCTTAAAACCGGACCGACCATGGCCGGGCAGTATGGCTGATTTGGTCAGTCCTTGTGCATTTTTCCTGCAGCCGGCAACCCTTCCGGCCGATCGTCGGCACTGCGGACGCGCTGCTTGTCAGCGTCGCCAACCCGGCGTGAGCGTGCCTGCGCCTTGCGCTTCTGCAGATTGGCGCGCAACGCCTCGGCCAGTCGGTCCTTACGCTCGCCGTCGCCTTTTTTCGGTGGATTTGCCTTGTCGTTCATCATCCGATCCCTGACGGGCGCTCAGCCGGCCGATTCCGCAATGGCTAGCATTTTGGCGCGGCCATGTCATGAAAGCGGGACGAGAGCCGGCTTCGCGCTGTGGATCAGCCGAGCATGCCGCCCCAAACCGCATGATGGCGGCCAAGAATCAGATGCGACGCTTTGGGTTTTTCTTGGCCTTGCGCTCGCCGGTTCGATATGGCAGAAGCGCCGCCATCGCAGGCTGCGGTAGCTCAGTGGTAGAGCACTCCCTTGGTAAGGGAGAGGTCGAGAGTTCAATCCTCTCTCGCAGCACCAGCTTTTCCAACGTAAGCTCAACCGCGCCGTGCCGATGCACTTCGAGGGTGCAGGTGGGTCTACCGCCATCCTTCCCAGGCCCTATGAAACCGGCGCATGCGCAGGACATGGTGGCGTTTCCGATACGCCAGCTTGACTAGAAGGAAAGCGGTATTGCCTCTGCGCCTGCCGATGACCCGCCACTTGAAATCTCGCGACCTGTTTGGCTCGATCGACCGTGTGCCGGCGCTTGGTGCGCCGGCTGGCGGACGTACGTTTGAGGTCTTCAACCCGTCGACCGGCGAATTGCTGGCGGAACTTCCCGACATGGGCGTCGAGGAGACGCGCGCGGCGATCGATAAGGCTTATGTCGCCCAGGCCGAGTGGGCAGCGCTGACCGCTCGGGAGCGCAGCGAAATGCTATGGCAATGGCACCAGCTGATCGTCACCCATACCGGCGACCTTGCCGCAATTCTCACCGCCGAGATGGGCAAGCCCTTCGCTGAAGCCAAATCGGAAGTTTCCCATGCGGCCGCCTATCTGCAGTGGTACGCCGAAGAGGCCAATCGCATCTATGGCGAGACGATCTCGGCGCCGTCGACAGACCGCCGCATGCTGGTGATCAAGCAGCCGATCGGCGTCGTCGGCACGATCACCCCATGGAATTTTCCCGCTTCGATGGTGGCGCGCAAGATCTCGCCGGCGCTGGCGGCGGGCTGCGCCATCGTATTGAAGCCTGCCGAGCAGACGCCGCTTGTCGCAGGCGCCATGTTCGCGCTCGCCGCCGAGGCCGGTTTTCCCGATGGTGTGGTGAACCTCATCTACGCCTCGGAGGGCGCCGCGGTGGGGCGTGAGCTCTGCCACAATCCCAAGGTGCGCAAGATCAGCTTCACCGGATCAACCGAAGTCGGGCGGCTGCTCATGCGCCAGTGCTCGGACCAGATCAAGAAGGTCAGCCTTGAGCTGGGCGGCAATGCGCCTTTCATCGTCTTCAATGACGCCGATATCGACTCTGCCGTGGACGGGGCGATCCAGGCGAAGTTCCGCAATGCCGGCCAGACTTGCGTTTCCGCCAACCGCCTCTACGTGCAGTCGGGCGTTCATGACGAGTTCGTCGACAAATTCGTCGAGCGGGTCCGACAGCTTCAGGTCGGTGACGGTTTCGATCCTGGTGTCGCCATCGGCCCGCTGATCGACGTCCACGCCTTGGCCAAGATCGAATCCCACATCGCCGATGCCGTGGGAAAAGGCGGCGTGATCCGCTGCGGCGGAGATAGGATTGGCGTGGACGGCACTTTTTTCCAGCCGACCGTCCTTACCGACATCTCCAGCGCGATGGCGGTGGCGCAGGAGGAGACATTTGGGCCATTGGCTCCCGTCATCCGCTTCGAGGATGCGGATCAGGTCGTGCGTGAGGCCAACGACACGATCTACGGCCTCGCCGCTTATTTTTATGCTTCCAACCTGAAACGGGTCTGGCGTGTGGCGGAGGCCCTGGAATACGGCATGATCGGCATCAACACCGGGCGCATGTCCTCGGAGGCCGCGCCTTTTGGCGGGGTCAAACAGTCAGGCATCGGGCGGGAAGGTTCTCGCCACGGCCTCGAGGACTACCTTGAGATGAAGTATCTCTGCATGGGTGGTATCTGAGGCATAAACACCATGCCGCCCTTGAAGAACGATATGCCGCGGAATTGTGGCTCGTGGGGGCGTTGGGTTCCGCTCGCCGGCTCAGTTGGTGACGTGCGACAGCCGCAGGCCGGCTTCGTCAGGGGCCTCGGCCATGCCTTCCTCCGCGAAGCGGAACATGTCCTCGAAATCCAGCTCACGCTCGAAAATGACGCCACCGACGCTGATCGCAAGCACGTCCTTGTCGCCTTTCGGCGCGAAATAGATCTCGCCGACCGTACCGCGAATGCGCTCGCCCACGTCCTTGGCGTCCTCTTCGCTCGCGCCCGGCAGGAAGACGCCGAACATCGAGGTTCCGATCCGGCCGATCAGATCGTCCTTGCGCACCGCGGACCGGATCGCCGATGCGATCAGCCGCAACGCCTCGTCGCCCCATTCGAGACCGAAACGCAGGTTGATCGATGCCAGATGTTCCGGATGGATGACCAGAAAGGCACCGGAGCGCGGACCGACCGGCCTCGCCGCCCTCCTGTCGACCATCGAGGTGAACACCTTGCCGTTCAAGCAGCCGGTCAGCTGGTCATAGGTGCCGGATCTGGTGAGTTCCTGCCGGTAGCGGCGGATCTCGATCTGTTGCCAGCCGAGCAGGGCAAACAGCGGCAGACCGATGACGATCGGCACGATGATTGCCGTGACGGCACCCCGGCCGAATGGTGTGAGGCTGTCGCTGAAAAGCAGCACGTAGTTCAGCGCGAGCGAAAGACCGACGCAGGCGGCGGTGCCAAGCACGACCAGCAAGATCAGGTGCCTCCACGTTTGAACCGGCGCGGTCGGTGTTTTCGTGGTCAAGGGCCAATCTCCTGTTCGACGCATTGCCTTACAGGAGGTCCGTTGCAATTTCGGTTTCACGGAAGCGTACAATTTGATGCAAGTCGGCATCTTCTCCATGGCAAGCGCTGGATCCGGCACAAAAGACTGCCGCGGCCGGCGGCTTGCGCATTGATGACCAGCCGGGGTCGTTGGCCTGATCCAGCTTTTAGAACCGCTGAATCGCTCTGGCCATTCTGCTTTCACGCAGGTTCCGCAACGGAACCGGCCGCCCGTTTTCACGCAGCAGTGCTATTGCGGCGGGCCGAAAATGCCCATCCGGGCGTTTCTCGCCACCACCTCCGCCTTGCCGTAAATGCCGGTGGGAGCGGCCATCGCCCAGCCGTTGGAAACCAGCCAGGCGCCGACATCCTGCTTGCCGAGCGCGCAGGGCGCGGCGATGGCGAAACGGTCGGCGTCCGGCGGAAGCAGGCATTTGAGCGCCCGGCCGCGCAGCCAGGCGTTGAAGGCGGCCCGCGCCCGCTGGCCACAGAGCCAGGCGGTATCGTCGAACGTGCAGGTCCTGTCGGGGTCTATGTCGACCGTGCCGCTGATGGCGACCGTGCGTCCCATGGCTTCGAAGACCGCCGAGGAGGTCGCGACCGGACGGAAGAGCAGCGTCCCGCGCCAATCCTGCGGCATCGGCGTCGTCGGCAGCGGTGCAAGTCCGAGCTCGCCAAGCGGAGGGCGCGGCTCGATGCGCTCGATCCCGGATGGGTCGAGCGGCGGCGGCGCGATGAGGTCCTCGGCGATCTTGCGCGCCGGCTCCCCTGGTCGCTTGTCGTGCATCGGGACGTGGGAGGCTGGCTTCAGGTCGCCAGCGCCTTGTGCCGGTGCGGCGGAAGGCGGGTCGGACGGCAGCCAACGCCCGCCCTCGGCGATCAGCGCCATGCCCGCGAGCAGCCCGAGCCCGCCGAGCGCGGACGCCAGCAACGGGCGGCCGGGCGGGCTCGCCTGGCTCACGCGCGGGACCCCGCGGGATCGCGCCGGCTGTCGATGATCCCGCCCGAGCCCAACCCGTTAGCTCCTGTCGACACGGCGACACCCCCACCGTTGAACCGGATCATACATTAGACACGAGCGACATTCCTTGAAAAGCAAGGCGTTGCGTTAAGTGTCGCGCAACCAATGCAGTCTAGAATCGGTAATCGGATGTCGAGGGGATGACACGATGCGCAAGCCGATACTGCTTTTTGCCTTTCCGGCCCTGATGCTGCTTCTGCTGGCGGCGGAGCGGATGGCGGCGCTGCTGCTCGGCTTTTATCCCGCCAGCCCCGCCGTGTGGCATGCCTGGCTCGAGCTGCGCCCGTTCTCGACGATGTTCTGGCAGCAGACAAATCTCTATCTCGGCGGATCGATGGCGCTTGACGTTGCCATCATCGTCTTTGTGACAGGCGGCTGCTGGATGGCCAGCCGCTCAAAATGGTCCGCCGGCTTCTTCCTCGCCAACCATGCGGCCATGCTGTTCGCCGGTCTGATGATCGCGCTGAGCAGCCATGCGGAAACGGCAAGCACGATTGCCGCCTTCACGACGCCGCGCGGCTGGCGATACTCGCTGATGGTCGATCTCAGCCTGCAGAACTGCGTCGTGTTGTGCCTTGGTCTCGCGGCCTGCGCCTATTGTCACGTCGCATTCCTGGGCGAGAAAAGGCTGCAGAACGAAACCCGTGCGCTCCGCATTCTGGCGCTGCAGCGCAATCTGTACTGACGCGCGTCCCGGCCAAGCAGCCGGATGGCCCGCCTGCTCAGTTGATCTTCTTGTAATAGACCTTACCGTCGGGTTGCTGGATGCGCTGGTAGGACGGGTTGGGTCCCGGAGGCGCGACCTTCCGCTTGAACGAAGGCTGTCCTTCTGCGGAGCCAGCGCTTTCATCGGCCGCTGACGCATCCGCCACCGTGGTGTTGTCGAGCATGGTCGGCTCGGACGCACCGGGCGCCGGTTCGCTTGCCGCGACGGGCTGGCCTTGCTCCAGCTTGGCGATATTGCCGTTGATCTGGCCGAAACTCGCCTGCAACTGGCGGTCCAGCGTCTCGAACCGGCTCTGGAAACCGTTGTTGACGGTGTCGATGCGGGCGCCGATGCGCTGCTCGAACTGGCCGAGCTGCTCCAGCCGCGCCTCCATCGTCTTGAGGTCGTTGACGCCGCGGTAGAGATAGACCGCGGCCGTCACATTGACGACGGTGACAAGCAACGCACCCACCGCGACGACACCGATCATCTTGGCCCGGCTGGGCTTTCCCGGAGCGGCTTCCCGCAGGCCGAGTTCGATTGCCGGAGCGTCCGGCTCGCTGATCATCGTCATTCAACCACCACCTTTGCGCCCACCGCGACGCGTTTGAAGAGATCGATCACATCGGTGTTCGTCAGCCGGAAGCATCCGGACGTGCCGTCGAAACCGACGCCCTTGGGATCGTTGGTGCCATGGATGCGATAGAGCGTGTCGCGCCCGTCGCGCGACAGATAGAGCGCCCGGGCGCCGAGCGGATTGTAGGGACCGGCCGGCACCATTGCCGGCAGCTCCCGCTGGCGCGCGCGCATTTCCTTGGGCGGGCGCCATTCCGGCCATTCGGTCTTGGAGGCGACCTTGACAGTCCCGGTCCAGCCGAAGCCGTCGCGGCCGACGCTGATCTGGTAGCGCAGCGCCTGGCCCTGGCCCGTCACCAGATAGAGCGCCTTCTCGTTTTTGCGGATGACGATCGTGCCTGGCTGCTCGCCGGACTGGAAGACGACCGCCTTGCGCAGGCTGGGGCCCATGGCAGGCAGCGGCGGCAACCCGGATCCGGCTTGCGCGAAACCGCAGGTCGACACCAGCACCATGCCCGCCAGGCAGGCGCCGGCCAGATGCGCAGCGGTGGATCGGCTAGCGCTGGGCATTGTCCAGCCGCTCCTTGAACATGCGTTTCAAGTCCTTGTTGAAGCGCGCGCGTCCGTCCACCTCGGAAGGCAGGATGGCGCGGTTCAGCGCGTCGGCAAGCAGCGCATTGTCCAGCGCCAGCGACTTGATGTGCGGCGCCTTGAAGATCTTCTCCAGCTCGCTGCGCGAGAAGTGGTTGCCGAACCATTTGCGCTTGTGCTTGTTGGCGACCAGCGTGATGTTGACCTTGTTGCCGCGCAATTCGCGGATCTTCTTGTAGAGCCGCTTGCCTTGCCTCAGCGAAGCGACGTTGAGCTCGAAGACGATGAAGATCTCGTCGCTCGTGCGCAGCACCGAATCGTGCCACGGCGTCTCGATATTTGGCAGGTCGATGACGATGTCGTCGAAGCGGTAGGCGACGAGGTCGAGCAGCCTGAAGACGAAGTCGGAGCCCTGCGGCTCGAACGGCAGCTGCGGCCGCTCGAAGGAGTAGAGCGTGAGTCCGGACGGCCGCGAGAGCTTGATGACGTCCATCAGCTCGACGTCGAGCCGGTCCGGCTGGCCGATGATGCCGGTGAGGTCGAACTGGTTGAACTGGTTGAGATAGGCGCCGCAATTGGCGCTCTGGAAATCGAGGTCGACGAGACAGGTCGAAGCCGCCCGCTCGGCCGATTTCGAGGCAAGGTGCTCGCCCGCCGAGATCGCCAGCGTGGTGGCGCCGGCGCCGCCGCTGGCGGCGATGAAGGTGACGATGCGGCTCTTGGTGCCCTGGTTGCCGGTGTCGTGGAAGGTGACGGCGTTGAGCAGCTCCTTGGCGTCGAGCGGCTTGTGCAGCCAGTCGGACGCGTTCATGCGCACCAGGACGCGCGTCTGCTCGGAAGTGAGCTCGTCCGAGATCGCGATCAGCGGCACCGAAGCCCAGGCCGCGCGCGCCTCGACGATCGCCGGATTGCCGAGCAGTTCGCCATTGCCGAGATCGAGGATGATGATGCCGGGCCGGCTGTCGACCGGCGGCCCCTTCAGGAACTCCGCCGCGTCCGAGATCCTGACGTCATAGATCGCCAGCGCATCGAGCCGCGTGGTGACATCGCGCTTGAAATTCGCATCGGTGGAAAACAGGGCGACCTGTTTGCGCTTGGTAGGCAGAACTCTGGTGTCGATGGCGTTCATGATGGCGCGCTCGTGTTCAGGTCTTCGCCCGTCACCGTGCTCAGCATGGAGGGCATGTTGATATCGTCGAACCCCATCAGTCCGCCCAGGAAGAAGAACTGGAACGTCCGGTTCTGCAACTGGACAGTGATGGTCGGCACGGCGCCGCCGAGCTCGGTCTGAAGCCCGGTCACGAATCCTAGCCCCGTCGCCGAATAGGTTATAACGACCTCGCTTCGCTTCAGGCCCGGAAGAAAATGGCACATGCCGGGCCGCTGCGTTCCGGTGGGGGTGGGGCAGGCATCGTTGGCGGTGTAGGCAGTATCGCCTCGGAAGACGCGGCTGAAGGCTTTGGAGGCAGTGTCGTCGAAACTGACGGATGTGCCGTTCTTGTCCTTGCAGGCTCCGGTGCTACCGGTATACTTGCATTCGAAGGTATAGTCGCCGGCCTTGACCGGCGCGCCCGGCAATGCGGTCGGTTCCGCTGCGGTAACCGCAGCGATAACCGTGGCTGCCGGCACCACGGGATCGGAGATCGAGGCCAGCCTTGCGCCGAGCTGGACGGCCTTGGTCGCGCCATTCCATTGATAGAGGGCATAGCCGAAATCGACGAAGCCGAGCGTCAGCGCAAAGAGCAGGGGCGCGACGATCGTCATCTCGACCATGGCCGCGCCGTGCTCTGATTTTGCGAAGCGTCTCATCATCGTCAAAACCGTATCAACCGCTCCTCATGGGAGCCGCTCAGCGTGATCGTGCCGATGTTGAGGAACGCCAGCATGCCGACGCCGCTATAAGGGTAGGTCCCCTCGGCCCTGACGATGCACACCTGCGGCGTTACCGATCGGTATTGGGTGATGCCGCCGGAGACGGCGTCATGGCAGGAACCGCTGGCGCCGATGGTCACGGTCACATTCGTCTTCTGCCACCCGGTGACGCGCGGGCTGTTCGTCACTTTGCCGCTAACGACGGTCACTGAGGCCGTTCCGTAGACCGCGATATTCGTCGCCATGTCTGCGCAGTCGATGGCCGACTGGCCAGCATCGGTGTATAATTGGCTGTTGCAGCGGGCACCGAAGCGTGCCGCGTCGGTCAGCCCGGCTTGCATCAGCAGCCTGTCGTGAATGAGATTGCCGAATTCGAACACGCCGGCCGAGAGCAGCAGCATCAGCGGTGCGACGAGCGTCATCTCGACCAGCACCGAGCCACGCCGATCCGCGTGGAATTCTTTCATGAGGCAAACGGCGTTTCGCAGCATAGCCGTCACCTGTAGAGCTGCGCTTTGTCGCGCAGGAAATTGTCGAGCGTGCCGCGTCCGCCCTTGCCCGTGATGTCGACCAACTCGACATAGATCTGCTTGCCGTCCTTGATCGGCTCGGTGATGAAGAAACTGCCGAAGGCCCTGACTGGGGCGTTGGTCGTTTTGCCGTTCAGGGAAACCTTGCCGCAATCAATGATGGCGCCATAGAGAATGCGTCGGTCTGGCGGAGCGATGGAACCCATGCTGCAAAGCGGTAACCCGGTGTCCCCCGATGTCGATTTGTCGCCGATTAAACCGTTGTCGACTTCGTAACGATAGATCTCATAGCGCGTGGCTTCGTTTGTCCCGGTCGAGGTCCATGGTACTCCGGTTGGGAAGGGCCTCGATGTCGTCGTGCTGCCTGGGACGAGATGGTTGGCGGTCCAATAACGGTCGGCATGCCATTCTCCGTTGCCAAGCGTGCCGGCCTGGGAAGGGTTCGCGGGGTCCAGTGGCGTACACGAGCCAATTCCATAGTAGCAGTCATCGCGATTGAGGCCGACCGTGCCATTCGTCGTCGTGCCGTTCGTCGTCGTGTTGAAGGTGATGGACTTCACCGCTCCGCTTTTGCAGGTTACGCTCTGAACGCCCATGCGGACATTTTGCGCCGGCGGAGCGGATGTCACATAGCCGGACGTCAGACCGAAACGGGCATTGAGGCCGTCCAGCACTTGACCTGAATTCTGGCCCGGCTTGGTGGTTACGCCGTTCTGGGTATAGCAGGAGGCGGGCTTCACACTCGCAAGAGCGTCTCCGAGCGCATTGGCTCCGGGTCCGAGCGGCGTGGCCAGAAACGAGAAATTGCCGGGGCCATAGAAGTCGTCGCCACGCAGGATCAACTGCTTGCGTCGCTGACTGCGATCGCTCGCCGCCTGCTCCAGGGTCAGCCCTCCGGCAGCCTCGGTCTTTTCATAGGGGTTGCAGATGAAGACCGGAGTGTAGTCGCAAACGGACGTGTTGAAACCGGCTACCGCGGTTGCCGCGACGTCGAAGTTGCCGGTGGCGGAACTGCTCAGGAACGAGACCGGAAAGATCGCGGCGAAGCCGATCGGCGTCACGTTGATTTGAACATATCGCGCTGTTTTGGCATTCGTCACTTCGTCGGTGATGACGTACGAAGCCGGGATCGCCGCGTTGTCGGCTGGCAGATTGTTGAGATAGCGTCTCGTCACACCGGCGGCGGCCAAGGTCTGAGGCCCCGGGGTTGTGGAGTCTGAAAAATTGTACTGGTTTGAGACCAGAGTCGCGATAGCGCGGTCGGCTCGGACGATGCTGTCCGATTGGCCATCGAGTTCCGCCGCGCCCGCCAGCGCGAACGCATCGGCGCCCTTCTGCAAATCGAAATGCAGATTGTTCAGACGACTCATGTCGATGACCAGCAGCGAGAAGCCTATGATGGCCGGCAGCATAACGCTGACGAGAATGAGTGCTATGCCGCGCTGATCGCGCCAGAATCTGCGTATGGTCCCCAACATGACCCTACTCTCTTTTCGTCTCGCGCCGGCCCTCGTCGCCTGGCGCAACCCCACATCCTTATGTTCAGTTGGCGCTCGTTGACGGTCCGACATTGACTGTCATGTTCGTCGCCGGCGCGGATGAGCTTGGCGGTAGCTTGTATTTCTGCACGACGCCGACCGAGCGTGCCCCGTCGCCTTCGATCTTCGTGTTGTTCGAAGCCGGATTGTACGGATCGACCGTCTGCAGCAACTGATTGGTCTTCTGCGAGTCGCCAGCAGCCAGCGTCATCGTGTCGTAATTGTTGAGATAGTCGGCCGCGCAGCCCGCGAGCAGGCCGGTGCCGAGAAGAACGAGCAGGAGCTTACTTTTTGACATAGAGCAGCTTGTCCTTCGATTTGACATCCAGCATGTGGCCGTACGGCCCGGTGACGCCGTCGCCATGCTCATACATGCGGATCATGTCCTTGTTGACCTCGAGCTGGCCGAGCAGCATGAGTTCCGGATCGTTGGCCGGCTTCGTCTTGTCGAATGGCGTCGCCAGTTGCTCGCCGG
Source organism: Mesorhizobium sp. BH1-1-5 (assembly GCF_020165615.1). Taxonomy (NCBI): domain Bacteria; kingdom Pseudomonadati; phylum Pseudomonadota; class Alphaproteobacteria; order Hyphomicrobiales; family Phyllobacteriaceae; genus Mesorhizobium; species Mesorhizobium sp. BH1-1-5. The sequence goes on from NZ_JAIUIM010000001.1 coordinate 522,447, forward strand.
GCTTCACCGGCCGCACCAGATGCGGCGTCACGATGACCACAAGCTCGGTTTCTTCCTTCGCCGTGCTCGAATTCTTGAACAACGCGCCGACGATCGGCACCTGGCCAAGCCACGGCACTTGGTTTTGCTGTATGGTGTTCTTGCTGGAGAGCAGGCCGCCGACGGCAAAGCTCTGGCCGTCACGAAGGTCTACCACGGTCGACAGCTTGCGGTTGGTGAAGATCGGATCGCCCGCGCTGGTGAAGCCGGTCAGGTCGCTCACTTCCGGCGCTAGCTTGATGTGGATCTTGCCGTCGTCGAGCACCACAGGCGTGAAGTTCAGATTGACACCGAACTGCTTGAACTGAATCTCGACTTCGCCTTGGGCATTGACGCTGCGCACCGGCACTTCGCCGCCGGCATTGAAGCTGGCCGTTTCGCCGGAAACTGTGGTGAGATTGGGTTCTGCCAGCGTGCGGACGACGCCCTTTGCTTCCAGTGCCTCGATGATCAGGTCGACCTTGATGTTGCTGTCGATGATGCGGGTAATCAGCGCTGCGAAAGGATTGGTGTTGGACAAAAGCCCGCTGACCAGGTCGCCGGTTCCGAGCACGGTCCCGTCCTTGTCGACAGTAGCATCGCCAGTTCCCCAAATAGTTTTGCCGCTACGGTTGGCGCCTTTGAGCGACACGCCCAGGTCGCGGCCGGCATTGCGCTTGGCCTCGAGGATGCGCACCGACAGATTGACCTGCTCGCTGTCGTCGATGGTGACGGCATTGATGATGGAGTCAGGCCCGTATTGCTGCGTGACTTCCACGATCGATGCCAGCGTCGCGGCGTCCTTGACGTGACCGCTCAGGCGAACCTTGCCATTGATCGAGCCGATCTCGATGCGGGCTTTAGGTGCCACCTGGCGAATGGCTACCGCCATGTCGCTGACATCCTGGCCGACCTCGATCTGGATGGCGCCGAGCGAGCGCTTGTCCTCGGAAAACAGATTGACGGTGGTGGTGCCGACGGTCTTGCCGATGATGTAGAGCGTCTTGTCCGTCATCGGCTGCGCATCGGCGATCTTCTCGTCGCCGACGACGATGTCGCCCAAAGTGGCGTTCACCTGGATCGTCGCGGATTGCGACACCGGCACGAACACGCGATGCAGCGTTGGACGCGACACATCGATGAACCGGTCAGCGGCCCTGGCCGGATGGCCGAGCATCGCCGGTGCAACCAAGAAGGACAGCGCGACCGCCGCTATCCTTACCGAAAACCTATTCATTCCCCGTCTCCCCGCTCGCTGCCTATGGCAGCCCCCGCGCCGACCCTCGTCAGTCTTGTCGCGGCACTTCGTATGATTCCAACTTGATGCCCCGGAACACGCCAACCGTTGCCCGCTTCGGCGGCTCCGGCTGAATTTCCTTGACCGGCTGTTGCGCCTGAGGTGCCGCGGCTACGACCGTAACCGGCTTTACCTTGCTCATCTGGTCGATCTGGCTGCCGACCCGCTCCACCGCCTTGGCCAGTCCATCGATTTTTTGATCCGCCTGCTGGCGCGCGGCTTCGTCGGCCGCCTGCCTGTCGAGCTCGGCCTGGCGCTTGGCGACATCTTCCGGCGTGTCAGCCGTCAGATCCGCCAGCGTGACCCGCTCATTCGCCTCGCTTTTGCTTTCCGCGGCCTGACGCAGTGCCAGTGACAATTGGCCGGCGCCTGCCGCAAGCGTCAGCTTCTGGGCGTCCTTGGTGCTGACTTCGACGGTGACCGCCTTCACGACTTGTGGGTTATCCTTGCTTTCGTCTGCTACTTGGTCCACGGCAAGAACTTTGACACTCTGCAGCAACACGTCGACGAAACTCCTTTCGGGGCCTGCGTCGTCGCGAACCGTACGGTTCAGCAATATATCGACACGGTCGCCGGGGAAGACGAAGCCGGCGACGCCGAGCACGTCGTTCACGCGAATCGAAACCGCCTTCATGCCTTCGCTCAGCACGGCCGACAGCGTGGCGCGCTGGCCCGGTCCGGTGATCTTGGCCGCAAGAATAGGTTCATTGGCGCTGATCGATTGCAGCGCCTGGCGCGTGCCGTTGCCGGCCATCGCCTCCTTGACGGTCTTGAAAGCGCCCGCCGGCACCGACCCTACGGGCCACGCAATCTCACGCAGATTGTCGGCGCTCAGCGCATCGCCGAATTTCAGCGGCACGGCTGCTACCACGACCGTGCTGGCTTGCACGACGCTAGATTGAGCCAAGGCGCTGCGCTGACCCGCCAGCCATATATTCACAAGCACAACCGCCAGCACGCCAAATATACCGGCGAGCACGATCATGATAAGTGTGTTGGCACGCATTTCCCGCAAGCCCCATTTAAATAAAAACTCATCATTGCGCCAACGGCCGCGCTCAGCCGAGATTACCTAATGACATCAGGGTCGAGGGGGGGGGGGGGGGGGGGGGGGGG